>NZ_CP115184.1:3000000-3300000 GCF_029395675.1 Janibacter cremeus
GTCGAGCCGGACGAGCGCGGGCGCCTGACCGGGCCCCGGCTGCGCGAGGTGCTGCTCGAGCACGGCCCGGAGAGCTACTTCGCCGTCGTCGCCACGGCGGGCACGACGAACTTCGGCATCGTCGACGACCTCGCCTCGGTGGCCGAGGTCTGCCGCGAGTTCGGCATCTGGTTCCACGTCGACGGCGCCTACGGCGGTGCCGGCCTGGCCGTTCCCTCGGTGCGCCACCTCTACGAGGGGATCGAGCACTGCGACTCCTTCATCGTCGACCCGCACAAGTGGCTGTTCGCCCCCTTCGACTGCTGTGCGCTGGTCTACCGCGAGCCCGGCTACGCCCGCGCCGCCCACACGCAGAAGGCCGGCTACCTCGACGTGCTCACCGGCACCTCGGACTGGAACCCGACCGACTACTCCGTCGGCCTGACCCGGCGCGCGCGGGGGCTGCCCTTCTGGTTCTCCCTGGCGACGCACGGCACGCAGGCCTACACGAGTGCGGTGGAGCGGACCCTGGACGTCGCGGCCTTCGCCGAGGAGGAGATCGCCCGGCGGGAGGACCTCGAGCTCGTCGGCGAGCGCAGCCTGTCCGTCGTCGTCTTCCGCCGGCTGGGCTGGTCGGCCGCCGACTACCAGGCCTGGTCGGACCGGATCCTCGACGAGGAGTTCGCCTTCGTCGTCCCGACGACGCACGCCGGTGAGACGCTGGCGCGCTTCGCGATCGTCAACCCGCAGACGACCCCCGAGGACATCACCGCCATCCTCGACTCGATGGCCTGAGCGACGCGAGGTGTCCGGGCGCAGGCCGTGCCCCGGGCCGAGGGGGGTGGTGGGCCCGGGGCACGGCGGTATCGGAGTGGGTCGGCGCAGTCAGCGCCTCACCGCATCGAGGCGTTGCCGCCTCACCGCATCGACGCGTAGCCGCGGCAGGAGTTGCCGGGACGCTCCTCGCCGAGCTCGTCCTTGAACCCGCGCGAGACGTACTGGCCGTAGCTCTGCACGCCGCGGCCGAGCCAGTCGTCGTCGAGCTCCGGTGCCGGGTTGTTCTCGATCTCGTCCGGGATGTCCTGGCCCGAGAACGCGCAGATCGACCCCGCGCGCTCGGGGGCGGGCGTGGACCCGCCGTTGCCGGTGTACTCACCGGCCGATGCTGCGCCGGAGCCGCCGAATACCAGAGCGACGGTCGCCACGCCGCCGAGGATCAACCTCTTCATGACATTGCCTTCCCCTGAAAAGCGCCCTCCCCCTCGAGCCCCCGGGACGCACAGCGCCCATGCGCCGTTGACCGGGAATTTACTCTTTACTTACTGTTTCGTGGTGACTTTGCGCCGAACGGTCACGCGGTGTGGCGGATGGGGCCCCTGGGAGGCGAGTGGCCTCGTGGGGTGCGGCGTCCAGCCGACACGCCGAGGTAATGACAGGCCTGTGATTCGGTCGGTACGCTGCACTGCGTGAACCCCGCCAACCAGGCCAATCAGTCCAGCCAGCCGACCCCCTCGGTCCCGCTCACGGACCGTGACCGCGAGATCCTGGCCTTCGAGCGTCAGTGGTGGAAGTACGCCGGCTCCAAGGAGCAGGCGATCAAGGAGCTGTTCGACATGAGCTCCACGCGGTACTACCAGGTGCTCAACGGCCTGATCAACAACCCGGCCGCCCTCTCCGAGGACCCGATGCTCATCAAGCGGCTGCGTCGCCTGCGCGACCAGCGCCAGCGCACCCGCAGCGCGCGGCGCCTGGGGTTCGAGGTCTGAGCCCTCGGGGTCTGCCACGATGAGGGCGTGAGCCTGCGAATCGTCCGGGCCGGGCCCGAGGACGCCTTCATCGTCGCCGCACTGTCGCTGCAGTTCGCGATCGCGGTCGACGGGTCGCGCGAGGACGGCTACCTCGACCGGGCAGCAGAGCACTGGCTGCGCCACCGCGAGCAGCTGCCGACGTGGATCGCCGAGCTCGCGGGCAGCCACGCCGGCTACCTGCAGGCGACCCTCCCGCCCGAGTCCACCTGGCCGGGCCAGCCGATCGGGACCCGCGGTCGGCTGTGGATCCACGCCTTGTACGTCGCGGCCGACCAGCGCCGCCGTGGGGTCGGCGCCGCACTGCTCGGCGCCTGCGAGAGCTGGACGAAGGGGGCCGGGGTCGGCGTCATCCGGCTGCGGTGCGACCTCGGCGCCGAGGAGTTCTACGACGCAGTCGGCTACGCCCCTGCTGCCGAGGTCCGCCAGAAGCGGCTGCGCCCCCCTTCGCCCTGACCGGTGGCGGGCCGGTGCGCGGGGTGCCGGGCGTTTGCACTCTCGGGTGGAGAGTGCCAATAATGGCCCTTAGCACTCTCCCCGTGAGAGTGACAGTCCTGACCGGTCAGGTGAGGGACGGGACCACACGGTGACGTGAGCCGCGTGGGAGCGTCCCGTCCGTCGCGGGCACCCCCGGTCGCACCCTTCGATTCGCGTGGAGGAACCACCCGAATGGCAAAGCTCATTGCTTTCGACGAGGAGGCCCGTCGCGGCCTCGAGCGGGGAATGAACACCCTCGCCGATGCCGTCAAGGTCACCCTCGGTCCCAAGGGCCGCAATGTCGTCCTGGAGAAGAAGTGGGGAGCCCCCACGATCACCAACGACGGCGTGTCCATCGCCAAGGAAATCGAGCTCGACGACCCGTACGAGAAGATCGGCGCCGAGCTCGTCAAGGAAGTTGCCAAGAAGACCGACGACGTCGCCGGTGACGGCACGACGACGGCCACCGTCCTCGCCCAGGCCCTCGTCAAGGAGGGTCTGCGCAACGTGGCGGCGGGCGCCAACCCGATGGCCCTCAAGCGCGGCATCGAGAAGGCCACCTCGGCCGTCTCGGAGGAGCTGCTCGTGATGGCCAAGGAGATCGAGACCAAGGAGCAGATCGCTGCCACGGCCTCCATCTCCGCCGCTGACCAGGAGATCGGCGCCAAGATCGCCGAGGCCATGGACAAGGTCGGCAAGGAAGGCGTCATCACCGTCGAGGAGAGCAACACCTTCGGGCTCGAGCTCGAGCTCACCGAGGGCATGCGCTTCGACAAGGGCTACATCTCCGGCTACTTCGTCACCGACACCGAGCGCATGGAGACGGTGCTCGAGGACCCCTACGTCCTCATCGCCAACTCCAAGATCGGCAACGTCAAGGAGCTCCTCCCGATCCTGGAGAAGGTCATGCAGTCGGGCAAGCCGCTGATGATCATCGCCGAGGACCTCGAGGGTGAGGCGCTGTCCACCCTCGTGGTCAACAAGCTCAAGGGCACCTTCAAGTCCGTCGCCGTCAAGGCCCCGGGCTTCGGCGACCGCCGCAAGGCCATGCTCGCCGACATCGCCATCCTCACCGGTGGCCAGGTCATCTCCGAGGAGGTCGGCCTCTCCCTCGAGACCGCCGAGCTCGACCTGCTCGGTCGCGCCCGCAAGGTCGTCGTCACCAAGGACGAGACGACCATCGTCGAGGGCGCCGGTGACCAGGAGCAGATCAACGGCCGCGTCAACCAGATCAAGGCCGAGATCGAGAACTCCGACTCGGACTACGACCGCGAGAAGCTCCAGGAGCGCCTCGCCAAGCTCGCCGGTGGCGTCGCCGTCATCCGTGCGGGTGCGGCCACCGAGGTCGAGCTCAAGGAGCGCAAGCACCGCATCGAGGACGCGGTGCGCAACGCCAAGGCCGCCGTCGAGGAGGGCATCGTCGCCGGTGGTGGCGTCGCGCTCCTGCAGGCGACCAAGGTGGCCTTCGAGAAGCTGCAGCTCGAGGGTGACGAGGCCACCGGCGCGAACATCCTGCGCGTCGCGGCCGAGGCCCCGCTGAAGCAGATCGCGGTCAACGCCGGCCTCAATGGTGGCGTCGTCGCGGAGAAGGTCGGCAACCTGCCGGCCGGCGAGGGCCTCAACGCGGCCACCGGCGAGTACGTCGACATGATCGCCCTGGGCATCATCGACCCCGCCAAGGTGACCCGCAGCGCGCTGCAGAACGCCTCGTCCATCGCGGCGCTCTTCCTCACCACCGAGGCGGTCATCGCCGACAAGCCCGAGAAGTCGGCACCGGCCATGCCCGGTGGCGACGACATGGGCATGGGCGGCATGGGCTTCTGATCCCAGGTCTCCACGCGTGACGGCGAAGGGCGGTTCTCCCACGGGGGAACCGCCCTTCGCCGTCCCCGGTGCCATCTCACAGGAATCTGGACCATGATGGGCGCGATGTCTGCTCACAACTCCCCCCTTCTCCTGGGCCCCCTGCTGCGCTTCGTCGGGGAGCACAAGGCGACGATCTGGGTCGAGACCACCCACGCCGCCCGCGTCGAGGTGCACATCGGCGAGCGCTCCTGGTCGGCGGCGACCTTCGTCGTCGAGGACCACCACTACGCGCTCGTCATGGTCACCGACCTCGAGCCCGGGCAGGAGTACGAGTACCGGGTCACCGTCGACGCCGAGCCGGTGTGGCCGCTGGCCGACTCCCCCTTCCCGCCCTCGACCATCGCGACGCTGCAGCACCACCGCCCCACCCGGCTGGCCTTCGGCTCCTGCCGCACGAGCGTGCCGCACGACGAGGAGTACCACCGCAGCCACGGCGTCGACGCGCTGCGGACCGTCGCGCTGGCCCTGGCGAAGGGGGAGGCGACCCGCCCGGACGCCCTCGCCCTGCTCGGTGACCAGGTCTACGCCGACGAGACCAGTCCCGCGATGCTCGACTTCATCTCCTCCCGGCGCGACATCAGCCAGGCGCCCTACGAGGAGATCAAGGACTACGCCGAGTACGCGCACCTCTACCGCCTGGCGTGGAGCGAGCCGGCGATCCGGTGGGTGCTCTCGATCCTGCCCAGCGCGATGATCTTCGACGACCACGACATCCGCGACGACTGGAACACCTCGTGGTCGTGGCACCAGCAGATGAACCGCACGTCGTGGTGGCACGAGCGTCTCGTGGCCGGCCTGGCCTCGTACTGGGTCTACCAGCACATCGGCAACCTCGCGCCGGAGGAGCTGGCGAAGGACGAGGTCTGGCGGCTCGTCGGGGACAGGACGGACGCGGTCCCGGGCGATGTCGACATCACCGAGGAGCTGCGCCTGCTCGCCGCCCGGGTCGACGACGACCCGATGACCTACCGGTGGAGCTACACCCGCGCCCTGGGTGACTCGCGCCTGATCGTCCTCGACTCGCGTGCCGCCCGGGTGCTCGAGCCCGACCGGCGCTCCATGCTCGACGACGACGAGCTGGCCTGGTTCGACCAGCAGCTGACCGGCGGTGTGGAGCACCTCTTCATCGGGACGTCCGTGCCCTACCTGCTGCCGCCGGGCCTGCACGACACCGAGGCGATCAGCGAGTCCCTCGCGCGGCCGGACCGCAGCGTGCTGGTGCGCCGGACGACCGAGGCGGTGCGCCAGGTCGTCGACCTGGAGCACTGGGCCGCCTTCCAGTCCGGCTTCCAGGAGGTCTTCGACCTCGTGCTGTCGGTGGCGAAGGGGGAGCGCGGCCCCGCCCCGAGGACGATCACCTTCCTCTCCGGGGACGTGCACCACTCCTACATCGCCGAGGTCGTCGACCCCGGCGCCGAGGGGGAGGGCGTACGCAGCCGGATCATCCAGGCGGTGTGCAGCCCGATCCGCAACCCCATGCCGCGCGGCGTGCGGATGCTCATGTCGCAGATGGCCAAGAGCCTGGTGCGACCGATGCGGTGGTTGGCTCGTCGCACGTCGGGGGTCGAGGCCCCGCCCCACCGGTGGGAGCTGACTGCCGGGCCGTGGTTCGACAACAACCTCGCCCTGGCGGAGGTCGACGACGACGGGCAGGGGCTGCAGCTGAGCTGGTTCACCGGTGACCTCGTCGAGGGTCGCGACCCGGTCCTGCGCATGGTCTCCTGCGTCCGGGTGGACGGGGCGGCCCGACCCGTCGGCTCCCGTCACCCGCAGGAGACGGCCGGGGGGTGACCCCAGTGACCGCGTGCGCGCCCGACCCATAGATTTGGGCGCGACACACGGACATCACCAGGGGAGTACCGCCATGAGCACGCAGGTCGCGGCGAGCACGCACGCACTACGCAAGGTCTTCGGCAGGGGCGAGGCCGCGGTCGTCGCGGTCGACGGGATCGACCTCGACATCGGCGCCGGGCAGTTCACGGCCATCATGGGCCCGTCGGGCTCGGGCAAGTCGACGTTGATGCACTGCCTCGCCGGGCTGGACGAGGTCACCGACGGGCAGGTGCGCATCGGCGGCACCGACCTGACGCGGCTGAAGGAGCGGGCCCTCACCCGGCTGCGCCGCGACCGCGTCGGCTTCGTCTTCCAGGCCTTCAACCTCATCCCGACGCTCACGGCGAAGGAGAACATCCTCCTGCCGCTCGCGATCGCCGGTCGACGGCCCGACGAGGAGTGGTTCGATCTGGTCATCCGCACCGTCGGCCTGGAGGACCGCCTCTCCCACCGGCCGAGCGAGCTCTCCGGTGGCCAGCAGCAGCGCGTCGCCTGTGCCCGCGCCCTGGTGTCGAAGCCCGCGATCATCTTCGCCGACGAGCCGACCGGCAATCTCGATTCCACGTCCGGTGCCGAGGTGCTGGGCTTCCTGCGGCGCTGCGTGGACGAGTTCGACCAGACGATCGTCATGGTCACCCACGACGCCGTTGCGGCGGCGCACACCGACCGGGTGCTCTTCCTCGCGGACGGCCGGATCGTCGACGAGCTGTGGGAGCCGGACCGTGAGCTCGTCCTCGAGCGCATGCTCGCGCTGAGCGACGGATCCCACTGATGCTGAAGGCGAGCATGAAGAGTCTGCTGGCGCGCAAGGCGCGCCTGCTCATGTCGGCGATGGCGATCATCCTCGGCGCGGCCTTCGTCGCCGGGTCGCTCGTCTTCACCGACACCCTCGAGCGGACCTTCGACGGGATCTTCGCCGGCACGGTCGGTGACGTCGTCGTCCAGCCCCGGCAGGTGGACGAGTTCGGTGGCTCCACCGGTGCCACGCTGACGGCCGAGGAGGTCGCCGCCCTGGCCGACCTGCCCGGAGCCGCGCGCGCCGACGGCAACGTCGAGGCGATGGGCGTCTTCTTCGTCGGCGAGAACGGCAACGTCGTCGGTGGCCAGGGCGCCCCCGCGATGGCCTTCAACTACAACGAGGCGCCCAACCAGTTCGGCGAGCCGCCGATCACGCTCACCTCGGGCCGGGCCCCGACGAGCGAGGGCGAGGTCGCGGTCGACGAGCTCACCCTCGAGCAGTCCGGGTACGAGGTCGGCGACGAGATCACGCTCGTCACGGCCGGTGACCGTCCGAAGATCTCGGCCACGGTTGTCGGCGCGCTGACCTTCGGCGAAGGGGGGATGGCCGGCGCCTCCATCAGCGTCTTCGACACGGAGACGATGCAGTCGTACTTCATGGACGGCAAGGACGAGTACTCCAGCGCCTGGGTCACCGCGGAGGACGGGGTCGACAACTCGGAGCTGGTGGAGCAGGCCGAGCCGCTCACCCCCGAGGCGTACGAGACCCTCACCGGCGCCGAGCTGTCGGACCGCAACGAGAACGCTCTTGAGGAGGCGCTGGGGTTCATCACGACCTTCCTGCTCGTCTTCGCCGGCGTCGCCCTGTTCGTCGGGTCCTTCCTCATCGTCAACACCTTCGGGATCCTCGTCGCCCAGCGCGGGCGCGAGCTCGCCCTCCTGCGGGCCATCGGGGCCAGCCGACGACAGGTCACCCGCTCGGTCCTCGTCGAGGCCTTCATCATCGGGCTCATCGGGGCGACGCTGGGCCTGGCCCTGGGCGTGCTGCTCGCGATGGGGATCCGGACTCTCTTCGCCACCTTCGGCCTCGACATCAGCGGGACCGCGCTGGTCTTCAAGCCGCGCACGATCATCGCGACCTACGTCGTGGGCATCGTCGTGACCATGCTCGCGGCGTGGCTGCCGGCCCACCGGGCCGGGACCGTCCCGCCGGTCGCCGCCATGCGCGACACCGTCGAGACGGCCAGGAGCCACCCCATCCGCAGCGCGGTGGAGGTCATGGTGCTGGTGGCCGGTCTGCTCGCCTTCCTCTACGGGCTCTTCGTCGCCGGGTCGAGGGAGCTGTGGTGGATCGGTGGCGGCATCGCCGGCCTCGTCCTCGGCACGGCCTTCCTCGCCCCCTTCGTCGGGCGGCCGGTGATCTCGGGGCTCGGGTGGGTCTACCGCCGTCTCTTCGGCAGCGTCGGCCGGATGGCCGAGCAGAACACCGTGCGCAGCCCCGGCCGCACGGCCGCCACCGCGTCGGCGCTGATGATCGGCATGACCCTCGTCGCACTCATGGGCGTGATCGCCTCCAGCGCGAACGCGAGCATCGACAAGCAGATCGACGAGACCTTCCGGGCGGACTACGTGCTGAGCAATGCGATCGGCCAGCCGTACTCGTCGCAGATCACCGCCGAGGCCACGCAGGTCGACGGGGTCCGCGCGGTCTCCCCGATCCGCTACGTCCAGTCCACCGTCGACGGGGGTGAGCTGTACTCCGTCGCGATCGACCCGCGGACCTTCGACGAGGTCGAGGAGCTCGATATGGCTGCCGGCTCCGCCGACATCGGCGAGGACTCGGTCCTGCTCTCGACGAGGCACCAGACCGGCCGGGAGGTCGGCGACACGACGACGGTGACCATCGGCGAGCAGACCCGCGAGCTGGAGGTCGCCGGGTTCTTCGAGGACCCGGAGACCTTCGGCACGCCCGACGTGATCCTGAGCGTCGACACCGTGGACGCGATGGGCGGGCAGGGGGCCGACAACATGGCCTTCGTCTTCGTCGAGGACGGTGCCGACAGGGAGGCGGTCTCGCAGGACATCGAGGAGCTGATCTCGGCCCAGCCCCTGGTGACCCTGAAGGACCAGGACGCCTTCGCCGACGAGCAGCGAGGCTTCATCAACCAGCTGCTCTACCTCATCTACGCCCTGCTCGGGCTGGCGATCGTCATCGCCGTCCTGGGCATCGTGAACACCCTGGGGCTGTCCGTCCTCGAGCGCACCCGTGAGGTCGGGCTGCTGCGCGCCGTCGGGCTCTCCCGGCGACAGCTGCAGGGGATGATCTGGCTGGAGTCGATCGCCATCGCGCTCCTGGGTGCGTTGCTGGGCATCGCCCTCGGCGTCGTCTCCGGCATCGCGATCCAGCGGGCGCTCGCCGAGGACGGCATCACCGAGCTGGCGATCCCGTGGGCGCAGTTGGTGCTCTTCGTCGGCCTGGCCGGGATCGTCGGCATCCTGGCCGCCGTGGTCCCCGCCTGGCGGGCGTCACGGATGGACGTGCTCGAGGCCATCGCCACGGAGTAACCAACAGGTCAGCGGCACCCCCGAGCTGACGCAGGGCGTGGGTGGCCCGACTCAGGGCGAAGTCCGGACTTCGAGCTCACGGTGCGCGGTGCACCCGCGGTGTCCGGACTTCGTCCCAAGGGCCGCCCGCCCCTGCGTCCGCTCGGTACGTAAGGGGTCAGCGACCCATCGACGCCTTGACCCCGTCCTCGGTGGTCGCGTAGGTCTGGCCGGCCTCGGCGAGCACGCGCGAGATGTCGTCGAGGCTCTCCTTGACCGTGCGCTGCGTGGCACGCCAGTCGCTGACCAGCTCCTGGAAGGAGCCCGAGGCCGCGCCGGTCCAGTCGCTCTGCAGCTGGGTCAGGCGGGTCATCATCGCCGCGACGGAGCTCTCGACCTCCTCGGAGATCTGCGAGATGTCGGAGGCGCTGCCGGCGATGCGCTCGGTGTTGACGGTGAAGCTGCTCATGGTGTCCCCTTCGGTCGTGACGGCCGGTCGATCCGGCCGTCCCTCAGACCGTATGGGGAGAGCGCGGCCCGTCCCCGGACTTGTCCACAGGCCCCGGCTCCCGGCGCGACCGCTCGAGCGCTTGTGCATAACCGGTGCCCATCCCGAGCACGATGAGACCTCCGACGATGAAGCTGAGCACCCGGGGGATCCCGTCGAGGAAGGCCAGGTCGAAGAACAGCAGCTTGCCGACGCTCAGCGCCGTGATGGCCAGCCCCGCCGGGACGGCGAAGGCCGAGCCACGCAGTCCCCGCAGCAGGAGCACCGCGGCGGTGGCCAGCCACAGCACTGTCGCACCGGTCTGGCCGGCGGTGAAGCCACCCCGAGCGTCGTCGGCGAGGTCCCCCAGGAGGGCCCCGGCGATGATGACGGTGCCGCCCGCGGCGAGGAGGGCCCCCGCGAGCAGCGCCCGGACCGCGATCGTGGTGCGGGGGTGGGACTCGCTGACCGTCTGGGCGAGGGCGAGCAGGAGGACGACCGTGAGCGATGCCGCCACGAGGTGCGCGGGCCCGACCTGCATCGCCGTGCCGCGGTCGATCGCGTACGGCATGAGGGCCACGGTGAGGACCAGCGGCAGGGCCGACGTCAGCAGGGTCGCGCCCAGGACGGTGCGGTCGCGCAGCGCGAGCGAGGCCCCGGCCCACAGCACGCCGACCGTGAGCAGCGCCGGAAGCGACCAGTCGGTGCCGTCGGCGACGAGCGCCGCGGCCACCAGCGAGGTGACCCCCGCCGTGTACAGGCAGCTCCCGGTGACCAACAGCGTGTCCCCGCGGCTGCCCGTCGGCAGGCGCCCCGCGGTGAGGGCGGCGACGAGGACGAGCGCGAGGGTCAGCCCGATCATCAGGGTGGTGCCGGTCGACCGCTCCGCCGCCAGCGCGGCGGAGAGGACCGGCACGGCGACGACGGGGACGGCGATCCCGGCCTGTGCCGGGGCCCGGTCGACCCGGACGCCGGCGAGGCTGGTCGCGAGCACGAACCCGGCGAGCAGGCAGGCGAGCAGGACGATGGCGCCGATCGGCTCGGCGAAGGCCGGCAGGAGGGCGATGACGATCGCGGTGGGGACGATCCGGACCAGCTCGAGCACGTGCCACCGGCGCGAGACCTGGGCCGGCCACGAGACAACCGTCAGGACGAGGAGGAACTGCGCGACGAGGAGCATGTGGTCGTACGCGATGGTCGGTGCGAGCGCGGCCACGCCGAGGACGGCGATACCGCCGAGCAGCTGGCTGTCCCACGCACGGGCGAGCAGGAGGCCACCGAGCGCGACCAGACCGGCGATGCCGAGACCGGCCGCCACGGGAACCCACTCGTAGATCCGGGTGACGGCGATGACGTCGAGGTAGGCCGTGGCGAACCCGGTCGCGGCCAGACCGAGCGCACCGGCGGTACCGGCCCGCCGACGGCGCACGACGATCGCGGCGGTGACGAGCCCGGCGGCGAGGAGGCCCGCGCTGATGACCCGCGCCAACGGCCCGAAGAAGCCCAGCTGGATCGCCAGCGCCAGCAGGAAGGCCACACCGATGAGCGTGATCCCGGCGCCCACGACGGCCAGCAGGCGGGAGACCAGCCCGTCGCGCTGCCACCACGGGGTGGACGGCCGGGACGGTCCGGCCGGCGGCGGCACGTGGGACGGTCGTTCTCCGGCGAAGGGGGCGTGGGCCACCGGCGGTGCCGTCACCGTCCCCGTCGTGCCCGGCACCGGCGCGGCGTGTGGTGCCATCGTCGCCGGTGGTGTCACCGCTGGTGGACCCTCGTCGGGGACCGGGGTCCACTGCTGCGGCGAGGTCTCGCGGACGAGACGGGCGCGCAGCCGGGCCAGGTCGTTGCCGACGGCGTACATGCGCGACATGGCCTCGGCGAACTCGTCCTCGAGCTGGCGCACGGCCTGAAGTGTGGGATCCCCTGACATGCTCATGCCCCCAGTGTGCGGATCCCGCACACCGGGGGCATGAGTTCGGCTACTCAGCGCCGCCTCCAGACGCCACACCCGGAGGCGGGGGTAGCACCCCTGTAGGAGCGAGAGGAAGTCGGCCCCCGCATCGGGGGGAGGGAAACGAGCAGGTCGGCCGCTCTTCCTCTCTTCTGTGCTCCTGAATCCCACTGTGCACCCTCGTCCTTGGGGGGCGCTGGTATCGGGCTGGGATTCCGCTGTGATTGCTCAGGCGTCGCGCTCGGGGGCGGTCCCGAGCGTGACATCGATCGTCATCTTCTCCCCGTCGCGGATGACGGTCAGCGGGACCTGCGAGTCGATCTGGCGCGCGTGGACGAGACCGACGAGGGACTCGGCTCCGGTCACGCGGGAGTCGCCGATGGCGACCACGAGGTCACCCTCGGCCAGTCCGGCCTCGTCGGCCGGGCTCCCGTCGCTCACGCTGCGGATCTCGGCGCCGCTGTGGGTCGCGGCACCCTCCTTCGCGGTCCCGTCGGCCGGGACCACTCCGAGGAAGGCGTGCTCGGCCTCACCGTCCTCGATGAGCTGCTCGGCGATCCACGTGGCCTCGTCGACGGGGATGGCGAAGCCGATCCCGATGTTCCCGCTCTGGCCGGAGCCGCCCACGGTGGCGATCGAGGAGTTGATCCCGACCAGCCGTCCGGAGGCGTCGACCAGGGCACCGCCGGAGTTACCCGGGTTGATCGCGGCGGAGGTCTGGATGGCGGCCGTGACCACGGGTCGTCCCTGCTGCGCGAAGGGGGACTGCCCCCCTTCGCTGCGGGCGGTGGAGACCGGCCGGTCCAGGGCACTGACGATGCCGGTGGTGACCGTCCCGGCCAGACCGAGCGGGTTGCCGGCGGCCATGACCGGGTCACCGACCTGGAGGTCCGTGGAGGACCCGACGGTGATCGGCTCGATGTCCTTCGGCGGATCGGCGATCGTCAGGACGGCGAGGTCGGTCGACGGGTCGGTGCCCGCGATGGTCGCGTCGTAGGTGGCGCCGTCGGACAGGGTGACGGTGATCTGCGGGTCCGGCCCGGCGCCGGAGACGACGTGGTTGTTCGTCAGGACGTGGCCCTGCTCGTCGAGGATGACGCCCGAGCCCTCGCCGCCGCCCGCCTGGCCGCGCACCCCGACGGCGACGACGCTCGGGGTGACCGCGTCGGTCACGGCAGTCCAGTCCGGTGACTCCTCCGCGCCGGTGCTGACCGGGACGGTCTCGGAGGAGGACGCGGACGAGGTCGCGCTCGCCTCGGTGGCGCCGGTCGCGTCCGGGCCTTCGTCGGTCACTGCGATCACTCCCCACGTCCCGCCGGCCGCCAGGGCAGCGGAGAGGAGCGAGACGGTCGCCAGCTCGCCGATCCGGCGCCCGCGGCGGCGCGGGGGCGGGGGCTGTGGCTGGTACGACGTCGGTGGTGGGGTGGGTGGCTGGTCCATCGGGAAGGCTCCTTGGGTGACGGGTACCCCTCCACCGTGCCTTGCGCAGTTCGGATGTCCCTTGGCGTTGGCTGACAGGTGGCTGGACGCCGTTCCCTCAGGTGGTTTGCCGGCCTGCCGCGGTGGGGAACTCGACCCGGAAGGTGGCGCCCCCTCCGGGGGTGGTGTGTGCACTCACGGTGCCGTCGTGCTGGTCGACGATCGCCGCGACGATCGCCAGGCCGAGACCACTGCCGCCCCGGGCCCGGGAGCGGGCCTTGTCGACGCGGTAGAAGCGCTCGAAGACCCTGTCGGCCACCTCCGGGTCGATGCCGACGCCGTGGTCGCGGACCTCGAGGACGGCCTTGCCGTCGTCGACGCCGGTGGCGACCTCGACCGGCACCCCCTCGTCGGTGTGCATGAGGGCATTGGCCAGGAGGTTGCCGAGGACCTGCCGCAGGCGGGCGTCGTCACCGCGGAGCGTGACCGGCTCCAGCTCGCCGTCGAGGCCGACGAGGGAGATCGAGCGCTCGGGCATCCGCACCCGCGCGTCGTGGACGGTCTCCGCGCACAGCACGACCAGGTCGATATCGGTCCACTCGAGCGGGCGCTGGTCGTCCAGCCGGGCGAGGAGCAGGAGGTCGTCGACGAGGCCGCCCATCCGGCGGGCCTCGCCCTCGATGCGGTCCATCGCCTGCCCGATGTGCTCGGGGTCCTGGACCGCACCCTGCCGGTAGAGCTCGGCATAGCCGCGCACCGTCGCGAGCGGGGTGCGCAGCTCGTGGCTCGCGTCCGCGACGAACTGGCGCATCTTCAGCTCCGATGCCTCCTGGACGCCGAAGCTGCGCTCGATCTGCACGAGCATCGAGTTCAGCGAGTCGCTGAGGCTGGCCACCTCGTCATGGCTGGATCGCACGGGCACGCGGCGGGTGAGGTCGCCGGCGGCGATGGCGGCGGCGGTGTCCTCGATCCGGCGAAGGGGGCGGAAGGCGCGTCGGGTCGCGTACCACCCGAGGACCCCACCGGCCACGACGGCCGAGAGGCTGACCACGGTCGAGACGATCGTGAACCGCTTCATCGTCTGGTTGACACCGGCGAGGGACATCCCCACGGCGAAGGTCGAGTTGTCGGTGTAGCGACCGGCGATGACCCGCCACCGCATGTGACCGTCGACCGAGCCGACGGTGAAGGGGGTGCCGGTCTGCACGTGCTGGCCGGTCGGGTCCAGCGGCGGGACGTCGGGGCGGACGTCCACCCCGGTGGGGCCCTGGTACTCCCAGGAGGAGCCGTCCGCGGGTTGGTGCAGCAGGAAGAAGTTTGTCGGTCCGCCCCGGGCCCTGCGCTCGTAGAAGGCGGTGTCGGGGGTGGAGGAGATGCTGTCCTCGGCGATGGGGATCGCCACCGCCCGCAGCTGGTCGTCGACGTTCTGCTCGAGGTCGCGCTGGAGCAGGAAGGCCGTCGCCACCGCCGTCGTCGTGAGCGCCGCCAGCAGGATCGCGAGCAGGATCGCGATCAGCCGCCAGGTGAGGGGCATCCTCTCCAGGCGGCTGACGACCAGCTCGTTGACCCGCTGCACGGCGTCCTTACTCCGGGGGGAGGCGAAGGACGTATCCGAATCCGCGCTTGGTGTGGATCAGTGGTGGCAGGTCGCCGGTGTCGATCTTGCGGCGCAGGTAGGAGATGTAGGACTCCACGATGCCGAGCTCGCCGCGGAAGTCGTAGTCCCACACGTGGTCGAGGATCTGGGTCTTCGACAGCACCCGGTTGGGGTTGAGCATGAGGTAGCGCAGCAGCTTGAACTCGGTCGGCGAGACGTCGATGGAGACGCCGGCGCGACGCACCTCGTGCGCGTCGTCGTCGAGCTCGAGGTCGGCGAAGCGCAGCGCGGACTCCGAGGAGGGCACGTCCGTCGTGCGGCGCAGGATCACGCGGATGCGGGCGATGACCTCCTCGAGGGAGAACGGCTTGGTCACGTAGTCGTCGCCGCCGACGGTCAGTCCCTTGAGCTTGTCGTCGAGGGAGTCGCGGGCGGTGAGGAAGAGGATCGGCTGGTGGCGCTCGCTGGCCCGCAGGCTCGAGGCGATCTCGAAGCCGTCGGTGTCCGGGAGCATGACGTCGAGGACGATCAGGTCCGGCTCGACGCGGTGGACGATGTCCAGCGCGGTGGCCCCGTCGCCGGCGACGTCGACCTCGAATCCCGCGAAGCGCAGGGACGTCGCGAGGAGCTCGCGGATGTTCGGCTCGTCCTCCACGACCAGCAGTCGTGGGCTGGGCCCGGTGGCGGTCTCGTGGGTACTCACACCATCGAGTGTGCGCCCGAAGCCTGAACGTCTGCTGACAGGAGCCTGTGGCGGCGCCGCGCAGTGGGGGTCATCAACGGGTACGCAAAGAGGTTGCGGTGTCGTAACGAACGCGGTGATGCGGGCCGCGGTACTTGTCGGGATGAGGTCGGACCTGTTGAAGTCAGGAGAATGCCGAATCGGGGGCGGTTCTCGATCAAGGCGTCCTGCCTTGTGCAAGGGATCGCGCTGACGTGGTGGGAGCTGCGTCGGGGTGGGGTTACGACTCCGCGCCCACCTAGGAGGAGGAGAGACACATGCGCAGCACGCGAATGCTGGCCGGGAGCGCCGCGGCGGCCCTGGCCCTGACGATGGCAGCCTGTGGTGACGGAGGATCCGGGGGATCCTCCGGTGACGGGGGCAGCGGCGACGGCGGGGGTGGCGAC
Source organism: Janibacter cremeus (assembly GCF_029395675.1). Classification (NCBI taxonomy): domain Bacteria; kingdom Bacillati; phylum Actinomycetota; class Actinomycetes; order Micrococcales; family Intrasporangiaceae; genus Janibacter; species Janibacter cremeus. Next base: position 3,015,825 of record NZ_CP115184.1, read on the forward strand.
ACCCTCAGCAAGATCAAGGACGAGGGCGTCATCACCGTCGGCATCGCCGGCGAGGAGCCCTACTCCTTCAAGAAGGACGGCGAGCTGACCGGCGCGACGATCGCCATCCACAAGAAGGTCTTCGCCGAGCTCGGCGTCGACGAGGTCAAGGGCGTGCAGACCGAGTGGGGCTCGCTCATCCCGGGCCTGAACGCCGGCCGCTTCGACATCATCTCCGCGGGCATGTCGATCCTGCCCGAGCGCTGCGAGCAGGCCGACTTCGGCCACCCGGAGATCATGTACACGACCGCCCTGATGACGCCCAAGGGCAACCCGGAGGGCGTCAACGACATGCACGACGTCGCGGACGCCGACCTGAAGCTCGCGGTCATGAGCGGTGCGATCGAGTCCGGCTACGCCGACACCCTCGGGATCGAGAAGATGGAGGTGGGCAGCCCGCAGGACGGCATGGACGCGGTCGTGCAGGAGCGCGCCGACGCCTTCGCGCTGACCGGTATCTCCCTGCGCGCCATGGCGGAGAACAACCCGGACGCTGCCGTCGAGGTGACCGAGCCGTTCACCGCCATCGTCGACGGCAAGAAGCAGGTCGGTGCGGGTGCGACCGTCTTCCGCAAGGACGACGACAAGCTGCGCGAGGCCTACAACAAGGAGATCGACAAGATCGTCGGCGACGAGCAGGCCTTCACCGACGTCGTCGGTGAGTTCGGCTTCACCGACGCCGAGCGCCCCAAGGGCGAGATCACCACAGAGCAGCTCTGCGCCGGCGAGCTGCCCGACGCCGAGCAGTCCGAGGCCGTCCCGGACTGATCCGGTGACTGACGATCTGGACGTTCTCAGGAGTGCCCTGCCCACTCTGACCGACGGCGTCATCACGACGCTGCAGCTCAGCTTGGGCGGGGCCCTCCTGGCCTTCATCATCTCCGTCACGCTCGGCCTGCTGAGCATCGCTCCCGTCGGGTTCGTCCGATGGGTCTCGACGGTCGTCGTCGAGTTCTTCCGGGGCACCTCGCTGGTCGTCCAGCTGTTCTGGCTCTACTACGTGCTCCCGATCCTCTTCGACGTCAGCATGGACGCCGTACTCACCGGCATCATCGCCCTCGGCCTGAACTACGGCGCGTACGGCGCGGAGATCGTGCGCGGCTCGATCAACTCCGTGGACAAGGGCCAGTGGGAGGGCGCCACCGCCCTGAACATGCCGCCCGCGACCCGGATGCGCCGGGTGATCTGGCCGCAGGCCTGGGCGCTCATGCTCTCCGGGTACAACAACCTGCTCGTGATGCTCATCAAGGGGACCGCGGTCGCGCTCTTCATCTCCCTGCAGGACCTGGCCTTCCAGGTCGACGAGCTGCGCAAGGACACCGGATCGACCTTGTTCGCCTACGGCGTCGGATTCCTCATCTACTACCTGATCGCCCTGCTGGGCTCCCAGGGCGTGCGCGTGCTCGAGAAGCGGGCACGTCGCAAGCTCGGGATGCCCGTGGGCAGTGCGCACACCGGAGCGGGGGCGAGCCTGTGAGTACCGCGACCACCACCGACGGCACCACCCGGGAGTCGGTGCCGCTGACCCGATCGCACATCACGCTGCTCGTCTGCTCCGCCCTGCTGACGCTCGCGGCCGGGCTCGGCCTGCCGGCGCTCGTCGTGGCGCTCCTCGCCTGGCGCAAGAACGCCGAGGACCACCCGGCAGCCAAGCGGCTGACCCGCATCGGCTGGTACGTCTTCAGCGCCTTCGCCGTCATCGGCGTGCTCATCGCCCTCCAGCTGTGGTCGATGACGCCGTCGTTCGCCCAGTTCTGGAGCTGGGACGCGGCCGCCGAGGTCTTCCCGATCCTGCTCGAGACCTTTGCCAAGACGACCCTGCTCATCACCGTGGTGGGCACGGCGATCGCCGCCACCCTCGGCCTGGTGCTGGCGGTGACCACGGAGAGTCTCCCGCGGATCCTCTCCGTCCCGTTGCGGTGGCTCATGGACCTCATTCGGATGACGCCGTTGATCGTCCAGCTGATCTTCGTCTACTACCTCGTGCCGGTCGAGTGGCCGCTGCTGTGGGTGGGCACCGCCGTCATCGGCGTGCACTACGCCATGTACATGGCCGAGTCCTACATCGCGGGTATCGCGTCGGTGGACCCGGGTCAGTGGGAGGCGGCGAAGGCCTTGAGTTTCTCCACGAGGCGGACCTGGGGAGCGGTCGTGCTCCCGCAGGCGCTGCGGGCGACGCTCCCGTCGCTCGGCAACTGGGCGATCTCGATGTTCAAGGACACGCCCTACCTCTTCGCCATCGGTGTGGTGGAGCTGGTCACCCGCGCGCAGCAGTACGGAGCGAACACCTTCCGATACAACGAAGCCTTCACCCTGGCTGGCCTGATCTTCCTCGTCGCCAGCCTCATCACGGCCGTGGCCGTCCGAAAGCTGGAGAAGTCACTTGTCTACTGAGTCCGAGACCACTGACCGCCCCACCCCGCCGGCGGGTGGCACCCCCGTCATCCGATTCGAGGACGTGGAGAAGAAGTTCGGCGACACGACCGTGCTGTCGGACCTCAACTTCGACGTCGCGCCGGGGGAGCGGGTCACGCTCATCGGTCCGAGCGGCTCGGGCAAGACGACGATCCTCCGGCTGGTCATGACGCTCGAGCACCTGACCGGTGGCTACATCTGGATCAACGGCGCGCCGCTCACCCACGACCGGCGCAACGGCCAGCGGGTGGAGCTGCGTCCCAAGGAGGTCGCGCGCACCCGCAAGAAGATCGGCATGGTCTTCCAGCACTTCAACCTCTTCCCGAACATGACGGTGCTGGAGAACATCACCGAGGCGCCGATCCACGTGCTCGGCAGGGACAAGAAGCAGGCCAGCGACCGGGCGCACGAGCTGCTCCACCAGGTCGGTCTGGGCGACCGGTCCGGGGCCCGACCGAGCCAGCTGTCCGGTGGTCAGAAGCAGCGGGTGGCGATCGCCCGTGCGCTCGCGATGGACCCCGAGATCCTGCTGCTCGACGAGGTCACCTCGGCGCTCGACCCGGAGTTGGTCGGCGAGGTCCTCGGCGTCCTGCGCAAGGTCGCCGACGAGACCGACATCTCGATGCTCATCGTCACCCACGAGATGCAGTTCGCCCGCGACGTCTCGCACAAGGTGATGATGTTCGACGGTGGCCAGATCGTCGAGCAGGGCGCCCCCGACGACCTGCTGGCCAACCCGCAGCACAAGCGCACCCAGCGCTTCCTCGAGTCGATCCTCTGACCCCCGCGTTCCTCGCGCCCGAGCGACGAATGGCTACGGCACTTGGTCGCTCGTTCCTCGCTCCCTGAGTCGTGCCGCACCCATCTGTCGCCCGTTCGCGCACGGGACCGGCCCCCTTCGCAACTGCTTAGGCTCCTGCGAGGTCGTCGGCGTCGACGATCCGGTAGGCGTACCCCTGCTCGGCGAGGAAGCGCTGGCGGTGGGCTGCGAACTCCGCGTCGACGGTGTCGCGGGCGACGACGGTGTAGAAGTGCGCGGTGCGCCCGTCCTCCTTGGGGCGCAGCAGCCGGCCGAGGCGCTGCGCCTCCTCCTGGCGGGAGCCGAAGGTCCCGCTGACCTGGATGGCCACGGTCGCCTCGGGCAGGTCGACCGAGAAGTTGGCGACCTTGGAGACGACGAGCAGGCTGGTGTGCCCCTCGCGGAAGTCCGCGAAGAGCTCCTGGCGCACCTTGACCGGGGTCTCGCCGGTGATCAGGTCCGCGTCGAGCTGCTCGGACAGCTCGTGCAGCTGGTCGAGGTACTGCCCGATGACCAGCGTCGGTTCGCCCTCGTGCTGGTCGACGATCTGCCGGACCACCCGCGGCTTGGCCGGTGAGCACGAGGCCAGCCGGTACCGGTCCTCGGCGTCGGCGGTCGCGTAGGCCATCCGCTCGGCGTCGCTGAGCGTCACCCGGACCTCGACGCAGTCCGCGGGAGCGATGTAACCCTGCGACTCGATGTCCTTCCACGGAGCGTCGAAGCGCTTGGGACCGATGAGCGAGAAGACGTCCGCCTCGCGGCCGTCCTCCCGCACGAGCGTCGCGGTCAGCCCGAGACGCCGCCGCGCCTGCAGGTCGGCGGTCATCCGGAAGATCGGCGCCGGCAGCAGGTGCACCTCGTCGTAGACGATGAGGCCCCAGTCGCGGGCATCGAGCAGGTCGATGTGGGGGTAGGCGCCCTTCCGCCGGAGGGTGAGCACCTGGTACGTCGCGATCGTCACCGGACGGACCTCCTTGCGCGCCCCGGAGTACTCGCCGATCTCGTCCTCGGTCAGCGTCGTGCGGGCGAGCAGCTCCTCGCGCCACTGCCGCGCGCTGACGGTGTTGGTCACGAGGATCAGCGTGGTGGCCTTGGCCGCGGACATCGCGCCCGCGCCCACGAGGGTCTTGCCGGCGCCGCAGGGGAGGACGACGACACCGGACCCGCCGTCCCAGAAGCCATCGACCGCGTGCTGCTGGTAGGGCCGCAGGCTCCAGCCGTCCTCGGTGAGGGCGATCGGGTGCGCCTCGCCGTTCACGTAGCCGGCACGGTCCTCGGCGGGCCAGCCGACCTTGAGCAGCTCCTGCTTGAGGGTGCCGCGCTCGGAGGGGTGGACGACGACCTCGTCGGGGGAGAGCTGATCACCGATGAGCGGCTTGATCTTCTTGTGCCGCAGCACCTCGGTGAGCACCGCGCGGTCCGTGGTGCGCAGGACCAGCTGGTCGCCGTCCTTCTCCAGCACGAGGCGCCCGTAGCGGTCCATCGTGTCGGCGATGTCGACGAGCAGCGCCTGCGGGACCGGGTAGCGCGAGTGGGTGATCAGGGCGTCGACGACCTGCTCGGCGTCGTGGCCGGCGGCGCGGGCGTTCCACAGGCCGAGCGGGGTGACCCGGTAGGTGTGGATGTGCTCCGGGGCACGCTCCAGCTCGGCGAAGGGGGCGATCGCCCGCCGCGCATCGGCGGCCTTGTCGTGGTCCACCTCGAGCAGGAGGGTCTTGTCGCTCTGGACGATGAGCGCGCCGTCGGTCATCACAGCGAGACCCCGGCCGAGGCGCCGTACATCACCCCGACGACGGCGCCGACGACGGCCAGGACGAAGAGCGCGCTGAGCAGGACGAGGACGATCCAGCCGATCCGCGTCAGCTTGGCGGCCTGGGCGGGGTCGCTGGAGTTCTGCGTCAGGGCGATGACGCCGAGGACGAGCGGCACGATGCCGACGATGCAGCAGATCCCCGAGATCGTCAGCACCCCGGAGACGATCGTCAGCGCGACGGTCGAGGTGCTCGCCGGCGTCGGGTTGGCGTACTGACCGGTCCCCGGAATCTGACCCGATCCACCGGCCGCGGCGGGCCGGTAGTCCGGCAGCTGGTTGGGATCCTGAGTCATGCGTCCCACGGTACGGGATGCGCCACAATGGACCCATGTCGTCCAGTGCACTGCCGCAGTCGGAGCCGATGACGGGACTGCCGTCGAAGGTCACCGTGTACGAGGTCGGACCCCGCGACGGTCTGCAGAACGAGAAGGAGAGCGTCCCGACGGCGGTCAAGGCGGAGTTCATCCGCCGGCTCGTCGACGCCGGGCTGGAGACGGTGGAGACGACCTCCTTCGTCCACCCGAAGTGGGTGCCGCAGCTCGCCGACGCGAGCGAGCTGTTGGCCGACCTCGACGACCTGGGCCGCAGCCCCCTTCGCCCCGTGCTCGTGCCGAACGAGCGCGGGCTGGACCGCGCCCTCGAGGCCGAGGTCGAGGCCGTGGCGATCTTCGGCAGCGCGACCGAGACCTTCGCGCAGAAGAACCTGGGCCGCTCCCGTGAGGAGTCGGTTGCGATGTTCGCGCCCGTCGTCAAGCGGGCGCAGGACGCCGGGATGTGGGTCCGTGCCTACGTGTCCATGTGCTTCGGTGACCCCTGGGAGGGCCCGGTCCCCGTCGACCAGGTCGCCGACGCGTGCGCCGAGCTGATGGACCTCGGCTGCGACCAGCTCTCCGTCGGCGACACCATCGGCACGGGCACCCCCGGTCACGTCGAGGCGCTGCTCACCGCGCTGGAGCAGCGCGACATCGGGGTGGACCGGATCGGCGTGCACTTCCACGACACCTACGGGCAGGCGCTGTCCAACACGCTCACCGCCCTGCGCGCCGGGGTCAGTGTCGTCGACGCCTCCACGGGCGGGCTGGGCGGCTGTCCGTACGCGAAGTCCGCGACCGGCAACCTCGCGACCGAGGACCTCGTCTGGATGCTCGACGGCGCAGGCGTGGAGACCGGCGTCGACCTCGACACGCTCGTCACCACGAGCGTGTGGATGGCCGAGCAGCTCGGCAAGCCGTCGCCGTCACGCGTGGTCAAGGCACTCTCGGGGGCCTGAGGCCGCGCGACGGCCTCAGCCGTCGACGACCACCCCGGTGATCCGGTGCAGGGAGTAGACCTGCGGCCGGGCGTCGACCTCGCCGACGACGCGGCCGCCGTCGACGGCGACCGGGTGGAAGAGGACCCGCTTGGTCGCGCCGACGGAGTCGGTGATGCCGATCCACGCGGGCAGGCCGTCCGCGGCGGCCTCGCGCAGCAGGGCGGAGGTGCTCGCGGGATCGAGCGCCGGGATGACCGGTGACCCGTCGGCCGGCTGGGCCCGCCGGCGCTCGGCCGCGTCCTCCCCCTCGCGCAGCCGCGCCAGGACGATGGGTGCGGGCTCGGGCTGGACCTCCGTGACCGGGCGGTCCCGGCGCGGTGGGACCCGCGAGGCCGTGGGGACGGTGGAGACCACGCCGCCCGAGCTCTCCAGGGCGGGGGACTGGCCGGCCTCGCGCAGGGCCTCGACGAGCACGGCCGGCCCGACGGGGGAGATGAGCACGGTGGGGGCGATCTGGCGCAGCTGCAGGTGGCCCAGGTCCCGGTGCGCCAGCAGCGCCTCGAGGTGCGTCGGGTCGTCGCCGCGCAGGTAGCTGCCCGCGGACCCGGACCGCAGCTGGCCGTGCCGTCGGGCGACGTCGCGCACGAGGTAGTCGAGGGGCTGCGGGATCTCGGTCGCGCTGAACCGGGCCAGTGACTCCAGCAGGTCGTCGGCCGTCCAGCCCGAGTCCAACGCCCCGCGCAGGCTCTGCTCGGTGAAGCGGTGCACCCCGGCGCCACCCCGCGACTCGAGGGTGGCGCTGCGCCGCAGCAGGGCCGCCAGCTCGGGGACCGGCGCGCCGGGCACGATCGCGGTGAGGTCCGCCTGGAGCAGCAGCCGGTCGACGGGCTCGGGCACGAGGTCGGCGAGGGTGCCGGCGGCCCGGTCCGATCCCTCGAGCAGGGCCCGCCCCACGGTGCCCAGGGCGTGCCGCCCGGTGACGCCGAGGACCTCGCCCTCGCGCAGCAGGCCGGCGACGACCGCCTCGACGTCGCGGGGCATCCGGCGCGGGCGGCGTCGGCGCAGCAGGTCGACGACCTGGTCGCGCTCGGGCGCGGACCCCACGGGCAGCTTCGCGAGGATCGCCAGCACCTCCCGGCGCAGCGGGCGCACCGGCGGCCACACGAAGCCCTCGGACAGGGCGTTGACCCGGCTCCCGTCCCTGGGCGCGGGGGCGGCGGAGGAGCGAAGGGAGGCCAGCCACGGCTGCGCGAGCCCCACCCAGCGGTGGGCCGGGTCGAGCGCCCGCCAGGCCTCCACCTCGGTGGTCAGCCGCCACGTCGGCTCCAGGGCCCGGTCGTCGACGAGGAGTCCGGCGCCGAGCACGAGCTCGAGCAGGAGCGTCGCGCTCGCCTCGTCGAGGTCGATCCGGGAGGCGAGGGTGCGCAGGTCGCGCACGGCGAGGCCGCCGCTGCGCAGCACCCGGGGACGCATCTCCTCGATCCGGTCGAGGAGCTCGTCGACGAGGGCGACCAGCTCGGTCGCGGCGGCGGTGGCCGCCCGGTCGACGTCCTCGATCGCCCGGGTCGGGGGCGGGGGCCCCTCGTCGTCCACGGGGGAGGCCAGGAGCCGTCCACGACGCACGACCAGGCCGACCTCCCGCGGGAGGGTGACGTGCTCCTCGTCCACGGCGACGACGAGTCCCGCGTCGACGAGGCCCTCGACCGCCTGCCCGGTGCGGCCGGTGGTGTCGGACGGGCGGGCCGCCGTGGGGCCGTGCCAGGCGATCCGGTGCAGGACGCGCTCGGCCTCTGCGCCGACGGACTCGATGGCAGCGGGGACGTCGTCCGGCAGGGTGTGCGCGAGCGAGGCGGCGGTGGCCCCGAGGCCGGCGGGGTGCGGGCCGAGGACCTCGACCACGGTGCCGGCGACCTGCCGCCCGGTGGCCGACTCCCACAGCAGGGCCGCCCGGGAGAGGTCGTCGACGAGGGCGGCCGCGCGGGCCTCGTCCGTGCCGAGGAGATCGGCGACCGCAGCGGTGTCGACGCCGGCGATGACACACGCCTGCAGGGCCGTCAGGTGCGGCAGGTCGAGGTGGTCGAGGGCCCGGGCGGTGCTCGCGCGGGTGCTGGCGCGGGCGGCGAGTGCGGTCAGGTCGGACGGCTGCGGCCGGGCCAGGTCCGGGCGCAGCTCCAGCAGGGCCACCAGCTCCTCGTCGGTGCGGTGGCGGATGTCCTCGGCGAGGGAGCGCACCGATCCACGGTAGATCACCGGGCCTCCCGTCGCGGCGCGGTCTCGCAGGTCAGGAGGTGGCCGCGTCGAGCGAGGGGCGCGGCGCGTCGGTGGGAGCCACGCCGTTGACTGCCGGGGAGATGATCCGTTCCAGGCGCAGCAGCAGCCACGCGACGAGGGCCAGCCCACCCAGGACCACGCCGATGAAGGCGACGTCGAGCCCGCGCCCGAGCAGGACACCGGCGACGAGTGGCCCGACCACGCCACCGGACATGAAGGCCGCCGACTGGATGGCGTTGACCCGACCGCGCAGGTGGTCGGGGGCGAGGTCGTTGGTGATCGCGGGCAGCGTCGGCTGCAGCAGGGTCTCGCCGAGCCCGAAGAGGGCGAGGAAGGCGACGACGAGCACGGCCGCGGCGAGCGTCCCCGGCAGCAGGCCGCTCGCCCCGAGGGCGAGCCACGCGACGACCCAGATGCCGAGCATGATCAGGCCGACCCGCGTGCGCCGGTGGCCCTCGATCCGCTGGAGCACCCAGAACTGGAGCAGCACGATGACCGCCGTGTTGGCCGCGAAGGCCACCCCGACCGCCTCGGTGCTCACCTCGGAGACGCTGCGCGCGAAGGCCGGTATCCCGGCCTCGAGCTGCCCGTACCCGACGAAGCTGGTGACGAGGCCGATGAGCAGCACCCAGCCCATGCCGGGCAGACGCAGCACGGTCCCGTAGCTGGCGGGGGAGCTGTCCTCCGCCGGTCGCTCGGACCGGGCGGTGACGTGCCGGAGCGGCCCGAGCAGCCAGACGGCCGGGATGAGGATGAGGACGGCGTCGACGAGGAAGATCACCTCGAAGGTCACCGGACGGCTCACCTCGACGAACATGCCGGCGACGAGACCGCCGGCGCCGATGCCGAGGTTGAGCAGGGCGAAGTTCACCCCGAAGTAGCGCTGCCGCAGCGGTCCACGCACGAGCGCGGAGATGAAGGTGTTGCCCGCGGCCCAGCCGATGCCGGCCGACAGACCCATGAGGGCCGCGGCGACGAAGGCGGGGACGGCGCTGGTGGCGAAGGCCATGACGACGGCGCCGATGCTCTGGCTCACGCCGGCGAGGATGAGCATCCACCGGGCACCGACGAGGTCGGTCAGGCTGCCCATGGGGCCGGCGAGGACCGCCGCCGCCAGTGCGAGCACGGCCATGACCGTGCCGGCGGTCTCGAGCGAGAGCTGGCGGACCTCGTTGAGGTAGATGACCGTGAAGGGCAGCGTCATCCCCCGGCCGAGGTGCTGCACCGCGACGGTGGAGAGGAGGAAGCGCCCCTCCCGCGGCAGGGCCCGCCAGAAGCCGCGGACGCCCGGACCGATGTCGCGGGCCGGCACGTCACGGGGAAGGGAGGTGGTCACCACTGCCCCATGGTCTCCCACGCCACCGACGGCCGGCGACCCGATTTCCGTGGGGACCGGGAGCGGGTCGGCGGCCTATGTTGGGGACATGGCACTCCCACCCAGTGGCACCCAGTGGCAGCTGACCAGCGGCGGGACCGAGGCCGTCGTCGTCGAGGCCGGCGGTGGGCTGCGCAGCCTCACCGTCGGCGGCGTCGACGTCGTGGCCGGGTACCCGCGGGAGGCGATGGCGTCGGCCGGCCGCGGGCAGCTGCTCGTGCCGTGGCCCAACCGGATCCGCGACGGCCGCTACCGCTTCGCCGGCCGCGACCACGAGCTGCCGATCACCGAGCGCTCCACCGGGAACGCCACCCACGGACTCGTGCGGTGGGAGTCCTTCCGCCCGAGCGAGCGCGATGACGACCGGATCGTCCTGGGGCACACGGTGCACCCGCGTCCGGGCTACCCCTTCGCCCTCGAGGTGCGCGTCGCCTGGCAGGTCGACCCGCGGGGGCTGACCTGCTCCACCACCATCACCAACGTCGGCCCGGACAGCGCCCCCGTCGGCTACGGCGCCCACCCCTACCTCGCCCTCGGCGCCACGCCGGCGCAGCAGGCGCGCCTGACCGTGCCCGCCGACCGGGTCGTCCTCGTCGACCCCGACCGCAAGCTGCCGGTCGGCACGCACGAGGTGGGGGACACCCCCTTCGACCTGCGCGGTGGGGAGGCGCTCGGCGACCGCGAGATCGACAACGCGTACACCGGTCTCGAGCGGGGCGCGGACGGCTGCTGGACGGTCACCCTCGAGGCCGACCGGACGACGCGCCTGTGGGGCGGGCCCGGGCTGGACTGGGTGCAGGTCTTCACCGGGCGCTCCACGCCGGAGGGCCCCGAGGGGCACGCCCCGGGCATCGCCGTCGAGCCGCTGTCCTGCCCTCCGGACGCCTTCAGCTCGGGGGAGGGGCTCGTCACGCTCGCGCCCGGTGCCACGTGGACCGGCCAGTGGGGCATCGAGGTCGACTGACGCCCCTCGCCGTTGGGGCCGGGGCCGCCCCACGGGTTAACCTTGTGACGGGTGCGCCGACGACGCGCACCCATTCCTGAGCATTAGTACGAAACACACTGTCGAGCAACGAGGTGCACGGTGCCCACTGGCAAGGTCAAGTGGTACGACGCGGAGAAGGGCTTCGGCTTCATCTCCGGGGACGACGGCGAGGATGTCTTCCTCCACGCCAACGCCCTGCCCGAGGGCGCGTCGACCATCAAGGGCGGTACGCGCGTCGACTACGGGATCGTCGAGGGACGCCGCGGCGCCCAGGCGCTGTCCGTGACCGTCCTCGACGCCCCGCCGAGCGTGGCCAAGAACCTGCGTGAGCGTGACCGCAAGCCGGCCGACGAGATGGTCGGCATCGTCGAGGACGTCATCAAGCTGCTGGACAACGTCTCCAACGGACTGCGTCGCGGTCGCTACCCGGACAAGGCCCAGGGTGCCAAGCTCGCCCAGGTGCTGCGCCGCGTCGCCGACGACCTGGAGGGCTGACATGCCACCCCGCACCAAGACCGACAGCGTCCTCGAGGCGGCCGTCGAGCCCGCCCGGCGCGAGCTCCTCGAGGCGACGAAGGGGGAGGGTGTCGGCGAGCACGTCGGCTTCACCCTCGACGCCGACCGCCTCGGCACCCACTGGTTCGAGGCCACCCTGCCGGGGTACGGCGGCTGGCGCTGGGCCGTCACCGTCACCCGGGTCCCGCGCGCCAAGGCCGCGACCGTGTGCGAGTCCCAGTTGCTGCCGGGCGAGGGCGCGATCCTCGCCCCCGAGTGGCTGCCGTGGTCGGAGCGACTCGCCCCCGGCGACGTCGGCCCCGGCGACGTCACCCCCAAGGTCGACGACGACCCCTACCTCGAGGCTGGCTTCGAGGCCACCGGCGAGGAGGACGTCGACTCCGTCGCGCTGTGGGAGCTCGGTCTCGGCCGCACCCGCGTGCTCTCCGCCGAGGGCCGCGACGCCGCCGCCCAGCGCTGGTACGACGGCAGCCACGGCCCGAAGGCCGAGGTCGCGCTCAAGGCCCCCGCCCCCTGTGGCGAGTGCGGCTACTTCCTGCCGATGCCGGGCGAGCTGCGCCGGGTCTTCGGCGTCTGCGCCAACGAGTGGAGCCCGAGCGACGGCGGCGTCGTGAGCAAGGACCACGGCTGCGGCGCGCACTCCGAGGTCGACATGCCGGCCCCGCAGCCGGAGAAGGTCGGGACCCCGATCCTCGACGACGGGTCCATCGAGGCCCTCTGACGGGTCGGACCCCGACCGCGCTTACGATTGGCGCCCATGAGCACCCCTGCGCGCCCCTCGACCGAGGGCTCCGTCCTCGAGCGCCACTTCAAGATCACCGAGCGTGGCTCCACCGTCGGTCGAGAGATCCGCGGTGGCGTCGCGACCTTCTTCACGATGGCCTACATCGTGGTCCTCAACCCGCTGATCATCGGCACCCAGGCCGACTCGACGGGCGGGTTCCTCGGCGGCGGTGACGAGCCGAACCTCGCGATGGTCGCCGCGGCCACCGCGCTCGTGGCCGGCGTGATGACCCTGCTCATGGGCGTCGTCGCGAACTACCCGCTGGCGCTGGCCGCAGGGCTGGGGCTCAACGCCTTCGTCGCCTTCGGCGTCGCCAAGCTGCCGGAGATGACCTGGGCCGACGCCATGGGTCTGGTCGTCCTCGAGGGCCTGATCATCCTGGCGCTCGTGCTCACCGGCTTTCGCAAGGCGGTGCTGCACGCGGTGCCCGCCCCGCTGAAGGTGGCCATCAGCGTCGGCATCGGCCTCTTCATCACCATCGTCGGCCTCGTCGACGCCGGCTTCGTGCGCAAGGCCGAAGGGGGTCCCCTCGGCGAGCTGGGTGTCGGCGGCTTCCTCGCCGGCTGGCCGCTCCTCGTCTTCGTCGTCGGCCTCTTCATCATCGTCACCCTGCACGTGCGCGGGGTGCGCGGCGCGATCCTCTACGGCATCCTCGGCACGACCATCCTCGCGATCATCGTCGAGGCCGCCTTCTCCATCGGCAGCCAGACCAACGCCGAGGGCGAGATGGTCAACCCGACCGGCTGGGGGCTGAACGTCCCGAGCATCCCGACGAACATCGTCGACCCGCCGAACTTCGGTCTCCTCGGTGACTTCAGCCTGCTCGGGTCCTTCGACAAGATCGGCATCGTCTCCGCGTCGCTGCTCGTCTTCACCATCCTGCTCGCCGACTTCTTCGACACGATGGGCACGATGGTCGCCGTCGGCGCCGAGGGCGACCTGCTCGACGAGGAGGGCAACCCGCCCAACTCGCAGCGGATCCTCGTCGTCGACTCGCTCGCCGCGGCCGCCGGTGGTGCCGCCTCGGTCTCCTCCAACACCAGCTACATCGAGTCCGCATCCGGTGTGGGCGAGGGAGCCCGCACGGGTCTGGCCTCGGTCGTCACCGGCGTCCTCTTCCTGCTCGCGACCTTCCTCTCGCCCCTCGTCGCCGTCGTCCCCTACGAGGCCGCGACGCCGGCGCTCGTGCTCGTGGGCTTCCTGATGATGCAGCAGGTGCGCGACATCGACTGGGACGACCTGGAGATCGCGATCCCGGCCTTCCTGACGATCATCCTCATGCCCTTCACCTACTCGATCACGGCAGGCATCGGGGCCGGCTTCGTCACCTACGTCTTCATCAAGATCGTGCGCGGCAAGTTCAGCGCGATCCACCCGCTCATGTGGCTGGTCGCCGTGCTCTTCGTGCTGTACTTCGCCATCGACCCGATCAAGGGGCTGCTCGGCGTCGGCTGAGCCGCGCGACGACCGGGTGACCCGAGGGGTCCGGCTTCGCATCAGACAGCAGATCTGAATGTGGCCGGGAAATCTGGCGGTGGCCGAGACATCCGAGATCGGCCGCGCTGTGTCCCGGTCATGTATAGGTGTGCCGGTCAGGCTGCGTTGACCCGGGCCCAGACGGATCCCGGACCGCCTTCGACACCTGCTCAGGTGTCGGTGGGGAAGCGGTCAGGCTGCTTGGCGCAGTGCCCGCCGGACGAGGTCGAACACCCGCTCGGGACGATCCAGATCCGCCCAGACGAGGCGCACCACGACGTAGCCTGCAGCGCGCAACCGGTCCTCTCGCGCCTTCTCCTGCTGGAGCGCACGTCGTCCGTCGACCCCGTCGTACTTGACCATCCCGTCGAACTCCACGACCACGCGATCGCCCACGAGGAAGTCCACCCGTCCGACGAACCCGGCCTCGTCCCGGATGGCAACCTGGCTGCGGACTTGCAGACCGAAGTCGGTCAGGAGGACCCGCGTGCGGGTCTCGCCGACGGACTCGCACGCGGCGTCGGAGCCCTCCATGACCAGCTCGAGCCGGCGCCAAGCCCGCGGGCCGAGTGCCAGGTCGTCACCCGCCTGCGCCACGGCGTCGATGGTGACGCTCCCCTCGTGCAGCGCGCGATCAAGGCAGACCAGCCCCGGGACCACCCCGTGCTCCACGCACACCTGGGCGACCGCGACGGGCACGGGCACGGCGGGCTGGCCATCGACCACGACAGGCGTGATACCGGCGGGCCAGGGATGGAGCCCGATGCCCGAGCGGAGCCGGCGGCGTGGGGTCGAGCACACGATGTCGACCCTGGCGACAGAACCTCCCCAGATCGGCAGTCCGTGCAGGACCGCAGCGCTCATGTGGGAGGCGGCCGCCTCGGGCCTGTCCATGAGCACGGCCCGGGTGCGCAGGACCAGTCGCTGCTCAGGGGTGGCCTCGCGCCAGGCCGAGCCGGCAGCGAAGAGTCCACGGCGTATACGGACCAGGGCACCCCTGCGTACCAGCCGAGCCAGCGTGAGCTCGTCCACGTCGGCCTCGTCCAGCTGACCCGTGGTACAGATCTGGCCGTTGGCGGTCAGCAGGGCCCGGATGCGTGTGTCCACTCCCACATCGTGGCGCGACTCCCCCTCCCCTCGCTGGCGTCATCCACAGGCGCGCGGCAGCGATCAGCAGGGTAGAAGGAGCATCCGTGACCGGCGACGCCTGGCGTGACCGGGACATCCGCGGATGCCCTGCCCATGACCCGGCCGGCGCTGGAGTGCGCGGTCGTCATCGAACAAGGCGGTCCTGCGAGGGGTGCTCGGCCCTGACGTGGCCCGTGGCACGACCCCGGCGGCGCCCACCCCTTCGCGGAATAGTTAGCATACGTAATGAGTTCTGCTAACGTGATGACGGTCGGAAGGAGCCCGTTGACCCAGACCACCCGAACCCTGACCCCCAAGCGGCTCAGTGCCCTGAGCGAGGACCTGCGCCTGGCGTGCATGCGCATCAGCCGGCGCATCCGCTTCGAGAGCGCCGACGAGATCGCGCCGCACCAGCTGAGCGTGCTCGCCCGCCTCGAGGACGGACCGTTGACCCCGCGCGAGCTCGCCGACGTCGAGAAGGTCTCCGCCCCGAGCATGACCCGCACCGTCGGCTGCCTGGCGGACGACGGCCTCGTGGAGCGCCACGACGACCCGAGTGACGGCCGCCGTGTCCTCGTCGAGCTCACCGCCGCCGGTCGTACCGCCCTCCAGCAGATCCGCCGGCAGCGCGGTCGCTGGATGTCCGAGCGGGTGCAGGAGCTGACCGCGGACGAGCAGGCCACCCTCGTGGAGGCGACGGAGATCCTGCGGAGGATCGCCGCCCGATGAGCCCCACCTTCGCCTCCCTCTCCGTGCGCAACTACCGCGTCTATGCCGCCGGCGGGGTCGTCTCCAACACCGGTACCTGGATGGGGCGCGTCGCCCAGGACTGGGTCGTGCTCACCCAGCTGACCGACCACTCCGCGACTGCGCTGGGCATCGTCACCGGCCTGCAGTTCCTGCCGATGATGGTCCTCGCGCCGTGGGCCGGGTCCGTCATCGACCGCGTCCCCAAGCGAGCGCTGCTCATGGTCAGCCAGGCGATGCTCGGCCTCGCCGCACTCGTCGGTGGTGTCCTCGTCGTCACCGGGAGCGCCCAGCTGTGGCACTTCTACCTCATCGCCCTCGCGACCGGTCTGGCCACCGCCTTCGACAACCCGGCACGCCAGTCCTTCGTCTCCGAGATGGTCCCGATGGACCGGCTGGCCAACGCCGTGGCGCTCAACAGCGCCTCGTTCAACCTCGGCCGCCTCGCCGGCCCCGGTGTCGCCGGTGTGGTCATCGCCGCCTTCGGCTCGGGTCCGGCGCTGCTGCTCAACGCGGCGTCCTTCGGTGCGGTGATGGTCGCGTTGAGCCTGATGCGGCCCTCCGAGCTGAGTCCGGCGCCGCGGGCCACCGGTCGCGGTGGCGTCCGTGACGGACTGCGCTACGTCCGCGGCCGCCCCGACATCCTGCTCGTGCTGCTCCTGGTCTTCGTGCTGGGCACCTTCGGGCTGAACTTCCAGATCACGATCGCGCTCATGGCCACCGAGGTCTTCGGCCGTGGCGCCCAGGGCTTCGGTCTGCTCGGCACGATCCTGGCCGTCGGCTCGCTCAGCGCCGCGCTCATCGCCGCCCGGCGCAACCAGCCCCGGCTGCGGGTCCTGCTCGTCTCGCTCACCGGGTTCACCGTGGCCTCCGCCGCGGCGGCGCTCGCCCCGACCTACTGGACCTTCGCCATCGCGCTCGCCGCGTGCGGGATGACCGCGCTCAGCGCGACGACCACCGCCAACGCGATGGTGCAGATGCGCAGCGACCCGTCGATGCGCGGGCGCGTCATGGCGCTGTACATGGCGCTCTTCGTCGGCGGGAAGCCGATCGGTGCCCCGATCATCGGTGTCATCGGTGACGTGCTCGGCCCCCGCTGGACCGTCGGCGTGGGCGCCATCGCGGTGGGGATCACGCTGGCCGCCGTGGCCCGCTGGATGGTCAGGCACGAGAATGTCCGGGTGAGCTACTCCTCCACCCGGCGCCCGCACCTGCGCGTCACCCGCCCGGCGCCCGAGGCCCCCGCCGAGGTCGCGGCCCGATGACTCCGCGCTTCCGGCGCAACATGACGCTCTTCGTGCTCTTCGCGCTCGTCATCGTCGCGGCCCTCGCCGCCCTGATCTAGCCCCTGCCAGCCCACACCCGCAGCTGCTTAGGCTCATGCGAACCCTTGGCTGCAGCTGCTTGGGCTCCTGCGAGCCTTGGCTGCAGCTGCTTGGGCTCCTGCGGCGTCAGAGGCGCTCGGCCACGTGGTCGATGCAGGCCAGCAGCGCCGAGACGTCCTCGGGGTCGACCGCCGGGAAGGTCCCGATCCGCAGCTGGTTGCGGCCGAGCTTGCGGTAGGGGTCGACGTCGACGATCCCGTTGCGGCGCAACGCCGCCGCGACGGCGGCCGCGTCGACCTGCTCGTCGAAGTCGACCGTGGCGACCACCTGCGAGCGGGCCGCCGGGTCGGTGACGAAGGGGGTGGTGTGCGCCCCCTTCGTCGCCCAGTCGTAGACGCGGGCCGAGGAGTCGGCCGTCCGGGCGGTGGCGAAGTCCAGCCCGCCCGCCTCGTTCATCCAGCGCACCTGGTCGTCCATGAGGGCCAGCGTGGCGATCGCCGGGGTGTTGAGCGTCTGGTCCTTGCGGGAGTTGTCGATCGCGCTCGTCAGCGACAGGAAGGCCGGGACCCACCGGTCGGTGGCCGCGAGCTCCTCGGCGCGGGCGATGGCCGCCGGGCTGAGCACGGCGAACCACAGCCCGCCCTCGGAGGCGAAGGACTTCTGCGGGGCGAAGTAGTACGCGTCGGTCTGCGTGATGTCCACGGGCAGCCCGCCGGCGCCGGACGTCCCGTCGACGAGGACGAGCGCCTCAGGATCGGCGCCCGCGGGGCGGACCACCGGCGCCATGACGCCGGTCGAGGTCTCGTTGTGCGGCCAGGCGTAGGCATCGACACCCGCCTCGGCGACCGCGTGGGTCAACGACCCGGGCTCGGCGGAGCGGATGCTCGGGTCGGCGAGGAAGGGGGCCCGGCCGGCGGCAGTGGCGAACTTGCCGGAGAACTCGCCGAAGACGAGGTGCTGCGAGCGCTCCCGGACCAGGCACAGGGTGGCGATGTCCCAGAAGGCGCTGGCCCCGCCGTTGCCGAGCACCACCTCGTAGCCGTCCGGGAGGTCGAAGAGCGCCGACAAGCCCTCGCGCAGGGAGCCGACGATCGAGCGGACCGGCGCCTGACGGTGGGAGGTGCCCATGACGGTGGTCGCGATCTGCTGCAGGTGCTCGACCTGCTCCGGCCGGACCTTCGACGGGCCGGAGCCGAAGCGCCCGTCACGGGGGAGGAGGGCGGTCGGGATGCGGATCGGGTCGCTCACGCCACGGATTCTCCCCCACGAGCGGTCCCGCGGGTCGGGGCGTCCCGGATCACGGCGCCGCGGCGATCTCGGAGGGCTTCGGCTTGCTGATGCCCACTGGCGCGCCCCACTCGCCGGCCGCCACCACCGCGGTGACGCCGTTGGCCGAGAAGGACATCTTGCGGATGAGGTCCTCGTCGTCGAGCCAGATGTCGTAGAGGATGGCGTCGGCCGTCCCCGGGGCCTTCTCCATGCCGAGCTCGGCCAGCGCCTGCTGCGAGTCGACCCTGGCGGTGTAGTGGGTCGTCGCGACGCCGTCGATCGTCTCCGTGCCCTTGATCCCGGCCTGCTCGAGCCCGGCCACGAAGGCGTCGAGCTGGTTGCGCATGCTGAGGATCTGGACCTGCTGCAGGGTCTGCTGGACCGTGGGGTTGTCGGAGCCCTCCTCGACCGGGACCCACTTGGGTGGCTGCGCGAGGTAGTACTGGCCGTCGACGAGGAGGTACCCCAGCTGCTGCCCACCCAGGTCCACCTCCATGTCGAGGGCGTTGCGGGCGAGGTTCTGCGCGCCCTTCGCGGTGGCGCTCATGGTCTCGTTCATCTGGATCTGCACGTCGATGCGCACGGTCGGCGCCGCGTCGACGGCTGCCTCGAGCCGGGTGGTGAACTCCTCCGGGTCGAAGGGCTTGCCCGTGTCGGTCGGCGTCGAGGACGGCGCTTCGCCCGCCGGTGCGGCCTCGGCCCGGCCTTCGCTGGACGAGGCGGTGGTCGAGACCGACGGTGCGGCCGGCGTGGATGCGTTCTGCGGCGCGGTCGGCCCCGGGCCTGCGTCGTCGGCGCACCCCGCGACGGTCAGGGCGAGGGCAGCGGCGAGCAGTGGTGGGGTCAGGCGCACGGAAGGATCCTTCGCTCAGGCGGTGGGCAGCCGGTCGTGACCGGCGACGTCGGTGATCGCACGCGGGCCGTGACCGACGTAGTTGCTGCTCGGGCGGATGAGGCGACCGGTGCGCTTCTGCTCCAGCACGTGCGCGGACCAGCCGGCGGTGCGGGCGGCGACGAAGAGCGGGGTCATCATGTCCCCGGGGACCTCGGCGAAGTCGAGCAGGACCGCGGCCCAGTAGTCGACGTTCGTCTCCATCGTGCGGTTCGGGTAGCGCTCGGCCAGCTCGGCGATGGCGGCCTTCTCCAGCTCGAGGGCGACCTCGTAGCGCGGTGCCCCCAAGCGCTTGCAGGTGTCGCGCAGGACGGCGGCGCGGGGGTCGTAGGCGCGGTAGACGCGGTGCCCGAAGCCCATGAGGCGCTCCTTGTTGTCCAACGCGTTCTTCACGTACGTCGTCGCGTCGCCGGTGCGCTCGACCCCCTCGATCATGTGCTGCGCACGCGAGGGGGCGCCGCCGTGCAGCGGGCCGGACATCGCCCCGACCGCGCCGGAGAGGCAGGCGGCGGCGTCGGCGCCGGTGGAGGCGATGACGCGGGCGGTGAAGGTGGAGGCGTTCATCCCGTGCTCGGCAGCGGAGGTGAAGTAGGCGTCGATGGCCTCGACGTGCCTGGGATCGGGCTCGCCGCGCCAGCGGATCATGAATCGCTCGACGATGTTCTTGCCCTCGTCGACGCGGGCCTGCGGGACCATCGGCGTGTCCTGGCCGTGCGCGGACTGGGCGATGAAGGACAGCGCCATGACGGAGGCGCGGGCGAGGTCCTCTCGCACCTGGGCGTCGTCGACGTCCAGGAGCGGGCGGAAGCCCCACAGCGGTGCGAGCTGGGCGAGCGCCGACTGGACGTCGACGCGGATGTCGCCGCTGTGCACCGGGAGCGGGAAGGGCTCTGCGGGCGGGAGGCCCGGGTCGAAGGAGTCGTCGACGAGCAGGCCCCAGACCCGCCCGAAGGAGACCTTGCCCACGAGGTCGTTGATGTCGACCCCGCGGTAGCGCAGGGCTCCACCGGCCTTGTCGGGCTCGGCGATCCGGGACTCGAAGGCGACGACGCCCTCGAGTCCGTGCTTGACATCGGTGTCGGACATGCTTGTGCCTCCCGGTTGCGCGACTGCAGCGCCCATTGTGCACTCTCCGCGAACTGTGACGTAGGCCCGTGTCCCCGTCGCAACCAGCCGGTAGCATTCCCGGAGCCGCTCGGAGGTGGCGCGCCGCGATGACCGGCGGGGACGAGAAGAGAGACCACGACAGGAGCGCGGGTGGCACGCTCACGCCTCGCACACAGCCCGGCGCTGGACGGCGTCCGTGGCCTGTTCATGCTGTGCTTCATGGCCTTCCATTTCGGGGCCACGTGGCTCAGCGGCGCCTGGGTGGGGATCAACCTCTTCTTCGTCCTGTCTGCCTTCCTCATCACCCGGCTGCTCGTCGAGGAGAAGATGCTCCGTGGGGGCATCGACGCGATCGCCTTCTACCGGCGCCGTGCCCGCCGGCTGCTGCCTGCGCTCTTCCTCGTCCTCGGCTTCGTCGTCGTGTACGCCTTCCTCTGGGCCGACGAGACGGTGCGCAGCAAGATCGGCGGCGACGTGCTGGCCACGCTGGGCTACGTCATGAACTGGCGGCTCATCGGCGAGGGCGACCAGTACTTCGGCACCCAGGGGGGCGCCTCCCCCCTTCGCCATGCCTGGACGTTGGCCATCGAGGAGCAGTTCTACGTCCTCGTCCCCTTCGTGGTCCTCGGACTCCTGGCCCTCGCCCGATCGCGGCGCCTGATCACCCTCGTCCTGCTCGTCGGGGCGGTGACCAGCGCGGTGTGGACCGCGGTGGTCGGCTTTCACGACGCCGGCGACTACCCCCGCGTCTACTACGGGACCGACACCCGCGCCCAGGCACTCTTCGTCGGTGCTGCCCTCGGTGTGTGGCTCGCTCCGGGAGCGAACGGTCGGGTCCCCACCGTCTCCCGCCCCGTCGTCGTGGCCTCCGGTGTCGTCGGCGTCGTCTCCAGCATCGGTGCCTTCTTCGTCGTCGGCCCCTACTCGGCATGGATGTTCAACCTCGGCGGGATGTTCGTCTTCGCGCTGGGCGCGGCGCTGCTCGTGCTCGCCTGTGCGGACGAGCGCCCCAGCTGGGTGCACACCGTCTTCGGGTGGCGGCCCCTCGCCTACGCGGGGCGTCTGTCCTACGGGCTCTACCTGTGGCACTGGCCGATCCGGCTGGCCTTCGGGCCGGAGCGCTTCGGGGGCAACGCGGTCATCGCCTTCGTCGTTGACGCCGCCCTCACCGTGGCCGCGGCGCACCTGTCGTACCAGTACATCGAGCGGCCGGTCCTGAGGAAGGGGGTGCGTGGGCTCTTCCCGTCCGTGCGGTCCGCGTCGGGCGTCGCCGCGGCGGTGGTGGCCCCGGTCATCGCGCTCGCCGGCACCGGCTTCGCGGTCGCGCAGAGCGCGCCCGACACCTCGGGGTCGCCGCCGGTCGCCGCCGCCCCGGCCGGCCCGCCCCCGGAGCTGGTCGAGGGCCAGGCGGGGTACGAGCCGGAGGAGCCGGCCCGCATCGGCGTCTACGGCGACTCCGTCCCCTTCTACCTCGCGGACCGCTTCCCGGCGGACGCGTTCCCCGGGGTGACCGTGCACAACTACGCCAAGGAGGGGTGCGACCTGCTCTCGGCACCGATGAGCTGGGCGCCGGGCTTCCAGATGGGTAACCAGCCCGAGTGCGTCGCGATGAAGGAGGAGTGGCCGCAGCAGTTCGAGCAGGCCGGTGACGAGGTCCTCGTCATCTTCGCCTCCCCGCTGCTGGCCGTCCCGCACGTCGTCGAGGGCGAGCGGCTGTGGCTCGACGACGAGGCCTACCTCGAGCTGATCACCGACCGCCTCGACACCGTGCGCCGGGAGGCGAACGACGCCGGTGCGCAGCAGGTGCAGATCGTCAACGTCCCCTGCCGCAAACCGGTCAAGGAGTCCATCCCCGAGGAGTTCCGCGTCGTCTTCGACTCCAGCCCGCACGTGGTGCAGGAGTACAAGGACCCGAAGCGGATCAACTCCCTCGTCGCGGAGTGGGCCCGGGGGCACGACGACGTCGCGCTGGTCGACCTCCACGGGGCGCTGTGCTCCGACGGCTACCAAGCGAAGATCCAGGGCATCCAGGTCTTCAACGACTTCCTGCACTTCTCGCCCGAGGCGACCCCGATGATCTGGGACCACCTCCTCGGCCGGGTCAGCGAGAGCTACGAGCAGGCGGCTCCATGAGCCTGACCCGCATCACCGGGGGGTTGACCACCTCCGCCGGCACCCAACGGCTCGCGGCCCTGGACGGGTACCGCGGGCTCTTCGTCGTCCTCGTGCTCCTCTACCACTTCGGCGTCACGGCACTCGTCGGCGGCTGGGTCGGGATCAACCACTTCTTCGCCTTCTCCGGGTACCTGATCACCAGACTTCTCATCTCCGAGTTCGCCAAGAACGGCACCATCGACGTACTGCGCTTCTACCGCCGCCGGGCCGAGCGACTGCTGCCCGCGCTGCTCGTCGCCTGCTCCGCGATCCTCGTCTCGGGGTTCTTCGCGGGGTCGGCCGACCGGCACCGCGACGCGGGTGACGTCCTCGCGACGGTGTTCTTCGTGCAGAACTGGCGGCTCGTCAGCCAGGAGGACGCGTACTTCGAGCAGGTCGGCGACCCCTCGCCGCTGCGGCACGCGTGGACCCTCGGCGTGGAGGAGCAGTTCTACCTCCTCGTGCCGGCACTCGTGGCGCTGATCTTCCTGCTCTTCCGGCGCAGCCGCACCGGCCGATTCGTCGTCGTGGCCGGGTTGGCGCTGGCCTCGGCCTGGTGGACCGCCCACCTCGCCGGCTCCGGGGTCGACTTCTCCCGCCTCTACTACGGCACCGACACCCGCGCGCAGGCGCTGCTCGTCGGGGCCGCGATGGCCGTGCTCATCGGACGGGACCACCGGGGACGACTGGGGCGGCGCCCTTCGCTCCCGATGACGCAGGTGATCGGCGTGCTCGGGTTCGCCATCTCCCTGTCGGCCTTCTTCGTCGTCGGTGCACGCAGCGAGTGGCTCTTCACGAGCGGCGGCATGCTCCTCTTCGCGGTCGGCGCCGGGATGATGGGGCTGACCGCGACCGACCCGCGCCCGATGCTCATCAACCGCATCGCCGGATGGGCGCCGGCCGCGCTGCTGGGCCAGATGACCTACGGGCTCTACCTCTACCACTGGCCGATCCACCTCTGGCTCGGCCCGGCGCTCGAGGCGCTGCCGCTCGCGGTCTCGGTCCTCGTCCAGCTCGCCGTGACCGTCGTCGTCGCGTTCGTCTCCTTCAGGTGGCTCGAGGTGCCGGTGCTCCAGCACGGCTTCGGGGTCCTCCTGCCCGACCGCCTGCGTCGGCGCCCGGCCGGCCGTCGTGGTCGACGAGCCCGCCGTGGCGGCGTCCCCGTGTGGTCGGTGCCGGTGGCCGCCACGGCCGTCGTCGCGGTCCTCGCCGCGTTCACCGTCACCCGGCCGGTGAGCACGGCCGACCTCGACGTCCCGCCGCTGGTCGTCTCCGACGGGGAGTTCACCCGCGCCGACCCGCCGGTCGACGTCGCCCTGCTCGGCGACTCGGTCGGGGTCTCCCTGGCCAAGGGCTGGCGCAGCGAGGACTACCCGGGAGTGACGCTGAGCAACCAGGCCCGGATCGGCTGCGACCTCATCGACGCACCGCTCATCGCCGACGGGGAGCCGATGGCCGAGTTCGAGGGCTGCGACGAGTGGCGCAGCGGCTGGCCGGCGAAGGTCCAGCAGGCTGGCTCGCAGAGCCTGCTCGTGCTCCCCGGCGTCCAGTTCATCGGTGACCACGAGGTCGACGGCGAGCTCGTCGAGTCCCGCAGCCCGCAGGCGGCCGAGCTGATCAAGCGCACCCTCACCGACATCGAGCAGCGGGCGAAGGGGGCCGGGGTGACCGACGTGCAGGTCGCCACGATGCCGTGCCGGCAGGTCGACCCGAACAAGCTCGACCCCGCCCTGCGGCAGTTCGCCGGCCCGATCTCCGACCCCGCCAACATGGCCTGGGTCAACGAGACCGTCACCGCGTGGGCGAAGGGGGAGGGAGACGGCGCCGAGCCGACCGCCGGCGTCGACCGCGAGGTCCTCGACCTGCACGGCGCGCTGTGCGCCGACGGTTACACCGGCGAGGTCAACGGCATCCAGCTCTACGAGGACACGGTGCACTACTCCCCGGCCGGTGCGGCGAGCGTCTGGACGTGGTTGACCCCGCGCCTGGTCGAGGCGACACACCGCTGAGCCCTGCCACGCCGGCTGAGGAGCTTGCGCAGCAAGCGTCGCCACGTCGGCTAGGAGCGTGCGCAGCAAACGTCGCCACGCCGGCTGAGGAGCTTGCGCAGCAAGCGTCTCGAAGCCACCGCCGTACGCTGGCGCCATGAGCGCTTCTCCCGACGGGATCATCCCGCGCACCCCGCCGAACCCGGACCACGTGGACTACTCCGGCGAGGGGCTGACCGAGGACGAGGTGCCGGCT
The DNA here is from genome assembly GCF_029395675.1 of Janibacter cremeus. Taxonomy (NCBI): domain Bacteria; kingdom Bacillati; phylum Actinomycetota; class Actinomycetes; order Micrococcales; family Intrasporangiaceae; genus Janibacter; species Janibacter cremeus. The sequence goes on from NZ_CP115184.1 coordinate 3,040,416, forward strand.
GCTCCCTTCGCCCTGGTGACGACGTGGATCGACGCCGCCCGCGCGCGGCAGGCGTACCTCGGCGACGTGCCCGAGCCGCTGTCCTTCGCGGTCGCGACGGTCGATGCCGACGGCCGCCCGGACGTGCGCACCGTGCTCATGCGATTCCTCGACGCGGACGGGCCGGGCTTCGTCACCAACCTCGACTCGACGAAGTCCCGCCAGCTGCAGGCCGCACCGGTCATCGCGGCGACCCTCACCTGGCCGTCGATGTTCCGCGCGATCCGCTTCCGCGGACGGGCCGAGCGCGTGGGGGACACCGAGATCGACGCCTACTTCACCGACCGGCCGCGGGGCTCGCAGCTGAGCGCCTGGGTCTCCCACCAGTCCGCCCCGGTCGAGGGCCGCGAGCCGCTCGAGCGCGCGTGGGCCGAGGTCGAGGAGCGCTACGAGGGGCAGGACGTGCCGCGACCGGAGTTCTGGGGCGGTTGGCGGATCGTCTGCGACGAGCTCGAGGCGTGGGCGGGGCGCAGCAACCGGCTCCACGACCGCTTCCGCTGGACCCGCGTCGCCGAGGGCGGCCTCGATGACCCCGCCGCGTGGACGCTCGAGCGCCTGCAGCCCTGACTGTGGTCCGCGGCTGGAGGATCACGCTCGTCCTTGGCGCACCGCCCGGACTCGTTGGTCTGCACCGAGCCTTGTCGTGACGGTCCGGGCGGCGGCCTGAGCCGGACGAACCCGACCCTCCACCCGCTGCGGCAGGAGCGGGCGAGGGGGCATGGGGTCTGCCCGGCTCAGGCCGAAGTCCGCACTGTGCAACCGGGTGAGCGTCGCAACCAAGTCGTGCGGACTTCGCGCCAAGGGCAGACGCCATCCCCTTCGTCCGCGGTCCCCACGCCGCGGAGACTTGTCCTACCAGTGGTGCATCGACGCCCGGACCACGCCGGCGATGTCCTCCTCGGTGATCTCGCGCGGGGCGGTGGCGAGCAGGCGCTGCTGCTGCATGGTCCCGGAGACGATGCCGTCGACGTCCGCGTCGGTGTAGCCGATCTCCGCCAGGCCCGAGGGCTGGTCGATGTCGCGCATGAGCCGTCGGAGCACGGCCGGCAGCCGCTGCGGAGGGGCGACGTCCGCGTCGAGGCCCTGCGGGTCGAGCCAGGCCGCCGCCGTCAGGTGCCGCTCCGGGTTGGCGCTGAAGGTCATCTCGAATGCCGCCGGTGCCGTCGAGGCGACCGCCATCCCGTGCGGGACCATCGCCTCGCCCGCGTCGTAGCCCGCGGGCCGGAAGTCCGAGCCGATGTCGTGGATGCGCCCGGCGACGGGGTAGGCGTTGGCGTGCGGCACGTGCACGCCCGCGTTGCCGAAGCCCATCCCCGCGAAGGTCGCCGCCAGGGCCATGTCGGTCCGCGCCGACTCCTCGCCCGCGACGGCCGACCGGAAGGCGCCCGCGAGCAGCTGCATCGCCCGCTCTGCGTACATGTCCGCGATCGGGTTCGCGCCGCAGTACGGCACCCGCTGCTCGGCGCTCTTGTGCTCGTAGCTGGTGTAGGGGCGGGCCGTCCACGACTCGAGGGCGTGGCACAGGATGTCCATCCCGGCCGAGGCGGTGACGCCGGGCGGCTGGGTCGCGGTCAGCTCCGGGTCGACGACCGCGAGCACCGGCCGCAGCCGCTCGTGGCTGATGCCCGTCTTGACCTTGGCCGCGAGCACGTCGAGGACGCAGATCGTCGTCGACTCGCTGCCCGTGCCGGTGGTCGTCGGGACCGCGACGACCGGCAGCACCGGGTGCTCCGGTGCCCGACCACCCCCGACCGGTGCGTTGACGTAGTCCATCAGCTCGCCGGGGTTGCTCAGCAGCAACGAGACCGCCTTGGCCGTGTCGATGGCCGACCCGCCGCCCACGGCGACGACGACGTCGGGGCGGGGCGCCCCCTTCGCCCGCTCGACGGCCGTGGCCAGCGACGCGTCGCTCGGCTCGACCGCGGCCGAGTCGTGGACCTCCGCGACGAGCCCGGCCGATCGCAGTGCCTGCGCCACCCGCTCCGGGTGGCCGGTCGCGACCAGCTGTGGGTCGGTGACCACGAGGACGGTGCGTGCGCCGAGGGCGGCGACGTCGTGGCCGATCTCGGCGACGGAGCCGGGGCCGAACTTCAGCTTCGGCGCGGCATAGGTGAAGACGGACTCGGGGGTGGAGGAGCTCGGTCGTGTGGTCATCAGGACTCCCGGTGGACCTTGTGCTGGGCTGCCTGCGCGCGGGGCTTGATCACGAGCAGGTCGACGTTGACGTGCGGGGGGCGGGTGGCCATCCAGGTGATGGCATCGGCGACGTCCTCCGCGACGAGGGGCTCGGCGACGCCTTCGTAGACCTTCTCGGCGCGCTCGGAGTCACCCTTGAAGCGGGTGAGCGAGAAGCCTTCCGTGTGGACCATGCCCGGTGCGATCTCGGTGATGCGCACCGGCTGGTCGACCAGCTCCAGGCGCATCGTCTCGGTCATCGTGGCCAGGCCGTGCTTGGCGGCGGTGTACCCCGCGCCGCCCTCGTAGGAGATCCGTCCGGCGGTCGAGCCGACGTTGACGATGATCCCCTCGCCGGCGACGAGCGCGGGCAGCAGCGCCTGGACCACGCGCAGGGTGCCGATCACGTTGACCTCGTACATCGTGCGCCAGTCCTCGATGTCGGCCGAGGCGACCGGGTCGAGGCCGTACGCGCCACCGGCGTTGTTGACGAGGACGTCGAGGCGCTCCCCGATCTCCTCGACGAGCGCGGCGACGTCGTCGGCATCGGTGACATCGCAGGTGACGGCGCGCCCGTCGATCTCGGCTGCCAGGTCGTTGATCCGGTCGGTGCGACGGGCCGCGCAGACGACCTCGTGGCCGGCTGCGGCGAGGGCGCGTGCGGTGGCGGCGCCGATGCCGGAGCTGGCGCCGGTGACGAGGGCGAGCGGGCGGGACATGGGGACTCCTCGGTGACGAAGGGGTTCAGGCTGCGGGTGCGGTTCCGGGGATGAGGTCGCGCGGGATGGCGATCCACGTCGCGGCGGCGCTCGCGAGGAGGCGGTCACCGTCGTGGAGGGCCGTGCCCGACCACCGTTTGCGGCCCTCACGACCGGTGGACCACGCGGTGACCACGAGCTCCCGGTCGCGGGGGACGTTGGCGTGGAGGGACGCGACGAAGGTGCCGAGCAGCAGCGGGTCCTCGTCGATGCCGGCCGCGAACGCGCCCGGGCAGTCCAGGGCGGCGAGGACCGGCGGCAGGCCCTCCTCGGTGAGGGTGACCGGGGAGGCGAGCAGGCCCGGTCGCGACGCCACCGGACTGGCGTAGACGTGCAGGCCCTCCGGCGCCTCCGGCCCGCACACGTAGCAGCCGGGGAAGGGGTGTCCGGCCGGGTCGAAGGCCGCGGCGGCGGTCCGGGCCGCCTCGAGGGTGACCGGGGCGGTGATCTGCGCCGTCGGGGTCCCGGCGCGGCGGGCCGTGCCCAGGAGGGTCTCCTCGTGGAGGAGGTGGACGGCCAGCTCCTCGGGCTCGTCGACCGTGCCGTCGACCTCCCACCGCAGCGGTCGGCCGAGCGGGGTGGGGGCGGTGAGGCGTACCGTCACCGAGGTCGGGCCCCCATCGGCCGGGGCGAGGTCCTCGAGACGCTCGGTGAGCATCCCGCTGACCCAGCCGCCGTTGCCGCACCCGGGCGGGCCGGCTCGGCGGTCGGGGACGATCGTCGGCGTGGCTGTGGTGTGCACCACGCCAACCTATCGACCACACGACGAAGGGGGACACGGGCCCGTGACCGACGAGTTCGCCTGGCGGCGGATCGCCATCCCGGCCTTCGGCCCCACCCTGCTGTCCGCCGGTGCCCTGGGCGCGGTCGTGCCGGTCGCCGCGCTGCGCGCCGACGAGCTCGGCGCCGACCTGGGGACGGCCGCCTTCGTCGTCGCGCTCACCGGGGTCGGCCAGCTGCTCGGGGTGCTGCCGGCGGGCTCGCTCGTCGCGCGGATCGGGGAGCGGGCGACGCTGGTGCGGGCCGGGGCCATCGACGTCGTCGCCCTGGTGGTCGCCGGCTGGGCGCCGAGCCTGTGGCTGATGGCGCTCGCCCTGCTCGCGAGCGGGTTCGCGTCGAGTGCCTTCCTCCTCGCCCGGCAGGGCTTCATGATCGACGTGCTGCCGGGCGAGCGGCTCGCGCGGGGGATGTCGCTGCTCGGCGGGTCCATGCGCACGGGCCTCCTCCTCGGTCCCGCCCTCGGGGCGCTGGCGATCGGGCCGATGGGGCTGCAGGGTGCGTACGCGGTCGCGGCGGTGCTCGCCACGGCCTCGCTCGTCACGGTCGTGGCCAGCCCCGACCTCACGGGGGAGCACGAGCGCGCCCGCGCCGCGGAGCCGCACTCAGCGGTGCTGAGCGTCGTCCGGCTGCACACGCGACTGCTGCTCACCCAGGGGATCGCCGTCCTCGTCATCTCCGCCCTGCGCGCCGCCCGGCTCGTGGTCCTCCCGCTGTGGGCGATCCACATCGGGCTCGACGGCGTGGACTCCTCGCAGATCTTCGTCGTGGCCGGCGTCGCGGAGCTCTTCCTCGTCTACCCGGGCGGGTGGGCGATGGATCGTCTGGGCCGGGTCTGGGTCGTGACCGGGCTGCTGGTCATCGTCTCCGGCTCCTTCCTCGTGCTGCCCGTGGCGGAGACGAAGGGGGCGCTCCTCGCCGTCGCTCTCGTCATGGCCATCGGCAACGGCCTCGGTGCGGGGATCGTCATGACCCTCGGGGCGGACGCCGCTCCGCGGCAGGACCGGGCCCAGTTCCTCGGGGCGTGGCGGCTCATGGGGGAGGCCGGGAACGCGAGCGGGTCGCTCGGGCTGAGCGCCGTCACCGCGCTGGTCTCCCTGCCCGCAGCGGCCGTCTCGCTCGGGGTCGTCGGTCTCGCCGGTCTGGGGTGGGCGAGAGTGTTCATCTCCCGGGCCGATCGGGAGCGGGTGGGCGGCCCCGCGGACGGGCCCGGACGCTGGACGGACAAGGCATGATGGAGCCTGTGAAGGATCTCATCGACACCACGGAGATGTACCTCCGCACCATCTTCGAGCTCGAGGAGGAGGGCATCCCCCCGATGCGCGCCCGCATCGCGGAGCGCCTCGGCCACTCGGGACCGACCGTCTCGCAGACGATCGCCCGGATGGAGCGGGACGGACTCGTCAGCCTGGGGGCCAACCGTCAGCTCGTGCTCTCCGAGGAGGGCCAGCAGCTGGCGACGCGCGTGATGCGCAAGCACCGCCTCGCCGAGCGCCTGCTCGTCGACATCATCGGCCTGGAGTGGGAGCACGTCCATGACGAGGCCTGCCGGTGGGAGCACGTGATGAGCGAGCGGGTGGAGCGCAAGATCCTCGGGATCCTGCCCGACCACCGCGAGTCCCCCTACGGGACCCCGATCCCGGGGCTGGACGAGCTGCTCAGCGGCGAGGACGAGGTCGACGACTACCTGGAGGGCATGACGAGCCTGAGCGAGGCGGTGGAGTCGGACCCGGTCGGGGACTTCCGGGTGCGCCGGATCGGTGAGCCGGCCCAGGTGGACACCGACGCCCTGACCCTGCTCACCGAGGCCCAGCTGCGGCCCGGGGTGGTCGTCCAGGTCTCGCTCGACGACGAGGACCGGATCCTCGTCCAGCGCGACGGCGCGGACGTCGCCGACGCCGTGGCGCTGCCCCGCGAAGTCGCCGACCACGTCTTCGTCGAGGCCGTCGCGCGGTGACTCCTGACCGCGTCCGGTACCTTCCGTGACCTTGGCGTGACATCCCCGTGATCTCCATGTACGGTCGGGGCGTCCGCCTCCCCTGGGCGGATCCGTCGAGCGGCGCCGAGTCCTGCCACCGCGACTGACGGGCTTTGACGAACACCGCTTGGCAGGAGCGGGGGACCCACACCGGGGCATCGCAGATGCTCCTCGGGGTGAAGTCCCGCGGAGACGGGTCACCACGGTGATCCGCCGCCACGGGGCCGGGCCGCACCTCTGGCCCGAACCCGACAGCTGACCTCGTAGGCGGGAGAGGTAGACAACTGTGTCCCACAACGTCGGGCGCCACCGCGCCCCCGGTCGCTACAACCCGGCCACCGAGCTCGGCCAGATCATCACCGACGCCGGCACGCCGCTGGCCAAGGGATCGGCCGTCGTCGCCGCCTCCGGTGGCCTCGTGGCCGCGATCGCCATCCCCGCGCAGGCGAGCCCCGTCGACACGGAGCCCGCGCCGCAGGCCGTCAGCGCCGTGCAGGCCAACGCCTCCGACCGGGCCGCCACGGCGCTCGAGCAGACCGCGGCCGTGACCGCCCCCGCGGCGAAGGCCTCCGAGAAGGCCACCAAGTCCTTCGGCAAGGTCGCCGTCGAGCCCGTCGCCAAGCCGACCGGCCCCACCGAGGCGGAGCTGCGCGAGCGTGCGGAGCGCGCCGCTGAGCGCGAGGCCGCGGAGCGTGAGCAGGAGGCTGCTGCCGAGCAGGCTGCCCAGGAGCAGGCCGAGGAGCGCCAGGAGTCGGCCCCGAGCCGCTCGCAGGAGCGTCAGGCCCCGGCGCAGGCCTCGTCCGAGCCGAGTGCCCCGGCTGCGCCCGCCCCGTCCTCCGGTGGCGTCATCGACATCGCCAAGCAGTACATCGGCACGCCCTACGTCTACGGCGGCAGCACCCCCTCCGGCTTCGACTGCTCCGGCTTCACCCAGTACGTCTTCGGCAAGGCGGGGATCTCCCTCCCGCGCACGACCGAGGCGCAGCGTCAGATGGCCACCCCGGTGTCCGACCCGCAGCCGGGCGACCTCGTCTTCTTCGGCGCGCCCGCGTACCACATGGGCATCTACGTCGGTGACGGGATGATGATCGACTCCCCGCGCAGCGGCAAGTCCGTCAGCATCCGACCGGTCTTCAGCGGCGTCTCCGGCTACGGCCGCGTCTGATCGACCTCAGCGAAGGGGACGAAGGGAGACTCTCCCTTCGCCCCCTTCGTCATGTCCCGGGGTGACCGGACGCCAGCGCGGACGAAGGAAAGCGATCGCCCTTGGCGCGACGTCCGCACGACCGGTTGCGTCCCCGCACCGATGCACGGTGCGGACGTCGGCCTGAGTCGGGCGACCCCTTCCCTTCGTCCGCTCGGATCAGGTGGTCACCTCGTGCGATGCGGAAGTCGCACCAGCTGACGACCTGACGTGGCGGTTGCTCCCTTCGACCACTCCGAGATCACCGCTGCATGCGGCGGTACGCCTCGCCGAGCTCGTCGATGTGCAGGAGGTCGTCCTCGGTGACGCCACTGCGGTAGCCCGAGCGGCCGAGCATGTGGGCGGCGACGGGGGCGGTCAGGCCCTGGGCGCCGATGACGATGAGCAGCGTGGCCACGGCGGCCCAGGTGCGCACCGTCAGGGCCAGTCCCAGCAGGATCAGCAGCAGTCCGAGGGTCTGCGGCTTCGTCGCGGAGTGCATCCGGGCGAAGAGGTCGGGCAGGCGGACCAGGCCGACGGCGCCGATGAAGGCGAGCAGCGCGCCGAGCAGCAGCGAGATCGCCCCGGCGATGTCGAAGAGGGTGGTCCAGGTCATTCCACGTCCTCCTTCCGGCCCATGAAGCGGGCCACGGACACCGAGCCGACGAAGCCGGTGAGACTGAAGACGACGAGGATCGGCAAGGCCGCCGCGTCCCCGCTGCGCACGATCTGGGTGGCGAGGATGCCGGTGACGATGACGATGATGACGTCGAGGCACAGGGCCCGGTCGAGGTTGGTCGGGCCGAGGGCGACGCGGGTCAGGGTCAGGCCGGACGCGGCGAGGAGCAGCCCCATGGCGAGGCCGAGGATGATGTTCATGCGTCCTCCTTGGCGGTGGTCTCGCCCATGACGGCCGCCAGCTCCTCCGGGGACCCGAGGGCGCGCACGACGCGGGTCTCGACCGCGAGGACGTCCTCGCGCAGGTCCTCGAGCCCCTCGGGGGTGGTGACGTGGAAGCCGTGGACGTAGAGGACGTTGGCCGTGCGGCGAGCCTCGACGACGATCGACCCGGGGACCAGCGAGACCAGCGCGGAGATGATCGTCATGTACAGCTCGTTGCGCACCCGCAGCTGCACCTCGACGATCGACCCGCCCCTGGGCGGGTGACGGTCGAGCGTGGCGATGCTGACCTCGATCGCCGCGCTGACGAGGTCGATGAAGAAGCGAGTCGTGAGCACGACCAGGGGCCAGGGGTGGATCCGACCGAAGTACTGGATCGACGGCAGCGGGAAGATCTGGGTGATCACCGCACCGATGATCAGACCGTTGACGGCGTTGCCGACGGTGATCCGGTCCCACAGCAGGACCCAGATGACGGCCAGCGCGATGATGGCGCGTGGCTGGAACCCGCCACGGGCGCGGGAGGAGATGCGTTGACGGATCCGACCGGGGGTCATCGTCGCTCCTCCTGCGGCAGCACGACCCCGACGTAGGAGTCGCGGCTGATCATCTGCTCGGCGGCCGCATCCGTGTAGCGGAAGAGGGGCCCGGCGAAGACGGCGAGCCCGATGCTGAAGGCGACCACGGCCGTCGCCCCGCCGAGCATCGCGGGTGGCATGTCGCGACGCACCGCGACCGGTTTGGTCGGGGGTGTGATCGGCGTCTGGGGGCGCTGCGCAGCCACCGTGGCGCCGATGGCGTCGCTGAGTCGCCCCCAGGAGGGGGTGAGCGCCGGCATCTCGAGCGTGTGGTGGTCGGCGCCCTCATTCCGCGGTCGCCAGAAGGCGTAGCTCCACGTCTTGGCGATGGCGTAGAGGGTCAGCAGCGAGGTGACGACCGATCCGGTGACGAGCAGCCACGCCGTCGCCCCGCCGACGTCGACACCGCTCTGGATGAGTGCGACCTTGCCGACGAAGCCGGAGAACGGGGGGATGCCGGCAAGGTTCATCGCGGGGACGAAGAAGAGGAAGGCCACGATCGGGGCCCCGGCGGCCAGCCCGCCGAGCCGGTCGATGATCGTCGATCCGCCGGCGCGCTCGATCAGGCCGGCGATGAGGAAGAGCGCGGTCTGCACGGTGATGTGGTGGGCGATGTAGAAGACCGCGGCCGACAGGCCCGCCTCGGTGGCCAGCCCGATGCCGAAGAGCATGTACCCGATGTGGCTGACGAGGGTGAAGGAGAGCATTCGCTTGATGCCCGGCTGGGCCACTGCCCCCAGGACGCCGACGAGCATGGTCACCAGACCGGCGCCCATGATCAGCGTGGTGAGCGGGGAGTCGGGGAAGAGGAGGAACTGGGTGCGGATGATCGCGTAGACGCCGACCTTGGTCAGCAGCCCGGCGAAGACCGCGCTCACCGGCGCGGACGCGGAGGGGTAGCTGTCCGGCAACCACGCCGACATCGGGAAGATCGCGGCCTTGATCCCGAAGACGGTGAGGAGCATCAGCTGCAGGGCCAGCGCCACGGTCGAGTCGATCTCGGGGAGCCGGAGGGACAGCTGGGCGAGGTTGACCGTGCCGGCGGCCGCGTAGACGCCGGCGATGGCGACGAGGAAGAGGAAGGAGGAGACCATCGAGACGATGACGTAGGTGGTCCCCGCGCGGATCCGCGTGCCGCTGCCCCCGAGGGTGAGCAGCACGAAGGAGGCGAAGAGCAGCATCTCGAAGCTGACGAAGAGGTTGAACAGGTCCCCGGCGAGGAAGGCGTTGGACACGCCGGCCGAGAGGACGAGATAGGTGGGGAAGTAGATCGCCAGCGGCGAGTCCTCGTCACCATCGGCGACTCCCTGCCCGATGGCGAAGACCAGCACGGTCAGGATGACGAAGCTGCTGACGAGCAGCATCAGCGCCGAGAGCCGGTCGGCGACCAGGGCGATGCCCAGCGGCTCCTGCCAGGCACCGAGCCACAGGGCCATCGCCCCCTCGGTGTGCGTGTGCCACATCAGCAGGATCGCGACGCCGAGGCAGGCGGTGAGGACGATCAGGCTGATGGCGACCTGGGCCCGTTGGGAGCGGCGGGCCACGAGGGTCAGGGCGGCGCCGAGCAGCGGGAGCAGCACCGGCAGGGGGAGGACGTTGACCATGCTCATGCGGTGGCGTCCTCCTCTTCTGCCTCGGTCGTGGACTGGGTGTCCGGGTCGTAGGTGCTCGACGTCTGGTCACGCTCGGCGAGCCGCTTGATCAGCTCGTCCTCGGCGTCGTCGGGCACGTCGTCGCTGCCGGTGATGCGCCACTGCCGGTAGGCCAGCGACAGCACGAAGGCAACCGATGCCAGGGCGATGACGATCGCGGTGAGGACCATCGCCTGCGGGAGGGGGTCGCTCATCTCGTCCGGAGGGCGCGCGCCGACGAAGGGCGCCCCCTTCGCCGGGCCGGAGGCCACGAGGTACAAGGTGGCGACGCCGTTGCTGGCGAGCACGATGCCGAGCAGGACCTGGGTCAGGGCACGCTCGAGGAGCAGGTACGCACCGGCGGCGACGAGGAATCCGCCGACGACGACGAGGGTGAGGCTGGGCTCGATGGCATTCATGCGGCGATCTGGTCCTCCTCGGTGTGGCGGTCCACGCCGGCTCCGAGGGAGCGCACGACGTCGAGCGCGAGGCCGGTGACGATCAGGTAGACGCCGATGTCGAAGACCAGCGCGGTGACGAACTTGACGTCGCCCCAGACGGGCAGGGTGACGTCGATGACGTACGACTGGAGGACGGTCCCGCCGAAGGCGAGGGGGAGCAGCGCGGCGACGGCCGACACCGCCAGGCCGGCTCCGAGCACGGCGCCGGCGCCCACGGGTGCGGCGTGGTCGAGCTCGTAGCGTCCTCCGGCGAGGTACCGGGCGAGCAGTGCGAGCCCGAGCGTGAGGCCTCCGGCGAAGCCGCCACCGGACTGGTTGTGGCCAGCGAAGAGCAGGTACAGCGACAGCGCGATCATCACGTGGAAGACCAGTCGCGTCGCGGTCTCGAGGATGACCGAGCGACGCTCGCGGGACACGGTCGAGGCGACCGTCTTCTCGTAGTCGCCGCGGCGCGTCCAGGTGCGCTCGATCTCGTGGGAGCGGAGGAAGACGAGGCTGGCGATGCCGGTGGCCGCCGCGACGAGGACGGTGATCTCGCCGAGGGTGTCCCATGCGCGGATGTCGACGAGGGTCACGTTGACGACGTTGCGGCCGTGGCCGAAGTCGTAGGCCTCCCCGGGGAAGGCCCTGGAGATCGGCGCCTCGAGACGAGCGTTGGCGGCGACGACGGTCAGGATGCTCACCGACGCGCCGAGACCACCCGCGAGCAGCATGCGCCAGTACCGGCGCCAGGGGTGGCGGGTGCTGCGGGGGCGGCGTCGGAAGTCCGAGGGCAGCTTGCGCAGGACGAGGACGAAGAGCACGAGCGAGAAGGTCTCGACGAGGATCTGCGTCAGGGCCAGATCGGGTGCGCCGTGCACCTGGAAGAGCAGTGCCAGCCCGTACCCGGTGAGCCCGACGAACATCATCGCCTGCAGGCGGTTGCGCGAGCGGACGGCGAGGATGGTGGCGGCGATGATGAGGAACGCGACGATGGCCTGGGTGACGCTGTCCCAGATCCGCACCGACGAGCCGGACAGGGTGGTGGCGGCGACGACGCCGGGCAGGAGGATGACGACGCCGAAGATCGTGCCGAGGTAGGTCGGCAGCGACCCGCCCTGGGAGAGGGCGGTGATCTCGACGGCGAAGCGGTCGAGGGCACGCATGACCCGCTGGTAGACGCGCTCGGCGTCGACGACGTGCGGGAGGGCGTCCTGGAAGCGGGCGAAGGGGGCCCGCCAGACGAAGAGGAGCGCACCGCCGCCGACGGCCAGGGTGGACAAGCCGAGGGCGGGGGTGAAGCCGTGCCACAGCGCGAGCTTCTCCGGTGTGCTCCCGGGCAGCGTCGAGAAGTGTGGGGCCAAGGTCTCGGTGAGCCAGCCGCCCATGAAGCCCTCGACGACGGTGAGGGCCGCGAGGACGACCGGGGCGATGAGCAGTGCGTTCGAGGCGGCGAAGGGGGTGGGGCTGGGGGCGGCGCCCGTCGTCGCCTTCGTGACGAAGGCACCCCAGATGAAGCGAGCCGAGTAGGCGGCGGTCAGGGTGGAACCGAGGCCGAGCCCGATCACCAGGAAGAGCCCACCCCAGGTGCCCAGCGGCGATGCGATGGACTCGACGGCGGCGGCCAGTGAGGACTCCTTGGCGACGAAGCCGATGAACGGCGGCAGGCCGGCCATCGACGCCGCCGAGATGGTCGCGGTCGTGGCCAGGACCGGCAGGCGCCGGCCGAGCCCGTGCAGCTCGGTCAGGTCACGGGTGCCGGTCCCCTTGTCGATGATGCCGACGGTGAAGAAGAGGGTGGACTTGAACAGGGCGTGCGAGAGGACGAGCGCGAGCGCGGCGAGGGACGCGGCCTTGCTGCCGACACCCGCCAGCGCGGTCATCATGCCCAGCTGGCTGACGGTGCCGTAGGCGAGCAGGAGCTTGATGTCGTCCTGCCGCAGCGCGCGCCAGCCACCGATGAGCATCGTGCCGATGCCCAGCCCGATGGTCAGGACGCGCCAGCCCGGCGTGGTGGCGAGGATCGGAGCCAGCAGCAGGATCAGGTAGATGCCCGCCTTGACCATCGATGCCGCGTGCAGGTACGCGCTGACCGGGGTCGGTGCGGCCATCGCACCGGGCAGCCAGAAGTGGAAGGGGATCTGGGCGGACTTCGTCAGGGCGCCGACGAGGACGAGCACGACCGCGATCGTCGTCAGGGTGCCGGCCGGCGGGGGATCGGCGAGCATCTCGCGGATGGAGTAGCTCGAGGTCTCGCCGAGGGTGATCGTGCCGACGAGCATCGCCAGCCCGCCGAAGGTGGTCACGAGCAGTGCCTGCGTGGCCGAGCGTCGGTTCGCGGAGCGCACCGGGTTGTGGCCGATGAGGGTGTAGCTGAAGATCGTCGTCAGTTCCCAGAAGACGTACAGCGCCAGCAGGTTGTCGGCGAGGACGAGGCCGAACATCGCGCCGGCGAAGGCCGTGAAGACGCTCGTGAAGCGCCAGAGGCTGGGGTCGTCCCGGCGGAAGTACCAGGCGCAGTAGACCAGGGCGAGGGCTCCGACGCCGCTGACCAGCAGGCCCATCAGCCACTGCAGCGTCCCGAGCTGCAGGGCGAACTCCATGTCGAGGGAGGGCACCCACGCGACGTCCTCCGTGATGACACCGCCGTCGGCGACGCGCGGGGTCTGGGCCAGGAGCCACGCGAAGGCCGCGCCCGGGACGAGCGCCAGGACCAGGAAGGAGCGCCGGTCCATGACCTTGGCCAGTCCGGGCGCCACCGCTGCCGCGACGAAGTGCGCGAGCAGCAGCAGGGTCACGAGGGCCTCTCGAGGTGGTCCGGGGACGGGATCATAGTTTACCGGCCGGCGCCTCGTGCTCCGGCTCCGCCCCCGCCGCGGTCAGGCCCAGAGCGACTCAGGAAGCCGCCTTCTCCACGAGCGCGCGGATGCGCGACTCGGTCGCGTCGTCGAGCGAGGTGATGGTCCACGCGACCGGGTGCATGTGCGCCCCCTCCTCGTGCGCGGGGTTGACGACCTCACCGAAGCCGAACGCGAGGTACTCCTTGTCCGGCTTGATGTAGCAGACGTCCTGGCCGTCCTTGACGTAGAACGGCAGCCCCCACCGGACGATCGGCTCCAACGACGGCGCGCTCTCCCGGATGATGGTGTGCAGTCGCTCGCCGAGCTCGGCATAGGGCGCAGGAGCCCCGCGGAGCTTGTCGAGGACCGCGGCGTCGCCCTTCTTCGTGAACATCGTGCTCACTCCTCCTCCATGTCGACCAGGACCATTGTCCCGCCGACGCGGGTCGGAGGACCACCCGCGCTGCCGGATTCGAACCGGCACGGGGCCGCCCCGCGTTCCAGTGCGCCCGCCCTCTGGCCAGCGCCCGTCGTCACCCCCAACACTGAGCCATGGAGACGAGAGGGCAGATCGAGATCGCGACCGTGGCCGGAGTGATGCCGGCGTACACGGCGGTGCCCACGACGCCGCCTCCGTGGCCGGGTGTCGTCGTCATCCACGACTTCACCGGGATGAGTGAGGACCTGCGCAACCATGCCGACTGGCTGGCAGCGGAAGGCTTCCTGGCGATCGCACCGGACCTCTACTACTGGGGCAGCCGGCTGCGCTGCCTGCGCACGATCATGCGTGACCTCGGTCCGCGCCGTGGTCGCACCTTCGACGACATCGCGGCAGCGCGGCAGTGGCTACGAGAGCACGACGGCTGCACGGGGGTCGTCGGCGTGGTCGGTTTCTGCATGGGTGGCGGATACGCCATCGCCCTGGCCGAGGGCCACGGGTTCGATGCGTCGGCGGTGAACTACGGCGGTTGCCCTTCGGACGCCAGGGATTGGTTGCCGCGGGCCTGCCCGGTCGTCGGGAGCTTCGGCGGTGCCGACAAGTCCCCGTTGGGTGCTCGGGCCGGTCAGCGGCTGGGCAGGCTGCTGACCGAGTTCGACGTGCCACACGATGTGAAGATCTATCCGGGAGCCGGCCATGGATTCATGAACGACCATGCGCCCGAGGACCAGACGCTCTTCCTGCGTTTCCTCGGCCGCGTCTCAGGCACGCGGTACGACGAGGTGTCGACGCAGGATGCTCGTCGGCGCATCGCGGTGTTCTTCACGGAGCACCTCCGCGATGCCCCCTCGTAGGCCGGGAAGGGCCGATCCATTGGACGACACGGACAAAATGCGGACCAACAGCCTCCTGGGGGAGGCCCTCGGAGTTCAGCAAGCCCGGTATCAAGCGGCGCCCCCGGCTGGATTCGAACCAGCGACACCTTCTTTAGGAGAGAAGTGCTCTTCCCCTGAGCTACGGAGGCACGACGCCGAAGCGCCTCGGACAGGGTAACTGCCCCACGCGCGCTGCGCGGCACCGGCGAGAGGGCCGAAGCGGACGGCGCGGTCACCGACCGAGCAGTTCCGCTGCGGCGCAGGCCCCGTCTCACCGGTCCGGTCCTCCCGATGAATCCCCCCTGTCGTTGTTAGCGTTGCCCCCGTGACCGAGCAGCCGACGACCCCCGCCCCGGTCCCGGCAGCACTGACCCCGTTGCGCCGGGAGCTCACGGAGCTCGGCGGGCCCAACACCCTGATCTGGCCCACCCGGGACCCGCACGTGGTGGACCTGAGCAGCGCCCATCCCGGCGGTGTGGCCATGCTGCTCTCCGGGCGTGACGCCCGCCTGTCCGATCTCGTGCGCGAGCCGGGTGCCCTGCTGCGCGCCCAGCGGGCCGCCGGCTCCCTCAGCGAGCACGTCGACGCGATCGCGGAGGAGCACGGTGTGCACACCTGCTTCCTCGCCATGGGCACGGCCTCCTGGGACATCCCCGGCCAGGAGGAGCGGCCGATCGCGCCGATCCTGCTGCGCCGTGCCGCCCTGCGTCGCCTGCGGCCGGGCCCGGACTTCGCGCTCGACCTCGCCGACCGCGTCGAGCTCAACCCGGCCCTGCTGACCTACCTGCGCGGCGCGCTGCACCTCGACCTGCGCGGGGACGACCTCGTCGCCCTCGGCCGGGGCGACGGACCGGGCTTCAACCCCACGCCCGTCTACGAGGCGCTGGGGGAGCGCTGCGCCGACCTGCCGGGGCTGCGCATCACCCCGCGCATCGTCATCGGTGCCTTCCCCTACGGCAAGGCCGAGGCACTCGCCGACCTCTCCGCACTCGCCGAGTCGGGCCGCCTGCCCCGGACCGACCCCCTTCGCGCACTGCTCACCGGGCGACCGCTCACCGCGCAGCGTGAGCCGGTGAGCACGGCCGACACCGCCGTCAGCGACGTGACCGCCGACCAGCAGGCCGTCCTCGACCGGGTGGCGGCGGGGGAGAGCCTCTTCGTCGACGCACCCCCCGGCACCGGCGCGGCCCGCCTCGTCGCCGCGACGATCGCCGCCGCCACCACCCGCGGTCGCAGCGTCCTCCTCCTGAGCGAGAAGGCCGCCCCGATCCGCGGGGTGCACGCCGAGCTGGAGCGCTCGGGCCTGTCCGACCTGCTGCTCCACGTGAGCGACCCCGCCGCCGAGGTGGACCCCTCCGTCATCACCGCCCGCTGGCCCGCCCGCCCGCCGGAGAGCGAGGGCCACTTCACCGCGCCGGGGCGTCGGGCCGCCGAGGCCGCCCGGCTGCTCGAGGGACACACCGAGGCGACGCACACCAAGCGCGAGCCGTGGGGCGTGTCCATCGCCGATGCCCACGACGCGATGGTCACCCTGGGGACCCGGCGACCGGCGCCGCGCTCGCGTGTCCGCCTCACTGGACCCGTCCTCGAGGCGATCGACCCCGCCGCCCGCGACGCCATCGTCACCCAGCTCACCGGTGTCGCCTCCCGCCGGGCGTGGCGCCCGGGCCGCCAGGAGCAGCCGTGGGCCGGCGCCCGCCTGCACACCCAGGACGACGTCGACGACGTCCTCGCCGCGGTCGAGCGGCTGCGAGGCAGCGAAGGGAGTCTCTCCCGCCTGCGCGCCACCCTGCGTGAGGTCTTCGCGGACATCGCCGAGCCCCGAGCGGCCTCCCCGGCCGACTACGGCCGCTTCCTCGCCGGCATCGAGGAGATCAGCGACACCCTCGAGGTCTTCCGACCGGAGATCTTCGACACCCCGCTGGACGACCTGCTCGCGGCGACCGCACCCGCCGGGACGCCTGCGCACGGCCAACCCCTCGGTGTCTTCGAGCGACTGCGCCTGCGCCACCAGGCGGGAAAGCTGCTGCGCCCGGGTCGTCCGCCCACCGACCTGCACGCCGCACTGGCGCTCGCGGCCACCCAGCGACGCAGCTGGTCGCGCCTGACCGGTGGAGGCGGCCGGCCGCGGATCCCGACCGACATCGACCGGGCGCACGGGGCCTACGAGCGCGTGTACGCGGACCTGACCCACGTGGGGGCCGTGCTGGCCGACACCCCGGCCGGCGGCCACCTGCTCGACACCCCGTGGGAGGAACTGCACCGGCGCCTCGACGACCTCGCCAAGGACGCCGCCGGAGCCCGGGCGGTGCCCGAGGTCATCGACGACCTCGATGACCTGCGGGCCCGCGGTCTGGGCGACCTCATCGAGGACCTGGCGGCCCGCCGCGTCGAGCCCGCCGCCGTCGGGGACGAGGTCCGATTCGTCTGGTGGGCCTCGGTGCTCGCCGAGGCGAGCCGCGACGAGCGGTACGGCAAGGTCACCGGTGGCCGCCTCGACGAGGCCCTGCGGACCTTCGTCGAGGCCGACCGGGCGAGCCTGGGCGCCAACGCCGCTCGCATCGCCACCCGCCAGCGGGAGCACTTCCACCGGGTCGGGCGCGGGATGCGGTCCGTCGCCCGCCAGGTGGCCGAGGCCGAGGCGGGCCGGCTGCCCCGCCCGCCGTGGCACGCCGTCGTCGAGCGCTGGGGCGGTCTGCTGCGGGCCGTGGCGCCCGCCTGGGCCATGACCCCCTTCGTCGTCGGCCAGGTGCTGCCGCTGCGCGAGCGCTTCGACCTCGTCATCGTCGACGACGCCTCCCGGACCACGCTGGCCCGAGCCCTCTCCGGCATCGCCCGCGGCAGTCAGCTGCTCGTCATCGGCGACCGTGGCCAGCTCCCACCCAGGGTGTGGAGCGCCGACGGGGGAGTGGCCCCTCCCGCTGCGCCCAAGCAGTCCCTCGCCGACCTCGCCGCAGAGGTGCTGCCGTCGCAGACCCTGCGCGAGAGCGCCTACCCGCGCCCGCGGGTGGCCCCCCGCCTGGGTGACTCCGCGGCCGGTGAGGTCGTGCACCCGCCGACCCCGCGGGAGCGCGAGGACGTGCGCGTGGTCCACGTCGACGGCAGGGGCGTCCTCGACGAGCGGACCGGGCTGGTCGAGACCACGCCCTCGGAGGTCGAGACGGTGCTCACGCTCGTGCGCGCCCACCTGCAGCAGCACCCGCGCCACTCGCTCGGCATCGTCACCTTCGGCCGGCGCCACGCCGACGAGATCACCCACGCCATCGCCGAGCTCCTCGCCTCGGACCGGTCACTGGCAGCGACAGCCGCGGCCCTCCACGAGCCGCTCATCGCCAAGCCTGCCGACCGCTGGCAGCGGGAGCAGCGCGACCGCACCATCGTCTCCGTCGGCTTCGGCCGCACCCCACAGGGCGCGGTCATCAACCGCCTCGGGGCGCTCAGTGGTCCGCTGGGAGAGCAGCTCGTGCTGCTCGCCGCGACCCGCGCCCGCCGTGCTGCCACCTGGGTCACGACATTCTCCCCGAACGACTTCAAGGACAAGCCCGACCAAGCCGGCCACCGTGCGCTGCGGACCCTCCTCACGAGCATCGAGGAGGGCGAGGCCACGACCGAGTCCTCCGCCGAGGAGCTCAGCCCCCTGCTCGCCGGGTTCGTCGAGCGGCTGCGTGCCAGCGGCCTCGTCGTCCACACCGACGTCGGCGAGGGCGACCACCGCATCGACATCGCCATCGCCGACCCGCGCGACTCCTCCCGGATGCTCGTCGCCGTCGACGTGGACGGGCCCGGCTACGCGGGACTGGCCTCCACCCGGCAGCGCGACCGGATCCTCGTCGAGCGCCTCGTCGACCTGGGCTGGCACCACCTGCGGCTGTGGACGGTGGAGATCTTCGCCGACCCCGCACGCCAGGAGGCGCAGGTGCAGCGTGCCGTGCGCGAGGCGATCGAGGAGGATGAGCAGCATGGGTGACGAGGAGACGCCCGCCGAGCCGGAGCAGCGCCCGCGGACGGTGCGGCGGGCGCGCCGTCCGCGGACGGACCAGACGAGCGACGACACCGACCGTGGCTGGGGCGAGGTCCCGGCGGACGAGGACGCCAACGACCGCTGGCTGCAGGAGCAGCGGCCGCCGCACTACGAGTAGGGCTCAGCGCACGCGGGGCCGCAGGTGGTTGCCCGCGATCATGCAGCGCACCGACCCGCCGGCGCTCTCGATCGTCGGGATCGACGCGGTCAGCACCCGGCAGGAGCGTCGGATGAGCGCCAGCTGGTCCGGGCGAAGGGAGTCGGCCGCCGTGGTCGACATCGCCAGGACCCGGTCGGGGTCGCCCAGGTGACGCCGACGCCCGGTCAGCTCGATGCAGTTGCCGGCGAAGCGGTGGACCTGCTCCGGGGTGAGCTCGACGACGGTCTTGCCCGACTCGTGCAGACGGCGCAGCACGGTCTCGCGCTGCTCGCGATCCGGGATCATCCCGGACCCGATGAGGGCGAGACGCGTGCCCACCGACATCAGCACGTTGGTGTGGTAGACCGGCACGCCCCGCCCGTCGACGGCGTCGAAGAGCACCGGGTCGTAGTCGTGGTCGGCGCAGAAGTCCGCGAGCAGCTCGGGCGAGAGCCGGTTGGACCGGCACGCGTAGGCCAGGCGCGCGTCGTGGTCGAGGACCATCGCGCCCGTCCCCTCGAGGAACTGCTCCTCGTACTCGGCGGCGGAGTAGTCGATGACCCGTCGCACGACGAAGGTGCGCTTGAGGTCCTCGATGATGTCGGCCCGGCGCTCGGTGCGCCGGTTCGTGGCATACATCGGGTACAGCGCCACGGACCCGTCCGGGTGGGTGGAGAACCAGTTGTTCGGGAAGACGCTGTCGGGCGTGTGCGTCGTGCGGTCGTCGAAGACCGACACCCCGACGCCGGCACCGGAGAGGGCCCGCGCCAGCGCGGTGACCTCGCCGTGGGCCCGTGCGGCGACCACCCGGGGGTCCTCGGCGAGGAGGGACTGGAAGGCGTTGTCCCCGGCCGTCATCGGGTTCGGCGTGAAGTGGCGGGGCCGCACGAGGACGACCCGGGCCGGGGCCTGGACGCTCGCCGTCGGCGTGACCGTGGGTAGGGGGGTCGTGCGGATCTCGGTGGCGCTGCTCATCCCACCGGCTTGAGCGAGTTGACCAGGGAGAAGAGGTCCTTGGGGTCCTGCGGATCGGCGACGAGGTCGATCGTCGTCTGCAGGTCTGCGGTCGCGTCGCGGGCGCAGCGCAGTGCGGCGAAGTCGGCGATGGCGAAGCCAACCGAGTCGAAGACGGTGATCTCCTGCGCCGAGGTGCGGCCCTCGGCCTGGCCGGTGAGCACCTGCCAGAACTCCACGACCGGGAAGTCGGGGTCCATCTGCTGGATCTCGCCCTCGATGCGGGTCTGCGGCGGGTACTCGACGAAGACCCGGGAGCGAGTGAGGATCTGTGCCTCGAGCTCGGTCTTGCCGGGGCAGTCGCCACCGATGGCGTTGATGTGCACGCCCGGCTCGACCATGTCGTCGGTCAGGATGGTCGCCATCTGCTTGTCGGCCGTGCAGGTGGTGATGATGTCGGCGCCACGAACGGCCTCGGCGGTCGAGGCGGCCTCGGTGATCCGGAAGCCGAGCGGCTCGAGGTTGCGGCGCAGCTTGGCCATCGCGGCGGGGTCGGTGTCGAAGATCTGCAGGTCCTCGATCCCACTGGCCGCGCGGAAGGCCAGCGACTGGAACTCCGCCTGCGACCCGGTGCCGATGAGGGCCATGACCCGCGAGTCGGGACGGGCGAGGACCCGACCGGTGAGCGCCGACGTCGCGGCGGTGCGCAACGCGGTCAGCAGGGTCATCTCCGAGAGGAAGACCGGGTAGCCGTTGTCGACGTCGGCCAGCATGCCGAAGGCGGTCACGGTCTGGAAGCCGCGGCTCGGGTTGAGCGGGTGGCCGTTGACGTACTTGAAGGAGTAGGTGACGTTGTCCGAGGTCGGCATGAGCTCGATGACGCCGAAGGGGGTGTGGCTGGCGATGCGCGGCGTCTTGTCGAAGCTGGCCCAGCGGGCGAAGTCCTCCTCGACGTACCGGGTCATCGTGCCGAGGACGTTCTCCGCGCCGTCGCGCTGGATCCAACGGCTCATGTTGGGCACATCGAGGAACTGCGTCATGGTCTCTCCTTCGTCGATCGGCAGGGGTCTCCCACCCGTCGTCATCAGGCTAGAACTCTCGTTCTGCAGGCGAAAGAGCAGAAGTGTTCGCCTTGTGTACGATGAGTGCCCATTTTGCAAGGGCTGAATTAGCATTGTGTGCATGTACCGCCCGACGGACCTCGACAAGCGCCTCATCTCGGCCCTGCGCACGGACGGTCGTGCACCCATCTCGGCCCTGGCCGAGCAGCTCGGGGTCTCCCGGGCGACGGTGACCGCGCGCATCGACAAGCTCACCGCCCACGGCGTCATCGTCGGCTTCACGGTGCGCGTGCGCGACCCTGCCGAGGCCTCCGAGGTCCGCGCCGTGTGTTCCATCGAGGTCGAGGGCCGCACGACCGACCGCGTGATCCGCGAGCTGCGCGGTTTCCCCGAGATCCAGGCGCTGCACACGACCAACGGCGGCTGGGACCTCGTCGCCGAGATGTCCTGCGGGGACCTGGCCGCCTTCGACGACCTGCTGCGTCGGATGCGCGGCATCCCCGGGATCGTCAACAGCGAGACCAGCCTGCTGCTCAGCTCCGTCGTCCGGTGACCCGCAAGAGCCTAAGCAGTTGCGAGTGGACAGGGCGGCACACGCGAAGGAGGTCGGTCACCGAATGGTGACCGACCCCCTGCTTGTACGGGGACCGGGTCAGGCGCGGTCGGTCTTGAGCGAGTCGCGGATCTCGCGCAGCAGGATGACCTGCTCCTCCACGGCCTCCTCCTCCTCCTTCATGAAGTAGCGCTCGCGCATCGCGGTGTAGGGCTTGATGACACCGAAGTACACCGCTGCGGCCATGATGATGAAGGCGACGAGCGCGGTGAGGAAGGGGCCGACGGTCTGGAAGCCGAGGATCTCCATCTCGTCGAAGTTGAAGTCGGCCCCGCCCGTGAGCTTGCCGATGATCTCGAGCAGCAGGTTGGTGAATGCCGCGACGACGGTGGCGAATGCCGTGGCGATGATCAGACCGGTCGCGATCTCGACGAGATTGCCCCGGAGCAGGAACTCCTTGAAGCCCTTCATGGGTACCTCCGCAGTAGGTGGGTATGGATGCTGACCGAGGGTCAACCTGCAAGGATTGTGACCCAGAAGTGCTCCCGGTGCGCTCCCAGCAGGCGTGTCGCTGCACTCACCCCTCCCGGACCACGACGAAACCCGAGCGCCCGCCGGTCTCCGGCGTCATTTCCTGCACGAGCTCCCCCAGATGGTCGGCCGGCACGGCGACCCGCACCGTCGGCGCAGCGCCCGCGGACGTGGATGCGGCCAGGATCGTCGCGCCGGTGACCACGGGCCGGGCCCGCCCGGGCAGGTAGACGCCCACGGTGTCGCCGGGGTCGAGGTGACCGGCCGGGGCGGCCAGCGACAGGGTCACCGCCGGTCCGCTCACCGAGCGCGGCCCCGGGGAGGCCGACGGGGGGCGGGCCGCGCCGACGGCCAGGTGCAGCGCGAGCAGGAGCGCGCCGGCAGCGAGGCCGCGGCGCACGAGCGACAACCGCCAGGCGGCGCGCCGGGAGGGCCCGAAGAGGGAGGGCAGGTGGGCGGCGAGACGCGAGGTGGCCATGCCGCCGACGCTAGGAGGGCGACGGTCGACCCGGCCGCGCGCGTCAGCTCGTGGTGGAGGCGGCGCTCGAGGTGGTCGAGCTTGTGGACGAACCGCTGCCCGAGGAGGAGCTCGACGAGGAGGACCCGGAGCCGGAGGAGTCGCTGGACGACGAGCTCGAGGAGTCGCCCGACGAGCCGTTCGTCTCGCTCGAGGAGCCGGACGGGCGGGACGAGCCGGCGTCCGAGCGCGAGTCGTTCTTGTAGAACCCGCCGCCCTTGAAGACGACCCCGACCGCGTTGAACTGCTTGCGCAGACGGCCAGAGCACTCGGGGCAGGTCGTCAGCGAGTCCTCGCTGAAGGACTGAACGACATCGAACTGGTGGCCGCACTCGGTGCAGGCATAGGCATAAGTAGGCATTTCGCCGCTGAGTATATGCCGGTCTCTGGCTTACGCTCACACCGTGACCACGATCACCGTCCGGAGACTCCGCCGCGCACTGCTCGCCCTCGTCGGGCTCGTGGTCGTCGCCGCCGTCGTGCTGGCGGTCGTCGTCGTCGGTCAGGCCCGGCGTCCGCTCCCGCAGACGACGGGGACCATCGAGGTCCCGGGCCTCGACGGCGAGGTCGAGGTACGGCGCGACGAGCGGGGGATCCCGCACATCTACGCCGACACGATGGGCGACCTCATGCGCGCGCAGGGGTACGTGCAGGCGCAGGACCGCTTCTTCGAGATGGACATGCGTCGCCACGTGACCGCCGGGCGCCTGGCCGAGCTCGTCGGCGAGCCGGGTGTCGAGACCGACAAGGTCATCCGCACCATGGGCTGGCGCCGGGTCGCCGAGCAGGAGCTGCCCCTGCTCGCGCCGGAGACCCGGCAGGCCCTCGACTCCTTCGCCGAGGGGGTCAACGCATGGCTGGACGACAAGGGCTCGACCGCCGCCATGGGCATGGAGTACTCGGTCCTGGCCCTCTCCCTCCCGGAGTACAGCGTCGAGGACTGGACCCCGGTCGACTCCCTCGCCTGGCTGAAGGCCATGGCCTGGGACCTGCGCGGCAACTACGACGGCGAGCTGACCCGTGCCGCCCTCGACGGCAAGGTCGCCACGCCGATGATCGAGCAGCTCTACCCGAAGTACCCGACCGACCGCCATGCGCCGATCCTCTCCGGCCAGGAGTGGCGGGCGAAGGGGGCACGACCCCCGTCGTTCGCCGCCTCCTCGCCGTCATCGGACAGGCCGGCCTCGACGCCGCAGGCCCGCTCCGCAGTGGCCGACACCGCGGCGGCGATCGACGCGATCCCTGCACTGCTGGGCAAGGGGCAGGGGATCGGCTCCAACTCGTGGGTGGTCGACGGGGAGCGCTCCACGACCGGTCAACCGCTGCTCGCCAACGACCCGCACCTGGGCGTGAGCATGCCGGGCATCTGGTACCAGATGGGCCTGCACTGCCGGGACGTCGGCGACGCCTGCCCGATCGACGTCTCCGGGTACACCTTCTCCGGGGTGCCGGGCGTCGTCATCGGCCACAACCAGTCCATCGCCTGGGGCTTCACCAACCTGGGCCCCGACGTCACCGACTTCTACCTCGAGCAGGTCACCGACGGGGAGTACCTGCGCGACGGCGAGCTCCAGCCGCTGGAGACCCGCACCGAGACGATCGAGGTCGCCGGGGGCGAGGACGTGGAGATCACCGTCCGCTCCACGGGCCACGGTCCGATCCTGTCCGACGTCGTCCCCGCCGCCGCGGCCGCGGGACAGGACGTCGACGTCGAGGGTCGCGCCACGACCAGCTACGCGGTCTCCCTCGCCTGGACGGCGCTGACCCCGAGCGCGACCGGCGACGCGATCCTGGGGCTGAACTCCGCGACGAACTTCGAGGAGTTCCGCGCCGCGGCGCAGGACTTCGCCGTCCCGAGCCAGAACCTCGTCTACGCCGACACCGAGGGCAACATCGGCTACCAGGCGCCGGGGCGGATCCCCATCCGCAAGGGCATCGGGAACGACCCGCCCGGCTGGTCGCCGGCCCCGGGCTGGGACTCCGACTACGACTGGGACGGGTACGTCCCCTTCAAGGACATGCCGTGGGTGCTCAACCCGGACGACGGCTACATCGTCACCGCCAACCAGCAGGTCACGCCGAGCCGCACGCCCTTCCTCACCACGGAGTGGGACATGGGCTACCGCTCGCAACGCATCGCGGACCTGCTCACGAGCGAGGAGAAGGTCTCCCCGGAGAAGATGGCCCGCATCCAGCTCGACACCCACAACGGGCTCGCCGACGCGCTGGTCCCCGCCCTGCTGGAGGTCGAGGTCGACGACTTCACGCGCGACGGGCAGGACCTGCTGCGCACGTGGGACCGCAGCCAGCTGGCCGGTGACGGCGAGAGCTCCGCGGCCGCCGCGTACTTCAACTCGGTGTGGCGCCAGGTCGTCGAGATCACCTTCAACGACGACCTGCCCGCGGAGCTGCAGGCGGCCGGGAGCTCGCAGTACTGGTTGGCCATCGAGGGCCTGCTGGAGAACCCGTCGAGCCAGTGGTGGGACAACCGCACGACCCCCGGCATCGTCGAGAACCGCGACGAGGTGCTGCGGAAGGCGCTCGTCGAGGCCCGCCTGGAGCTGACCAGCAGGATGGGCAAGGACCCGGAGGGCTGGGAGTGGGGCCACCTGCACGGCGTGACCTTCGCCCACCAGGTCCTGGGCGGCGAGGGCCTCCCCGGCCCGATCCGCTCACTGGTCAACTCCGGGCCCCACCCCGTCGGCGGCAGCTCCTCGACGGTCAACGCGATGGCTTGGGACGCCTCCGAGGGGTTCGCCGTCACCGCCGCGCCGTCGATGCGGATGATCGTCGACCTCGGTGACCTCGACGAGTCCCGGTGGGTGAACCAGACCGGCAACTCCGGCCACCCCCTCAGCGGCCACTACGACGACCAGGTCGACGCGTGGCTCGAGGGGCGCACCTACGCGTGGCCCTCCAGCCGGGAGGCGGTCGTCCGGGCGACCGAGGACACCCTCACGCTCGAGCCGGAGGAGGACTAGCCGGGCGGAAGGGGGTCGGTCGCGCCGGTGACCCCGCCGGCGGTGACGACGGTGGTCACCGGGACGTCGTGCGCGTCCCGCGGCAGCGCCCGGGTGGTGTGCTCGCCCGGGTGGAGCAGCACGAGGACCGGCGTGCCGGCCGGGAGCATCGGCAGCACCCGGTCGTAGCAGCCGCCGCCCTGGCCCAGACGCGTGCCGGTCGTGTCGACGGCCAACGCCGGGATGACGGCCAGGTCGGCGTTGGCGGGCGAGTCGACACCCAGCGGGGTGCGTCCGGGATCGGTCGGGTCGCACCAGTCCAGCCGCATGTCCGGGAGTGTGATCGGCACGAGCACCCGGTGACCTGCGGCCTGCAGCGCCGCGTTGAGCCGCGTCGTCGGCGGCTCGTGGGGGAGCGACTCGTACGACAGGACGGTGCGTGCGCCTCTCCCGTTCCCTGAGGCGCGAGGGGCCTCCGGGCCCGAGCCTCGAAGGGGGGTGGCCCCGGTGATCGCCGCCGCGATTGCCTCGGCGTCGGCGCCGAGATCACGGGAGGCGACCAGCCGGCGTCGGTGCGCCCGCAGGCGGCGGCGGGTCTCTCCCTTCGTCTCCTCGGCGAGGTCCATGACGGCATCGTAAGGTGGCGCCATGGGAGTCGAGGGTCGTGATGAGGCTGTTCGTACGATGACCGAGCGCGGGATCGATCCGCGGGCGATCGCGGTCTTCGAGGACTACTGGCAGCAGCTCGCGGACGGCGCGCAGGGAACGATCCCCGAGGAGACGATCGAGCCGCTCGTCGACGTGCCCGAGCTGGCCGCCATCGAGGTCGACGACGAGGAGCGCCGGGCGGCGCTCGCCAAGGTCGCCGTGGTCAAGCTCAACGGCGGGCTCGGCACGAGCATGGGGATGAGCGGCGCGAAGTCCGCGCTCGTCGCCCGCGACGGGTTGACCTTCCTGGACGTGATCGCCCGCCAGCTGGTCGGCCTCGAGGAGCGCTACGGCTCCCGCCCGCCGCTGGTGCTGATGAACACGCCCCGCACCCGCACGGACTCGCTGGGCATCCTCGAGCGCTACCCCCAGCTGGCCCAGCAGGACCTGCCGCTGGACTTCCTGCAGAGCATGGAGCCCAAGCTCGACGCCGAGACCCTGGCGCCGGTCTCCTGGCCGGAGGACCCCTCGCTCGAGTGGTGCCCGCCGGGCCACGGCGACGTCTACGTCTCGCTCGCCGCCTCCGGGCTCCTCCAGCAGATGCGCGAGGCGGGGTACCGGTACGCCTTCATCTCCAATGCCGACAACCTCGGCGCCACCTGCGATCCCGACATCGCCGCGTGGCTGCTCGCGGAAGGCATCCCCTTCGCCGCCGAGGTCGCCGAGCGGACCCTGAACGACCGCAAGGGCGGGCACGTCGCCGTGCGCAGGTCCGACGGGCGGATCATCCTGCGTGAGTCGGCGATGGTGGCCGACGAGGAGCAGGAGCTCTTCCAGGACACCAGCCGCCACCAGTGGTTCAACACCAACAACCTGTGGGTGGGGCTGGACGAGCTCGACGAGCTGATGCGTGAGCGCGACGGGGTGCTCGGGCTGCCGATCATCGTCAACCGCAAGAACGTCGACCCCCGACGCAAGGACAGCCCGCCGGTCATCCAGATCGAGTCGGCGATGGGCACCGCGGTCGAGGCCTTCGAGGGGAGCGTCGCGTTGCGGGTGCCGCGCACGCGCTTCCGGCCGGTGAAGACCACCAACGAGCTGCTCCTGCTGCGCTCCGACGTCTTCGAGCTCGACGAGCAGTCCCGGATCGTCTCCCGGATCGAGCACGCCGAGCCGCGGATCTCCCTCGACGGCCACTACAAGCTCATCTCCGACTTCGACGAGCGCTTCCCCCACGGCCCGCCGTCCCTGCGCGAGTGCACCTCGCTCGCCGTCGAGGGGGACGTCACCTTCGGCGCGGACGTCACGGCCGTCGGTGACGTGGAGGTCGTCGCCGCCGAGCCGGCGCAGGTCGACGCCGGTGCGCGCCTGACCGGCCGCACCGAGCTGCCCGTGCGGTGACCCGACGTCGGGAGACCGTCCTCACCGGGGCCACCCCGCAGGGTGAGCCGGTGGTCCTGCGTCCGCTGCGAAGGGGGGACCGCCGCGCCTTCCTCGACCTGCGCTCGCGCAACGCCTCCTGGTTGTCGCCGTGGGACCCGACGGTCCCGCCGGGCGGACGGCCGCGCCGGGACCTCGGACGGGACTTCTCCGGCTACGTGCGCGCGCTGGCCCGTGAGGCCAGGTCGGGCACGGGGCTGAGTCTGGTGATCGTCGTCGGGGGCGAGATCGTCGGGATGGTCTCCGCCAGCGGCATCGTCGAGGGCGCACTGCGGTCGGGCAGCCTCGGGTACTGGGTCGGGCGGGAGGCCGCCGGACGCTGGATCGCACCCACCGCTGTCGCGATGCTCGGCGACCACCTGATGGACCCGAAGGGCCGTGCGCTGCACCGCATCCAGCTCGAGATCATCCCTGACAACACCGCGAGCCTGGCGGTCGCGGCCAAGCTCGGGATGCGTGATGAGGGCACCAGACGCTCCTACCTGCACATCGGCGGCAGCTGGCGAGACCACCGCTCGTTCGCCGTCGTGGCGGAGGAAGTCGGCCGGGGAGGACTGATGGCACGTCTGTCACATGAATATCAGCAGTCACAAACGCGACACACCGAGTAACTTGCGCCACGCTGCGTGACTTCCTGCCTAGCGTTGTCCTCGTGCAGCCAAGCAGCTTGATCTTCGTCCTCGTCGTGGCGATCTGGGCTGTCTATCTGCTCCAGTACTGGATCAAGCGCCGCGACCACCTGTCCACGGTCCGGTCGGTCGATCGCTTCTCCGCCGCCATGCGCGTCCTGGACGACCACCGCATGGGGCGCGGGGCCGCCGAGCCGATGCCGCGCTCCTACTCCGTCGCCCCGACCCGGGCCGCCCGCCCGGAGGTCACCGTCAAGCACGCCGAGGCCACGCCCGCCCGTGCCGGGCGGGCCGGCGGGGTGCCGCGCCGACTGCGTGGCCTGACGCTGCTGGCGATGATCACGCTGGTGCCGCTCGTCGCGGTCGCCGCGGTCCTCGGTCCGCTGCCCTGGTGGGCGATCCTCGTGCCGCTGGTCGGTGTCGTCGCGGCCTTCGTCTGGCTGCGCCGCGCCGTCGTCGCCGAGCGCTCCGCCGCCCGCCGTGTCCGCGTCGAGCGTCGCCAGGATGTGGCGCCGCGTGCCGAGCGTCCGGTGGCGCCGGCCCGCCCGGCTGCCCCTGCACGAACCGCTGCGCCCGATGTGGCCCGGCCCGCCGCTCGCAGCACCCGCGTCTACGACGTCGCCCAGGACCAGGATCCGGTCGAGGAGGTCGTCGTCGAGCCGGTGGCCACCGTCGCCGAGCCCGAGCCCGGGACATGGCAGCCGACGCCCGTGCCGCGCCCGATGTACACGATGAAGGCCAAGGCCGAGCGTCGCGAGCCCGCGCCCGTGCCGGCGTCGCCGGCACCCGCACCGGCTGGTGACGTCCCGCAGGTCATCGAGGTCGAGGACGAGGACCTGCCGGCCATCGCCGGCTGGGCCTGAGCCGGGCGACACCCCCCTTCGCCCGCTCGCATCGGGACCACCCGGTCAGGTCGAGTAGGGGCTCTCCCCGGGCTTGATCTCGGCACGCTCCTCGGCCTGCACGAGGTCCTCGGCGATCTCGGCGTCCTCGCTGTCCGTGGTCAGCTGCTCCGGATCGTCCACGTCCGCTGGGTCCGGGTCGAGCAGGTTGTGGCCGACGGCGTTGAGCACTGCCACGAGGGGCACGGCGATCAGTGCGCCGATGACGCCGCCGAGGATGATGCCGGTGGCGATGCCGAGGATCACCCCGAGCGGGTGGACCCGGACGGCACGACCGAGCAGCAGGGGCTGGAGCAGCTGCTGCTCGATCTGCTGCACGGCGACGACGACGCCGAGCATGAGCAGCGCGGTGACCGGTCCCTTGGCGACGAAGGCGAGCAGCACCGCGATGAACCCGGAGACCAGCGCTCCGACGATCGGCACGAAGGCACCGATGAAGACGAGCAGGGCGATGCCCGAGGCAAGGGGGACGCCGAGCGCGAACGCACCGAGCCCGATCCCGAGGGCGTCGACCCCCGCGACCAGGATCGTTGCGCGGGTGAATGCCTTCAGCTGGTGCCACGCGATCGCCCCGGAGGAGAGGACCTTGGCCCGGGCGGCGCGGGGGAAGAGCCGCACGGCCCAGGCCCAGATCCCGGGCCCGTCGTAGAGGAAGAAGAACAGGGTGAACATCGCCAGCAGGAAGCCGGTGAGTCCCTGTCCCAGGGCGGAACCGGCCTGGGTGGCCAGGTTGGACAGGCGGTCGCCCTCGGAGATCGTGGCCCACTGCTCGGCGAACCACCCCGTCAGCTGCGCCTCGCTGAGCCCGAACGTGCTCTCGACCCACGTACGTGACTGGGACAGTCCCTTGGTCACCTGGTCGACGATGTCGCCGACCTGGGTCGCGAACTGGTTGCCGACGTAGCTGAAGAGCGCCACGATCCCCGCCAGGGTCCCGAGCACGGTGATGAGTGCGGCCACGCCCTTGGGGAGGATGATCCGCAGCCGGCAGAACAGCGGCTCGAGGAGGGCGGCGAGCAGCAGCGCGACGACGACGGGGATGACGACCTGGGCCAGGATCGTGGCGAGCTTGAGGGCCGCGACGATGGCGACGGCGATGATCAGGGAGCGCCACGCCCACTCCGAGAGGGCCCGCACGGTCCCCGGCACCGCGGTGACGCCGTCGTCGGACTCGGGCGCCGTCCGGATGACGATCGGCCGGTCCTCGCGACGGGCGGGGAGACTCGCCAGCCGCCGTGATGGCCGCGGCAGCCCGAGTCCTCTCAGGCGGCGCTTGGCGGACATGCGGCTCCTCGGGGTCGGGTGGGCTCGACTCTAGTCCGCGGAATTGTGGTGAGGGGCAGGGGCGGTGTTATGGTTACCGACGTTCTTGGGGCTGTGGCGCAGTTGGTAGCGCGTCTCGTTCGCAATGAGAAGGTCAGGGGTTCGAATCCCCTCAGCTCCACCACTGAAGATCCCCGGCACAGCAGCGAAAACGCTGGTTCTGTGGCCGGGGTTTCTCTTTGTCATTCCGACCTCGCCTCCCGATCTGCCCCCCGGGTGCCCCCCGACGGTGCGTTGAGCCGCTCCAGACCGGCCCGATCGGCACCCGTACCGAGGAAGTGCAGGTACCGGTTCGTGGTCGCGATCGACTCGTGTCCCATCCACGCCTGGACGGTGCCCGGGTCCACGCCGCGGCTCAGCCAGAGGCAGGCCGCCGTGTGTCGCAGGTCGTGCACCCGACGGCCCTGGCCGGTCGTCGGCCAGTTCAGGCTGCGGAGGACCGCCGAGCGGTGCAGCTGGGCGCCGCGCTCGGTCGTGAAGAGCAGATCCCGCTGGTGCTTGCCCTCGCTCAGGTGCTGGACGATCGGCAGCACCCGGTTGGCCAGGGGGACCCGTCGGGATCGCCGGCCCTTGGTGCCCTTGATCGCGTGGCCCTCGGGCTGGGAGCGGCGCACCAGCAGACCCGGCGTGGGCACCTGCATGACGTCCTCGACCCGCATCGCCCGGGCCTCGGCCCAGCGCAACCCGGTCCACGCGAGCACGAGCATCAGGTCGGCCAGGTGCGGCGAGATCGCGGTCCACTGGGCATGTGCCGCCTCCAGCGCCTCCTCGCTGAAAGGGTCCATCTCCTCGACCTCGCCGGACTGCTTGGGTACACGCGCCCCCGTGACCGGGTTGGCCACGACGATCTTCTCCCGCACGCACCAGGCGAAGAAGGAGGACAGGCTGGCCCGGAACCGCTGAACGGAGCTCTCCGCCAGACCGTCCGCGAGGAGCGCCTCGAACGAGCGCGCGACCTCCCGCCCGGAGACGGCGGACACGTGCAGCGCCAGCATGCTCGTCGGCATCAGGCGCAGCAGGTCCTGGTCGCTCCGGTAGGTCTTGGCGGCGACGGTCGTGGACCGCACCTTGAGCCACTGGGCGACGAGGACGCGCACGCGTTGCCGGCCGGCGCGGGGGTCGACCCCGCCGGCCAGTGCCGCCCGCTCGCGGGCGAGCCATCCCTTCGCCTCCCGCTGGGTGTCGAAGACCTTGCTCGCCACATCGACCCGGCCGCTCTTCAGCTTCGCGCGGAACCGACCGTTCGGCAGCTTCTGCACGCTCACGCCGCGCTCCGCTTCACCCAGGCGGCCACGTCCTCCCGCTGGTAGCGTGGGCTGAAGGGGGTCAGCCACGTCACCCGTGGCCCGTGGCCCACCTGTCGCCATCGGCACAGTGTCGACGGCGAGATCTGCAGCGCCTCTGCGACCTCCGCGGTGGTCAACAACCGCTCGAGCGCCGGTGTTGGTTGGTCCTGCATCTGTTGCTCCATCATCGTCCCCTCGTGTCTAGCGCATCTCGGTCCCTGCGGCGTTCGGCTTTCCACAGGTCGTACTCGCGGTTGCGGGCTGCGACCGCCAGGGCGAGGGCTTGTTCGAGGTGGTCGCGCCAGCCGGTGCCGACGTAGGCCCAGGTTCCGATCACCTGGGTGGTCTCTTCTGCGTCGTCGGCGAGGAGGCGGGCTTCGAGGTCGCGGGTGTCGAGGGGTTGGCCGGTGCGGCGGGACTCGGCAGCCAGGGCCTGCCACCGCGAGCGGGCACGACGCAGGGCGCCGAGGGTGATCGAGTAGCGGCGGGACTTGGTGCCGAAGTGGCCACGGAAGCCCAGGCAGTGCACCCACTTGCCCATCCGTTGGTAGTCGTGGTCCTGGTCGTGGAAGGTCGCGGCCCGGGCAGCCATCTCCGCGCATTGCCGCCGCAGGGCGAGGATGTGCGGGCGTTGTTGGCCGTGGCCGTGCAGGCCGGAGGAGTCCTTGGTGGAGTACTTGGCCAGGTATCCGGCGACTTGGTCGGGGGTCAGTGGGCCGGTCGGGTCGTCGGTGCGCGAGCCGGCACGGACGGTACGCACGTCGACCTGGGTGCCGAAGACCAGCACTCGTGGGGTGTCCTCGTGGTCGACCGGCTCGGCGATGGTCGTCACGGTCGGGACGACCCGGTGGACGAGGGCTGCGAGGGTGTCGCCGTCCAGTGATGGGGGAGCGGGCGAACCGGTGCCGCCGGCGGCGGGTCCGTCGAGGCGGATCAGGGCGTGGAAGTGGATCAGGCCGCGTGCCTGGTGTTCGGCGACCTTGGCGTACTGGATCGACGCGTGCTCGTCCAGGCGGGAGTCGGGGACGGCCAGGTGGTGGGCGACGGCCCGGCGGAAGGCGATGGTGAAGCGTCGCCACAGCTCGGGGGCGTGCCACTGCCACATCACCGCAGACGCGGTGTCGTGGCACTGGAAGCACAACGGCGCGCCGTTGACCTCGTCGTCGCGATCGTGGATGCGGGTGCACCACAGCGGCCGGCCGTGGGGGCAGCGGCTGCGGTCGTCGCGTCGTCGTGGCCGGCACGCGCGTCCTTTCCGGTGGCCGTGGACGGGTCCGAAGGATGGGGCGGTGAGGGTGACGAACAGCAGCGGGTTGTCCCGCACCTGCTCGGGGACGGTCTTGCCGCCGGCGACCCCGGCATGGATGAGGGCGTAGGTGTCACGGGCGTAGGTGCGTGAGCAGGACGGGCACACCGAGGCACGCCGGTTGCCGCACGCGCGGTGCAGCACCCCGAACGGCAGGTCACTGGCATCAAAGGAAGAGACGATCTCGCCCGTGGTGGTGTCGACGGTGACCGAGGACCCGGCCAGCCGGACGGGGTGGGCGCAGTTGCGGGTGGTGCCCAGGGCCTGGGAGAAGTCGTCCATGCTCCCGTCGCGCATCCGCTGGGCGATCAGCTTGGCGTTCTCGGGGTGGTTGAGGTCGGGTATGTCCAGCGGCGCGTCCTCCCCGAAGCCGGGAAAGCGGTCCTCACCGGCGGCAGGGGCAGGCGTGTCTGTGGTGGCCACGGTCCCCTCCCCAACCAAAGAAGGGTGTGCCACGCGGACCGGAGTGCGGCTCTGGGATCCGCGCGGCACACCCAGACTGTGGGGTGAGCGGCGATGCCTGGTCACCGACGTTCCAGAGCCGCTCAACGCCGGGCACACCGAAGGGGGTGCGGGTGCGGATCCAGTTCAGTGAGTCTCTGTCGCGGCTATCGGTGAGAGCGAGCCGTCAGGCCCGAGAGGGGAGCCGACCCCCGGGGATACTTCCCGTCCATGTGTGTGCGTCTGTGATGATCCGCACCAGCCACGTTGCCCCCCAAGGGGGCCCAGTCCCACTTTCGCGGAGATCCTTGACGCAAACCTGACTCTTTCCTAACGGTCCCCGAGGCTTGGTCGCGTCTGCCCACGTCGACCGGCTTGATATGTGATTGGAGCGATCGGGTGGCTGCACGAGCGCGGCAAGTCCCCTCAGAGGATCGATCCGAGGTCTGACCCGACGGTGGGGTAGGCGGCGGTCATTGACTTCAGCTGACGGGTGGTCAGCTCGAGCTTTATGGCCAAGCCCAGGAAGTTGATCAGCTCGCCGTATCCCGGGCCGAGTAGGTGCGCCCCGAGGATCTTGTCCGTGGCTCGCTCGACGAGGATCTTGGTGGCTGCAGTGGTCTCGCCGATCCGGTAGTTGGAGAACCAGCTACTCGTGTCGCGGTAGCGGACTTCGACGTCGAGGCCGTGGTCGTGGGCGTCTTGTTCGAGCATCCCCACTCGGGTGAGTTCAGGGATCGTGAAGACCGCAGTGGGCACCCCGGCGTAGTCGGGTGCGGTCGCGGTCCCCTTGAGCATGTTCGACGCGGCAACTTTGCCCTCGAACACCGCTACCGGTGTCAGTGGCATCCCGGGGCTGCTGGCTGCGTCGCCGGCGGCGTAGACCGCCGAGTTGCTGGTGCTCCGCAGATCAGCCCCTACCCGCACTCCACGTTCGTCCCACTCGATCCCAGCGGCCTCGAGGTCAAGTCCGTCCAGATTCGGTACCCGGCCCGCGCCCTGCACGACAAGGTCGAACTCCACCGTCTCGGGCTGGCCAGACCGTTCCATCTCGACCCGGTAGGAGGCAGCGGACTTCTCGATGGCGGTGATGGTGCTGGAGCGCCACAGCCCGACTCCGGCATCAGCGCCGCGGCTGATGAGGAGCTCGACCAGGTCGGGGTCGAAGGCCTTGAGCGGTCGGGGCCCGCGGTCGAGGATGACCGGAGTGCTGCCCGCGCGCGCCGCGATGTGGGCGAACTCGAAGGAGACGAAGCCACCACCGACGAACAGAATCCGCTCTGGCAACTCGGGAAGGTCCATGAAGTCTGTGCTGTCGATCAGGTGCTCATGGCCCGGAAAGGCCAGTGGGCGGGGGCGGGCGCCCGCGGCAATCAGAAAGTGTGCCGCCTCGTACGGAGTGCCGTCGACCGTGAGTGTGTTTCGACCGGTGAACCGTGCCTGTCCGTGCAGTGTGTCGACGCCATTGCCCGCGAGGCCATCCTCTATGCCTGCTGGCACCGGGTCGGTGAACCCGTGCTTGTGCTTCACCAGATCCGCCCAGTTGATCGACAGATTGGCGTCGTCGATACCCTTGCCGCGCATCAGGTGCGCACTGTCGATGATCTCGGCACCCCGGCGCAGGATCTTCTTCGGGTCGCACCCACGCAGAGCGCACGTGCCGCCGTACGGCAGCGCGTCGACGATCGCCACGTTCCACCCCGCCGAGGCGCACTTATTGGCCGCTGCCACGCCGGCCATGCCCGCTCCGATCACCATCAAGTCGTAGCCCCGCATCGTCATGCCACCGCCACGTCGAATTTTGCTCGAAGCTGCTCCATCGTGGGCGCCCCCGCCAAACCGTCCGGTGTGGGGTACAGGCGGCAGGACAAGCCCACTTCCGCACCTGGCCCGGCGAAGACGTCGACCCCGCCGACCAGGATGCTGGGCGACCCGTGGAAGCCCAGCCTTTCGGCCTCATCCACGGTCTCAACGCGGCGCCGGGTCACCACAACATCAGGGCGCTCGACGGCGATCGCGGCAAGCCGCTGATCGGCCAACTTCCAGTTCGGGCAGTCATCGAAGTACAACAAGGCGACGTCCATGCTCCGACGGTAAACGTTGTACTGTACTAGAAGGTCAAGGCTGGAGGTGGACGACATGTTGATCGGTGAGCTCGCCGACGCTGCCTCAGTGAGCAGCCAGACCATCCGGTTCTACGAACGCAAAGGCCTCTTGCCCCACGCCGAACGGAGCACCAACGGCTACCGCGTCTACGACGAATCCACGCTGGTCAGGTTGCGCTTCATCCGCGTGGCCCAAGGCGCCGGTCTCACGCTCTCCGAGATCCGCAGCATCATCGACCTCCGTGACGACGGCACAGCGCCCTGCGAGCACGTGGGCGGACTCATCAACACCAAACTCTCCGACGTGCGGGAACGGATCCGGCACCTTGCCGGGCTACAAACTGAACTCGAAACACTGCACGAGCGCAGCCAGCAGCTGAATCCCGCTGACTGCACAGACGACCACATCTGCCACGTACTCTCCACAGGGACCTAGCCTCAAACGCTCGGATTCGGCAGCCACAAGGTGCCAATCCCGGGCGTCACTGTGGCGCGCCAGGCGGGGGATGTGAGAACTTTCTCTACTGACTCAAGGCGGCGACTCCGTCAACGCTGGCCGCCCGCTTCGCGGGCGCCCGCTGCGCATGCGGCCTGGCGGCCGTTCTCGCGGCCGCCCTATCGCGATCGGCCAGGCATGACGAAGGCGCCCCGGTTCAGTACCGAGACGCCCTCACCCTTCGATCCGCCGACCCGTCGCTACACGATCCGTCCTCCACGGTCACGGATCAAGCGGCCAGTGGTTGCACCATCCGGGACGCGCTCCGCGCCTGCGGCCCATGCCTTCCCGAGTCGATCGCCGCTTGATCCGAGCCCGCTCCGGCCGGGGCTGCTCCGCTATCGGGTCGGCGGCTCTTCGTGCCCCCCGGATGCCCCCCGAGCGGATGGCGACCGCCAGTAGGTGCAATGGATTGCAAACAACCGTGCCAGATCCTCGGGGCAGGACAACCCCGGATTGCCTTCGCAATGAGAAGGTCAGGGGTTCGAATCCCCTCAGCTCCACCACCGAAGATCCCCGGCACAGCAGCGGAAACGCTGGTTCTGTGGCCGGGGTTTCTCGTTGTCATTCCGACCTCACCTCCCGATCTGCCCCCCCCCCCCCCGGGCGCCCCCGACGGTGCTTCGAGCCGCTCCGGACCGGCCCGATCGATCATTCGAGATGGCTCCGAAGAGTTCGGCGCGGACGCGATGTTTCTCGCTCCTGAGGTGGAACGCGCCTATGGGTTCAGTGGTGAGTGATCTTGGGCCAGGAGGCGTGTGAGGGCCTCGGTCCGTGGGGTCATCCCGAGGTCCTTGGTGGTTGGCCATTCGTCGATTTCGACTCGCGCGAACTCGATCCACCGTTCGATCGTCTTGAACATGTCGATCTGGAAGGTGGCGAAGAGCACGGAGAGGTGTGTCCGTTGTGGGAATGGGTGGCCGCCGTCGAGGTAGGAGCCCATGAGTTCGACAATGGCCTGGTGGTGAGCGCCGATGTCGTCCTCGAACTCGTCAAGGGCTCGGAGCGCGTCTTCGCGTGAGCCGTGGTCGGCGAAGAGGAGCCTCAACAGGGCCTCAACTTCGAAACGGGGCGGCTCGGTCCGGGTGGTCGTCCACTCGGTGAGGGCTTGGCGTCCTTCTCCGGTGATTGTGTACACGTTGCGGGTTCGGTTGCCGCTGTCCTCTTGGTGGACCGTGGCGTATCCGAGTTCGACGAGCTTCTTGGGTTCGGAGTAGAGAAGTCGCTCGGATTTGGGCCAGGCGTAGCGAAGGCTTCGTTGGGCTTGGCGGGTGAGTTCGTAGCCGGTCCAGGGTTTGAGGTGCAGGAGGCCGAGGACTGCATAAGAGGACGGGGTCAATCTTGGCGACATACCTTGACCATACTGCAAGATGCAGTATAGATTAGTGCATGTTGCAGTAGTTCGGTTCGACCCGAACTATCCCTCAACGGCCGCCGAAGGCCTGAGGATGGGAGAACAACATGGAAATCGACCGGCACATCGAGGCTCTCCAACTGGAAGCTCAGCTCTTCGCTGGCGCTGCTCGGCGCACCGATCTTGATGCGCCCGTCTCATCCTGTCCCGGGTGGGATGTGCGTGACCTCGTCCGACACCTCGCCGAAATCCACCTTTGGGCTGCTGCGCAGGTGGCCAACCGCGCCGCGAAGATGTGGGTCGATGACCTCTCCGAGTTGTCGGGCTATTGGCCTGATCTCGCAGTCTTCTGGCCCGGCGACGCCGAGTTGATCGACTGGTACCTCGAGACGAACCTCAACTTGGTTCGTGAGCTCACGTCAGCTCCAGTCGACCTCGAGTGCCGGACGTTCCTGCCCGCCCCCTCCCCGCTTGCGATGTGGGCTCGACGCCAAGCCCACGAGACCGCGGTCCACCGCTTCGATGCCGAGTCCGCGGGCATGACCCCGACGAGCTTCGACCCCGAGTTCGCCACAGACGGAATCGACGAGCTGCTCGCCTCCTTCGCTCCCCGGGGTACCAGGTTCTCGATCGACAGTCCCGGAACGATGGCTGTCCACGCGAACGACACCGACACTCGATGGCACGTCACGATGGCCCCGAACGGAATCACCTCCACTGGAGGAGGGCATCCCGCCGACGTGACTCTCATCGGCCCGGCATCGGAGCTGTACCTGGCCCTGTGGAACCGAGGTGACGATTCCACGATCGAGGTCGTAGGCAACCGAGACGTTCTCGACACCTGGCACAACGGCCATCGCGTCCGCTGGTCGCGAGCACGGGTCCAGAAGAGAGAGAGGGAACGAAGATGAAGAGCAAAGTCCAAGACCTTCCGATCGCCCACGAGGCCATCGGAGAGATGTTCCGAGGGACGGAGTGGGGTGGGACGACCAGCGCGTACATGCAGTATCCGGCCGGCCTGGACTTCGGGCCGTTGCTCGAGGGGCTGGAGCGCGATCATTGTCAGTGCCCGCACTGGGGATTCCTCATCGAAGGCAGAATCCGCGTGAACTACGAGGACGGAACTGAAGAAGCAGTAGGCCCGGGCGAGATCTACTACTGGCCCTCAGGTCACACCATTGTTGTCGAGGAAGCC
Source organism: Janibacter cremeus (assembly GCF_029395675.1). Lineage (NCBI taxonomy): Bacteria > Bacillati > Actinomycetota > Actinomycetes > Micrococcales > Intrasporangiaceae > Janibacter > Janibacter cremeus. The sequence goes on from NZ_CP115184.1 coordinate 3,078,890, forward strand.
GTCAGGATGGTCGAGTTCAGCCCTCATGACCAGATGTCGCAGGTGCTCGCCCACGTCGTCGGCAGGCTGTAGGAAGGCACCGCGGAGGCCCCCCGAACGTCACGGCCATCGCACACGAAGGGGGGCTCCGCAGTCCGGTCTGCGCCTCGCCGCAAGCCGGTCCGTGGTCGGGGCGGGTGCACGCCGGGTGCTTCGGCCTCCGATCGTCATTGCGGTTGGCCGTGGCGCGACCATGCTGGGCGAACCATGGATGGGAGGAGTCGGTATGAGCCCCAGCGAGCACATCGGCCAGGAGTTCCACGCGTTCGACTTCTCACACGACCGGCGCACGTATGAGGTCTTCCGCAGTGGCTCGGGGCCAGCGGTTCTCGTGCTCCACGAGATCCCCGGCCTGCATCCGGGCGTCATCGACTTCGCCCGTCGGCTCATCGCCGCCGGGTACACCGTGTACTTGCCGTCCCTGTACGGGCGCCCCGCAGCCCCGGCGAACGGCCGCGAGGTCCTGCGGTCGATCCTGCAGGTCTGCGTGGCACGCGAGTTCACGAAGTTGGCCGACCGCACCAGCCCCGTCGTCGGGTGGCTGCGGGCACTCGCAGCGTCGGCCCACCGTGAGTGTGGCGGTCCCGGGGTCGGTGTGGTCGGGATGTGCTTCACCGGAGGTTTCGCGCTGGCGACCGCGCTCGAACCGTCGGTCCTCGCGTCCGTCATGAGCCAGCCGGTCATGCCCGCGCCGATCGGGAAGCGGGGGCGTGCCGCCCTGGGCCTCGATGCGCAGGATCTGACCACCATCACGGAACGGGCGAATGACGGACTCCGCGTGCTCGGGCTCCGGTTCACCAACGACCGCGGCTGCCCTCCTGAGAGGTTCGAGACCCTGCGGGCGACGCTCGGGACGTCCTTCGAGGGGATCGAGATCGACTCTTCGCCGGGCAACGCGGCCGGCATCGCGCCATCAGCCCACGCGGTGCTCACGGTCTCCCTCGTCGACGACCCGGGTCGCCCTGGACCGGGTCCTCGCGTTTCTCGCCGAGCGGCTGCGCCCTTGAACGCCCTCGCCGCGTGCGCGATGGCGACGAGCAGGGTCCGGTCGCGACGGGTCGAGATCCCACGAGGTGTCGACACGGCCCGTCCATGACGTCAGAAGGTCAGGACGTCTGCCTCGACGGGCCGGTCTCGGCCCGGTGTAGCCAGCGCAGGTGCTCGTGGTCCCCGAGAAGCTCGATGCGGCGCCACAGGACGCTGCCGGGCACGGCCTGACTGGGGTGACATCCGACGGCCTTGTTCTGCAGCGATCGGTCGACGGTGATCACGAGGTCGATCTCGCTCTCGTCGTACCCGTCGAAGGGGGCCCCGTACTCCTCACGCAGTGTCGCGGCGACGGTGGCTGGGACGGTCCAGCCGAGGACCGGCAGTGCGAGGTCTTCTGCGGCGCGGATCGCGGCGGCGGTCGCGTGGGCGTGGTCGGCGTGACCGGTGACGCCGGTGAGGTCGAAGCCGATGATTCCTTCGGCGTCGATGTGGCGGGCGGCGGCGACGACGTGCGTGGCGAGCTCGTCGAGGCCCACCTCGGGGAGTCGCCCGTCGGGGTAGGCCAGGAGCGTCACGTCGTGGAGCCCGAGCGCCTCGGCGGCAGCGGTGAGCTCGTGGGCGCGGAGCTCGGTCAGGTCGCCCTCGACGCCGTGCAGGGTGGAGGCCTCGCCGCGGGTCAGGCACAGGACCTCCACCCGGGCCCCTGTCTCGGCGAAGGCAGCCAGGATGGCTCCGAGCGCGAACGACTCGTCGTCCGGGTGAGCGACGACTGCGAGCGCCGAGCGCCACGGCGGCAGCTGTGTCTGCGGCATCAATCCTCCTCTTCGGATGGGACGGTCAAGCGGCGCCCGTGTCCACCAGCAGGCCGGCCACGCGCCACTCCAGGACCCCGTCGGCGGCTCGCCTGGCTCGGCGTCCCTCGGCGTTCAGCAGCCGGACGGCGTCGTGAGCGAGCACGCAGTACTGGCCGCGGCAGTAGGCGACGATCTCGCGGTCGCGAGGCAGCTCCGCCAGCCGGTCGGAGAGCTCCTCGAGCGGGACGTGCAGGGCGCCCGGGAGGTGGCCCCCCGCGTACTCCACGTCGGGGCGTACGTCGAGCACGACCACATCCCCGACATCGAGACGCCGGAGGAGCTCCTCGGTGTCCACGGCCTCGGTGTCGCCGGGACCCAGGTAGGCGCGACGTGCGACCTCGGTGTGGGGCCGATGGGCCTGGGCGACCCGCCGGAGGTGCTCCCACAGTCCCGCGACGTCGTCACCGGCGAGCGAGTAGTAGATACGCTTGCCCTCCCGACGAGGATCGACCAGACCGGCCTCACGCAGGGACTGCAGGTGGGTCGAGCAGGTGCTCATGCCCACCGCCGCCGCGTTGGCGAGGTCCTCGACACTGCGCGGACCTTGGGCCAGGAGGTCGAGGAGCTCGAGGCGCTTGGGGTTGCCGAGGACCTTGCCCACTGCGGCGAACTCGGCGTACAGGGCCTCCTTGGCGGCGCGCTCACCCATCCTTGGTCTCCTCATCCTGCGTCGCCGCGACCGCCAAACCGTGGTGTGTCTCGTACATGCGTATGACGACCACCAGCGCCGAGACGACACTGACCGCCGCTGCGACCCATACTGCCGTGCGCAGGCTCCAGAGATCAGCGACGACGCCGCCCATGAGTGCTCCAACTGCATAACCGAGGTCGCGCCAGACCCGGTAGACGCCGACGGCACGGCCGCGCCAGGCAGGATGCGCCACGTCCCCGATCGCCGCGAGGAGGGTCGGGTAGACCATCGCCGTGCCGGCGCCGAGCAGGATCGTGCTGGCGGCCCACAGGCCGAACGAGTCGGCGGCGGCGATCACCGCCAGCGCAGTCGCTTGGGTGAACATGCCGAGGGTGATCAGATGCTTGCGTCCCCACCGGTCCGACAGGGCGCCGGTGAACAGCTGCCCGACGCCCCACACGCCGGGGTAGAGCGCGAACAGCACCCCGATCTGGCCGACCGGCAGCCCCGAGCCGGCGAACAGCAGCGGGAACAGTCCCCACGACAGGCCGAAGTTGAGGTTGTTGACCAGGCCCGCCTGGCTGGCCGAGGACAGGGCCGGCTCGCGGAAGCTGGTCTGGGTGAAGACGTCGCGATTGCTGAGCTCGCTGTGGAGGTGGTCGTGCCTGCCGTCGGCACGCGGCACGTGCGTGGCCGCCTCGACCTTCGTGTGGTCACGGGTCTCCCTCACCGCCAACGTGGACAGACCGAGCGCAAGCGCCGTGTAGGAGAGGCCGAGCAGGAAAGGCGCCGGCCGCAGGCCGTACTCCGCAGCCAGGTAGCCGGCCGCCATCGAGGTGACCGCGACCGCGCCGTATCCGGCCCCCTCGTTCAGGCCCATCGCCAACCCGCGCTGCTTCGGCCCGACCAGGTCGATCTTCATGATCACCGTGGTGGACCAGGTCAGGCCCTGGTTGATGCCCAGCAGCACGTTGGCCACGACGACCCAGCCCCAGCTCGGTGCCCAGATGAGCATCAACGGCACCGGGATCGCGAACAGCCATCCCGCGATCAGCACGGGCTTGCGGCCGTAGCGGTCCGACCAAGTGCCGGCGAAGTAGTTGGCCGTCGCCTTGGTGATGCCGAAGGCGACCACGTAGGTGAACATGAAGGTGTAGCCGGTGAGTCCGAACTCCTCCTCGGCGAGCAGCGGCAGCACGGTCTGCTGCTGGCCGACCATGCCGCCGACGAGGGCGTTGATGGCCACCAGGATCGTGAACTGGGCCGCGTTGGCCCGCAGCCCGAGGGCGATCGGCCGGCGGCTCTCGTTGGCGCCGGTGCGGGTCATGAGCTCGGCGCTCTGTTGACGTCACCCACGTGACACCTCCAGAAGGTGGAAGACGGATCGAGGTGAGAATACGTCATTGTATGAAATGATGAAGTGAACGTGATTCATCGACACCTCCGGGCCTGGCTGACGGGGTGACGCTTGGGTGGGAAGAGTTGGTACGTTTACCCGGCTGGGTATGCTGGAAGCGTCCGACGAACCCACTCCTGGGAGGTCTGCAGCATGATGGTCGTCCTCTACGGGGCCCTGCTGGCCGTGGGGCTGGTACTGCTGGCCGTCACCGCGGTCCGGGTGCTTGCGGGGGGCCTCGCGGGTCCGGAGCGAGCGACGGTCACGCGGCCCGGACGGGGTGGGGCAGGCCTTCGGGTCCTCGACGAGCGCTACGCGGCCGGTGAGCTGAGTAACGAGGAGTACCAACGTCGACGCCGTGTTCTCGAAGGAGCCGACCGATGAAGCCGATCAGCCGCCGTGGGGCACTCACGATGGGCGGGCTCGGCCTGGTCGGAACCGCGGTCGGCGGTACCGGCCTGTGGCGCGAGCTGACCTCCTCGACCCTGGACCCGTCGGGTGGCGAGTCGTTCACGGAGCCGAAGGCGCTGCGCAGCCGCGATGGCCGGCTCCAGGCGCGGCTCGAGGCCGGACTCGGAACCCACGAGGTGGCGGGACGGCAGGCACGGACGATGGGCTACAACGGCGGGGTTCCCGGACCGACGCTGTGGTTGCGGCCCGGGGACACAGTGCAGCTGGACCTGGTCAATCGCCTGGATGAGGTCACCAACCTCCACGTGCACGGTCTGCACGTCTCTCCCGAGGGCCGTGGTGACAACGTCTTCCTCGCCGTCGAACCGGGACAGACGCAGAAGTACGAGTACCGGCTGCCGGACGATCACCCGCCTGGTACCTACTGGTACCACCCGCACCACCACGGCAACGTCGCCGATCAGGTCTTCGGCGGCCTGTACGGCGCGATCATCGTCGAGGACCCCGAGGAGGACCTCGACGTGGACCGGGAACGCGTGCTGGTGGTCTCCGACCTCACCCTGGACGCCGGTGGCTCACTGGTCACGCCGTCGATACAGGAGCAGATGATGGGCCGTCAGGGTGAGCTCGTCCTGGTCAACGGCCAGAGCGAGCCCCGCCTGCGGGCGCACGTGGGTGAGCGGGAGCGCTGGCGGGTGGTCAACGCGTGCACCTCTCGTTACCTCGTCCTCGAGATGTCCGGGCAGGAGCCGCGCGTCGTGGGTCGTGACGTGGGGCGACTCGCCGAGGACACGGCGCTTGGCGACGTTCTCCTGGCGCCCGGCAACCGACTGGACATGGTGGTGGACCCGGCTGCCGGCAGCGGCCGGCTCGTCGCGCGTCCCGTGGACCGGGGCGGGATGATGGGCGGGATGATGATGGACGGGGACGGCCCGGGGCCCGGGCAGGACGAGCCCCACACGCTGGCCCACCTCGAGGTCGGCCCCGGGGATGCCGTGAGCCGGGACATCCCTCGACGCAGGCCCCGGGACCTTCGGGGTGAGGAGGTGGCCCGACAGCGCACCCTCACCTTCCAGATGGGCATGGGTGGGATGATGGGTGGTGGAGGAGGTGGTCCGATGAGCTTCACCATCGACGGCCGGGAGTTCGACGCCGACCGTACCGACCAGCAGGTCCGCCTCGGCACGGTCGAGGAGTGGACCATCGGCAACGACAGCCCGCTCGACCACCCCTTCCATCTGCACGTCTGGCCGATGCAGCTGATCGAGGCCGACGGTCAGCAGGTGTCCGAACCGCTGTGGCTCGACGTGGTCAACGTCCCGGCCAGGGGCCGGATCAAGGTCCGGGTCGCCTTCGAGGACTTCGGCGGCAGGACCGTCTACCACTGCCACATCCTCGACCACGAGGACCGGGGCATGATGGGCACCGTCCGAGCCGACTGACGGTGATGCACACGAACTGTCCCGACGATCGCGAGAGGTGAGGACGATGATGGGCAACGGATGGGGCATGGGCATGATGTGGGTCTGGCCCCTGCTGATCGTCGGTGTCGTGGTCCTCGTCGTGTTCCTGCTGCGACAGTCCTCGGGGACTCCGGGCCCGGGCGGAGGGTCCGGTGAGTCGCCGAGGGGTGAGGGTGGCCGGAGTCGAGCGCGCGAGATCCTCGACGAACGCTACGCCCGCGGCGAGATCGATGATCAGGAGTACCACCAACGACTGCGACACCTCCGAGGCGATGTCGACGAGTAGCAGTTCCTGACGGCGCCCCGCCGCTGTCACCCCACCCGGCCGTCGAAGGCGGGGTGGTGGGTCGCGACGGCTCGGCCCGTCGTCAGGTGACCACCCAGGTAGCCACCGACTCCCGAGACGGCTGCGCCGAGGAGCGCCCATCGCGCCCCGGCGCCGTCGCGACCGCGTCGCCGGGCGACCCAGGAACCGGCATAGGCGCTGAGCGCAGCCGCGTTGACGACGGCGTGGACGAGGCCGACCCGCTTGTCGCGGGGGCCTGCCTCCGACCACTGGGCCCACCCGGTCCAGGCGGTTGGGCCGAAGGCGAGGATGCCGGTGCCGACGAGTGTCCGTGCCGGGGCCGACCACTGGCCGCGCCCGACGAGGTCGAGCACGCTCGAGGAGATCCACGTCCCGAGGACGACGTCGGTGAGCACGGGGTGGAGCGCATGACCGAGCCAGTCGCCGCGCAGGACCGCTCCCCGCGTCCCGGACCCGAAGGCGGTGCGGATGTGGGGCTCCAGTGCCTGCACCGGGCCGTCGAGCCCGGCGGCGTCCTCGAGCCGCTGGGTCCAGCGCACGATCGTGGGTGCAGCGGGGTGGGTGGCCATGCCTGCTCCTCGACGAGATGGGTGGTGCGACGTCATCGGCGCACTCGTCTCCACGGTGCTCCTCGGTGTGGGAAAGGGCAACCGCATGGGGAACACTTGCGGTGCTCGCGACCCCGCGTGCACACCTGCCGGACGACCCTCGGACGGTCAGGAGGGCGAGTTGGTCCGGGACCGCTTCGCCGACCCCGCTCCCGGTCGGTCGGCGCCGGCGATGACGGCCGCCGTCGCCCTGGCCGACGGGCCCACGCCGACCAGAGTGGCCGACGCGGGCCCCGTCCAGTCGCCGTAGCCCACGAGGAAGACCCGTGGGTCGTCCAGGGCTTGTGTCCCGGGGGTGCGGCCGACCGCGACCCGGCCGTCCTCGCCCCGCAGTCGCAGCGGACGCAAGTGGCGCAGAGCCGGGCGGAATCCGGTGCACCAGATCACGGTGTCCACCTCGCGACTCGAGCCGTCCGCCCAGACGAGGGCGTGCTCGGTGAGCTCGGCGAAGGCCGGATGGGCCTCGAGCACACCTCGATCGCGCGCCTGACGCACCGAGGGCACCATGACGATGTCGCCCAGCCCACCGATCCCCGGGTCCTCGCGCCCCTCCTGGAGCGCCTCGATGCGCCGACGTGCTGTGGCGAAGAGGGCGCGCCCGTCGAGGTCATCGGGCAAGAAGCGCGGTTCCCGGACGGTCACCCACACCGTGGTGGCCACCGTCGAGACCTCGGCGAGGACCTGGGCCGCGGAGTTGCCCCCGCCGACGATCGCGACCCGTTGCCCGGCGAAGTCCTCCGGCCGTCGGTACTGCGCCGCATGGAGCTGGCGACCCGTGAATCTCGCCATCCCCGGATAGGTCGGCCAGAAGGGCCGGGCCCAGGTCCCAGTGGTCGAGACCACGGTCTCGGTCGCGATCGTGCCTCCGGACCCGCGGACCAGCAGCCTTCGGGAGCCGTCGTCGGGGTCCTCGACCGCGGTGACCGTAAACGGACGTCGTACCTTCAGGTCGTACCGCTCCTCGTACCGGGTGAGGTAGTCCACGACATGGCGGGCGGGTGGGTATCCCTTCGCGGCGTCGTCCCACGGCGGCATGGGCCATCCGGGGAGGGCGGAGGCGCTGGCCGGGGAGAAGAGACGCAAGCCCTCCCACATGTGCCGCCACGCGCCCCCGGGCCGGTCGGCGGCGTCCAGGATGACGAAGTCGACACCGGGCTCCAGCCCGTAGCGCCGCAGGTAGAAGCCGGTGGCGAGCCCCGACTGGCCGGCGCCGACCACGACCGTCCGGACGGTGGCATCCGTCGAGGGAGACGTCATCGAAGTCCTCTCAGCGCGAAGGGCCACATGCTATCGACGGCTCAGGTCGGCGGGGCGGAGCGTGGTGGCAGATCAACCGACCGCATCATCAAGGCGCAGCACGTACGTGAACGCGACAGCAGCCGTGGAGATGTGGCCACTGTGGTCCGCGGTCCCGGATCGCCGGGCGATCGTGCAGAATCGCAGCCATGGTTCGAGTGCAAGAGGTCGTGCGACGTCCTGAGTTCACCACCGACCTGCTGCAGATCCTCAAGAGCATGGCCGCGGGCACGCTGGCGTGGTGGATCTCGGTCAGGATCCTCGACTCCTCGCTGGCCTTCCTGGCTCCGTGGACCGCGTTGCTGACCGTCCACGCCACGGTCCACCGCTCGCTCTCGCGCGGCGTCCAGACGACGATTGCGTCGACGGTCGGGGTCGGCCTGTCGTTTCTGATCGGTGCCTACCTCGGCGTGAGCGTGTGGACCTTCGCCCTGGCCCTGTTCGTCGGACTGGCCGGGGCCCGGATCTCGTGGATCCGCGACGAGGGAGTGGCGATCGCGACCACGGCGATCTTCGTCCTCGGCAGCGGCTTCACCGAGCAACAACCGCTGCTGCTCGACCGTCTCGTCGAGGTGGGCGTCGGTGTCGGTATCGGGATCGCGGTCAACCTGCTGGTCATCCCACCCCTGCGCGATCAGCAGGCTGCGCGCTACGTCGACAGCATCAATCGCCGGATGGGCGATGTCCTGGTCGACATGGCCGATGAGTTCGCGTCGTCGTGGGAGACCGACCAGGCCGACTCGTGGCGCCGTGAGACCGAGTCGATGACGCGTGAGCTCAACACCGCCTGGCAGTCCGTGAGGTTCGCTCGCGAGAGCAGGCTCGCGAATCCGCGGCAGCGACTGGGTCGAGGGGGCCCTGGGCGGGCGGTGGGCCGTGACGTCGGCTACGAGGAGATCCTGTCCCGCGTCGACGAGGGGATCTCACACCTGCGCCACCTCGCCCGCACCCTGCACGAGGCCGCATACGCGGAGGGTGCCTGGGACGAGCGGTTCCGCGAGCGCTGGACCCATATCGTCCGGGACGCGGGTCGGGCCATCGCCGATCCGGACGCGGACGTGGAGCCGGTCCACGACCGGCTGACCGCTCTGGCCAGGGAGATGTCCGACGACGCGGACCTGCCCAAGGAGTCCTGGCCGCTCTACGGCTCGCTCCTGTCGAGCATGCGGCACATCGCCGTCATCGTCGACGACGTCGCGTCGGACCGAGAGGCGCGCGAGGCATCCCACCGCACTCTGTCTCTCGGGAGTTAGAGCCGCAGCGGACGGGGTAGGTGCCTGCCACAGCGACGTCGCGACAGGAGTACCGCCATGATCGAAGCACCTGGAGCCCGACAGGTCCGCGGAGCCCGAGGATGAGCCGGGCCCGGACCGCCCTCGTCGCGGGTGCTTCACGCGGGCTCGGCCTGCTCGTGGCCCGCGAACTCGCCCACCGCGGGCTGGATGTGGCCATCTGCGCGCGTGACGCCGCAGAGCTGGAGCAGGCCGTGACCCAGCTCGCGGGCGAAGGCGCCGCGGTGCGGTCGTACGTCTGTGACGTCACGGACCGCGCGGCGGTCACCGACCTCGTGGCCCGTCTCGAGCGCGAGCACGGGCCCCTCGACGTCGCCATCCACGTCGCGGGCATCATCCAGGTCGGGCCGTTGGCCGCGATGACGGCCGACAGGTTCGACGAGGCGATCGACATCATGCTGCGCGGACCGATCAACCTGGCTCTCGCCGTCCTGCCCGGGATGAGGGATCGTGGCTTCGGCCGGATCGGGACGGTCACCTCGATCGGTGGCGTGGTCAGTGTCCCGCACCTGCTGCCCTACAGCGCTGCCAAGTTCGGAGCCGTCGGCTTCTCGCAGGGACTGTCGGCGGAGCTGGCGGGCACCGGCGTGACGTCGACGACCATCGTCCCGGGACTGATGCGGACCGGCTCCCACCTGCACGCCCAGTTCACCGGTGACGCCGGGGCCGAGTTCGCCTGGTTCGGCCCCGGGGCCTCGTTGCCGCTCGTCGCGATGGATGCCGACAAGGCGGCCCGACGGATGGTGCAGGGCGTCCTTGCGGGTGATCCGATGGTCACCCTGACGCCGATGGCACACATCGGCAGGCGGGTCGCGGGCCTGGCCCCGGCAACCACCACGCGCCTGATGGGCCTGGTCAACCGGGCGCTGCCCTCCGGGGCCGATGTCGACATCCATGAGGGGATGCACGCCCGGACCGGCCTGCGCACCGTGCCCCGGCGGGTCGTCGACACCCTGACGGTGATGGGTGATCGCGTCGCCCGCCGTACGAATGAGACCAAGCCCTCGCCATTCGTCGCGACGAGGACGGACACCCACGGACCGGGCGCTGCCCCCGACGCGTCCGATACCGGCGACGATCCACAGCACACGGACGGGATGAGCCCATGACTCGCTTCGAGTTCGCCTTCAGCCGTGCCTACCGCGCTGCCGGCCTGCCGTTCGGCGTGAACCCGAGGACGGCCTGGGCTGCGATCGACGGCGACCGGCTGTCAGTGCACTTCGGCCCGTGGCGCCTGCGAACCTCCTTGGACAACATCGCCAATGCCACCATCACCGGTGGCTTCGCCTTCATCAAGACGGCCGGTCCGGCGCACCTGTCCTTGGCGGACCGTGGCGTCACGTTCGCGACGAACGGGGAGCGTGCTGTGTGCCTGGAGTTCCACAGGCCCGTAACGGCGATCGACCCGATGGGCCTGATCACGCACCCCAACGCCACGCTCACCCCCTCCGATCCGGAGAGCTTCCTGGCCGCGCTGGGAGGGGATCTGCCCGAGGCGAGCTGACCGGGGCCATGGTCGCGAGTGCGGCGTCGCTTCGGTCCTGGGCCTCACGGTCGTGCGTGGACACCCAGGCCAGGAGCTCGTCGGCACCGGTCCGACGGATCAGTGCGCCGAGCTCGTCGAGGACCTCCTCTGCCGTGCCGTGGACGGCGCGGGCCAGGTGCTCGTCGACCGCGGCCTGCTGCCGGCCGGTGAGCGCCATCGCCGGCTGTGACCTCAGGGGTGGGAAGGCGCCGGTCGTGCGGGACTCCACCATGGCCCAGGCCTCCGGCAGCGCGAGCTCCCGGGCCCGCGCCGACGAGTCGGCGATCATCACGTCGGCGCTGACGAGGACGTACGGCTCCGGACAGGCAGGGCTCGGGACGAACCGATCGCGGTAGTCCCACAGCGGCGCGGCGTCGGCCCACACCACGGGCCCGCCCACGACCACGGGCAGGCCCCGCTCCGCCGCGACAGCCAGACCGGAGCCGGTGGCGAGGACGAAGACCGGAGGCGACGGCACCCCCTTCGGCATCGCGGTGACCGGGCCGGCGTCGTCGAGGAAGTCCACGAGGGCGGACAGGTCCTCGGCGAACTGCTCCGGCGGGTACGCGTGCACACCGAGGGCGTCGCGGACCGGCGCGGTGAATCCGAGCGACCGCCCGACCCCGAGGTCGACCCGACCCGGGTACAGGGCTGCGAGCATCCGGGCCTGCTCGGCGACGACGAGCGGTCGGTGGTTGGGCAGCATCACGCCGCCCGAGCCGACCCGGATGCGCTGCGTGCTGGCCGCGATCGCGGCCATCAGCAGCGGTGGGCTGCCGCTCGCGATACCCGGGACGGCGTGGTGCTCTGCCACCCAGAACCGGTGGAAGCCCAGCCCCTCCGCGCGCGCCGCGCGCTCGACCGTGGCCCGCAGGGCCGTACCACCCGGCTCGCCGGCCCGGGTCCGCGATCGGTCCAGCAGGGACACGGGGACGGACAGGGTCATCTCCCCGCGAGCTCCCCGACCATCGGCACCACGTCGGCGATCGAGTCGACCACCCACGTCGGGCGGAAGGGGTGCCGGGTCACCTCTTCGTGCCGCGTGACCCCGGAGAGCACCAGCGTCGAGCGCATGCCCGCCTCGATGCCCGCCACGATGTCGGTGTCCATCCGGTCCCCGACCATCACCGTGGTCTCGGAGTGCGCCTCGATGGCGTTGAGCGCCGAGCGCATCATCAGCGGGTTCGGCTTGCCGATGTAGTACGGCTGCACGCCCGTGGCGGCGGTGATCAGCGCCGCCACGGACCCGGTCGCGGGCATCGGCCCGTCCGGCGACGGCCCGGTCGTGTCCGGGTTGGTCGCGATGAACCGGGCACCGCCCAGCACGAGACGGATCGCCTGCGTGATCGAGGTGAAGGAGTAGGTGCGGGTCTCGCCGAGGACGACGAAGTCGGGATCGCGGTCGCTCATGACGAACCCCGCCTCGTGCAGCGCACCGGTGAGACCGAACTCGCCGATGACGAAGGCGGTGCCGCTGCCCCCTTCGCCCGTGGCCTGCTGGGAGAGGAACTGGGCGGTGGCCAGGGCCGAGGTCCAGATCCGCTCCTCGGGCACGGCGAGACCCGAGGTGAGGAGGCGGGCCCGCAGGTCCCGACGCGAGTAGATCGAGTTGTTGGTCAGCACGAGGTAGGGGCGGTCGAGCCGCTCCAGCTCGCTGAGGAACTGCGACGCACCCTCGATGGCCTGCTGCTCCCTCACGAGCACGCCGTCCATGTCGGTGAGCCAGCTGTCGACGGGCTGGTCGGTCATGACCACAGGCTAGAGGTCGGCGTCGGCTTCGTGCGCGGGGCTTCCGGATCACGGCCGGCGGCGCCGTGGGGCGCCGCGTTCCCACCAGTCGATCGGTGCGTCGCCGTCATCGATCCAGGAGGCCGTGAACTCGACATCGCCCCCAAGGTTGCAGAACTTCCACAGTTCCTTCGCGGACCGGCTGTACTGGAAGATCACCTCGTCGACCTCGAACGCATCGAGCTCGCCTGCGCGAAACCGGTCCACCGCATCACCGACATACCGAACCAGCTCGGCCAGATTCGTCTCGTGGTAGCGCGCAACCGCCTCGCGCGCAGCACGCCGCTCCGCCTTGCCCGACATCAGGGTCTCCTCGTCACGGCTCGAGCGGTGGCTGCGACGGCAGCATCGACACCGGTCATCAGGCGACTGGTCCGCGCTGACCCGGCGAGGAGCTCCAAGACGAAGAGCGTCGGGCTGGTAGCCGGAGGCAGCCAGTACACGGGGTGATCCGTGCGCCACCCGAGACGGGCGAGCAGGTCGCTGATCCTGCTTGACCAGTTCTCGGCGGGCGTGCCGCTGCCCACCACGGCCAGAGCGAGCCAGCCGGCGTCGTGGTCGATGTCCTTCGTCCCGAGCGGCAACCGCGACACGATGTGCCGCCACAGGGCGCGGTCATCATTGAGTACGCGCGCCCCCTTGACGGTCGGGGTCAACCGTCCCTTGCGCACGGTGACGAGGCCGAGGGCACGAGCGGTCTCGCGCACCTCCTGGACGGGCCAGGTGAGGTCCTCCCGGTTCGTCTTCCCGATGAACCACGCGGAGACACCGCTTCGTTCGGCGAATGTCTTGACGATCGCCGGCGGGAGGTATCCCGCCTGGGTGAGCTTCACCCCTGCGCCGATGGTCTCGAGGAAGACCCGGTAGGTCTCGGTGAGGCGAGCAGCGTCTTCATCGCTGATCTCGGGCGGCTCGTGCGAGATGGGGTGAGCGAGGACGTCCCGCAGGCTCCGGTCGCCCCGACGGTAGAGCCGGTCGACCATGGCACCGAGCTCTTCGGTCACCGCCGCGGGCTCGGCACTGACGATCGCCAGCGCGTCATTGGCCTCGTCGATGTCGAACTCGTCCGGGTGCCATCCCGGCGGCAGCCAACTGTGGCCGTGCTCGGAGTTCTCGAATCCCTGCGGCAGGAGCGCGTCGTCATGACCACTGCGGACCCACTGCGCGAGCTCGTCGTGGCCACCGATGCCGCCGCAGTCCTCAGGTGGGCAAGCCAGCCGGCCGCCCGTGCACCGTGGTTGCGAAGGGGGCGTGTCGAGCACCTCCTCGACCGTGAGCACGTGGTCCCAGTCGTCCCCGAAGTCGTACTCGTACCCGAGTCGATCACCCGTGCCCGCCACGAGCTGGTCCAGACGCACGTCGTCCTCCCGCACGCCGTCCTCGCCCTCGTCGAGGTCGATGCTGGTGACGAAGAAGGGTGATTGGCGATCGACACCCGTGCGGAACCGGTGCAGGTGGCTGTCGCTCCACCCCATGGCTGCTTGGATCACCTCGTGCAGGCGCGGCAGCGTCAGATCGCCGGGTAGCTCCAGGCGCCGCCACACCGGCGGCTTGGTGCCGCGCAGGTCGAGACGAACGCGGAAGCCTCGGGTGATGTCCGGAGCTGCGCGCACCTCCGGTTGGGGCTCCTCCAGCAGGTCCATCATCGGGGAGCGGCCGGCGTTGAGCAGATCCGTGAGCAGATCACGGCGATCGGCGGGTGACGATGTGCCCGCCAGCAGCTGGTCCACCAACTTCTTCGCGTCGTCCTCGGCCGTCATCTGACCAGTCAATCACTCGATGGACGGCGGCCAGAAGCACCGTGGTCACTGCTTTTGGCCCGCAAGCGCTCAGGTCGAGCAGGTAGGTGCTCGACGTCGACCGTGAGCGGCTGCCACTCGATCCCGGGGATCGACCGGATCGGCGCGTACGGGTCGGCTGCGTGGTTCCAGGCGACCTTGAGGTCGTCCTCGATCAGGGCACCGTCAGCAGGGTGCGCCCGGGTCGCCAGCTCACGGAGCCGTTCGACGTGGGTGAGCGTGACCGTGGTGGACCACGAGAGGGCACCCGAGGTGCCGGAATCGTCCACCACCTCGGACGTGATCTCCTTGATCCGGAAGGCGCCGGTCTCGATCAGGTCGTGCTGGCCGTCGGTGGCCCAGATCATCCCGGCGATCAGGTCGACGGAGCTGCCAGGCGTTTCCTCGTAGGCCGTGCCGATGTCTTCCTCGTCGGGGACAGGGCCGAGGTCGATGGAGACGGCGTTGCGCTCCGCGTCCTGTGCCGCTCGGTCGAGGGTGGCTGCGTCGATGATGGTGACCTCGGCGGTGACCGTGCGCACCCACGTCTCGCGGTTTCGCCCGCGGTGGGGACGTCGGCGTGGCGCCCGTGGCTCGGGTGCCGCCATGTCGAACAGGCCCGGCTCGTCGTTCTCCATGGGGCCGACCTTATGTGGTCGGGCAGGACGGTCGGCCCCCCTCTCAGTCCGTCGTCGGCAGCTCGAGGATCAGGTCGTCCCTCGGCCCCGGATCACCCCGCCCGTCGGTGTTGTTCGTCAGCACCCACAGCGCCCCCTCGGGCGTGGTCACGACGTCCCGCAGCCGGCCGTACTCACCGACGAAGCGCTCCGTGGACGAGTCCAGGTCATCGAGCGGGACCTGCCGCAGGCGCTCGCCGCGCAGGTTCGCGATGTGGATCGACCCATCGGCGACCGCGATCCCGCTCGGGCTGGCCTCGGCGGGCTCCCACTGCTGGACCGGGTCGACGTACTCCTCGCCCTCGCCGATGCCCTCGACCTCGGGCCAGCCGTAGTTGGCGCCGGCCTCGATGACGTTGAGCTCGTCCCAGGTGTTCTGCCCGAACTCGCTCGCGTACATCGTCCCCTCCTCGTCCCAGGCGATGCCCTGCGGGTTGCGGTGCCCGTAGCTGTGGACGAGCGACCCGTCGAAGGGGTTGTCGTCCGGCACGCTCCCGTCCGGCGTCATCCGCAGGATCTTCCCGCCCAGCGAGTCGAGGTCCTGGGCGTTCTCCCCGTCGCCGGCGTCGCCCGTGGTCGCGTAGAGCATCCCGTCGGGGCCGAAGGCGACCCGACCACCGTTGTGGACGGCTGCCGCCGGGATCCCGTCGAGGACCACCTCCGGCTCGCCGAGGCCGAGCGAACCCGCCTCGCCGGTCAGGTCGTGACGCAGGATCCGGTTGTCCGAGTCCGTCGTCAGGTACGCGTAGAGGATGCCGTCGCGGACTGCGACACCCAGCAGGCCCCCTTCGCCCCGGGCCTGTGCCGAGCGGACCGTCCCGACGACCCGGGAGGCGCCGGAGTCGTCGAGCTCGAGGACGTCGCCGGAGTCGCGCTCGCTCACCAATGCCGTCCCGTCGTGGAAGGCGACCGACCACGGCACGTCGAGCCCCTCCGCGACGGTCGTCGTCTCCGCACCGCCCCCCGTGGCGGCCGTGGGCGGAGAGGTCGTGGACGAGGAGCTCGCGGACGAGGAGCTCGTGGAGGAGGACGAAGGGGGTGCCCCACCGGACGTGCAGCCGGCCAGCAGGGCCGTGGTCAGGGCACCGACGGCCATGGCGGCACGTCCACGACGGGTCATGCCCCTACGGTGTCATCCTTCGGGGCCGAGCGGAACGGCCTCGGCAGGTCAGCGCGCCTGCCCCACCGACGCCGCGAGCCGGCGCACGGGAGCGAAGGTCAGCGCGAGAGTGAGTGCGGCCGTGATCGCCAGCAACCACAGGCCGATTGCGTAGGAGTCGGTCCGGCCGTAGACGTAGCCCATGATCAGCGGCGGGACGAACCCACCGAGACCGCCGGCGGCACCGACAAGGCCGGTGACACCACCGACGTGCGACGGCTCGGTCACCTGGGCGATGAGCGCGAAGACGGCACCGCTGCCCGCGCCGAGGGCGGCTGCCATCGCGAGGAACGCCACCGTCCCGCCGGCGTTGAGGGGCGGGTTGCCGGCGGCGATGGCGGCGCAGACGGCGGTGACCGCGTAGACGACGCCGAGGACGGGGATCGCCCCTACCTTGTCCGCCATGGCGCCACCGACCGGGCGCATCAGGACCGCGAGGACGACGAAGCCGGCCATCCGCAAGGATGCGTCAGCGGCGTCGAGGCCGTGCGCGGTGATGAGGTACGCGGGCAGGTACACCGAGAAGGCGACGTACCCACCGAAGGCGACGGAGTAGAGGATCCCGGCCTGCCAGGTCACCGGCAGGGCGATGTTGGCCCGCAGGCGCTGCATCATCGTGGTCGTCGGGGCCGTCCGCCCGGGGGAGTCGCGCATGATCAGCCACGCGGCGACGGCGTAGACGGCCAGCAGGACGGCCGTGACGACGAAGGGGAGGGCCTCCCCCATCTCGAACAGGGTGACCGTCGTGAGGGCGCTGATCGCGGTACCGCCCATGCCCCCGCCGAAGATGCCGATGGCCAGACCGCGCTTGGCCGGCGGGAACCACGCGTTGACGAAGGGCACCCCGATCGCGAAGACGGTGCCACCCAGACCCAGGAAGAAGCCGGCGATGAGCAGCAGGGCGTAGGAGTCGAGCGCGAAGAAGCCGATGAACAGGACCGGCAGGATCGTCAACGCCGACAGCGCGGGGAACATCAGCCGCCCGCCGAACCGGTCGGTGAGGGACCCGACGACGATGCGGCCGAGCGACCCGACGACGACCGGCACCGCGACGAGCATCGAGACGTCCAGCTCGCTCATCTCGCCGAGCCGACCGTTGTTGCGGAAGAGGGGGCCGAGCGGGCTGAGCAGGGCCCACGCCCAGAAGTTCACCGCGAAGCCGATCGTGGCCATCGCCAGCATCACCCACGGCGTCGAGGAACGGACCGCCGCCGTGGCCTGTGGAGTGCTCGTGCTCCTGTCACCTGTGGTCATGAGCGAACTCTCGCGCACGCCACGACGCTCCGTCCAATCCGGGCGTGGCGGACTTGATCCGGGTCAAGGAAGGGCCACGGGAGAGTCCGTAACTTCATCAGTGCCAGCCCGTGAGGGGCCGGTCACCGAGGAAAGGACACACCGTGACCACCACCGCCAGGACCACGACCACCACCCTGAGGGCAGAGGGCTTCTCGTGCCCCTCCTGCGTGGCCAAGATCGAGAAGCAGGTCGGTCGGCTCGAGGGAGTCGAGTCGGTGAAGGTGCAGTTCGCCACCGCCCGCGTCGTGGTCGTCCACGACCCCTCGGTCGCGACCACCGACGACCTCGTCGCCGCCGTGGCCAGGGCGGGTTACACCGCCCGCCCCGCCGCCTTCTGACACCACGACACCCGCACGGAGAGGAACGACGCACCATGAACGCGCTGCGCACCCGGCTGCAGGGCAGCTGGACGATCCCGATCATCTCGGGACCGGCGATCCTGGCCTCCCTCATCCTCGACCGACTGGTCGGCGCCTCGGTCGGGGGTGACGCCCTCATGATCGCCGCCGCGGTCGTGGCCGGCGCCCCCGTGGTCGTCAAGGCCTACCACGCGGCGACCGCCAAGGTGATCGGTATCGATCTCCTCGTGGCGGTCGCCGCGGTCGGCGCGATCCTGGTGGGCAACTACTGGGAGGCCGCGGCCGTCACCTTCCTCTTCGCGGTGGGCCACGCCCTCGAGTCGGCGACGCTGAGCAGGACCCGCTCGGCCCTGGCCGAGCTGGTCGCCGTGGCCCCCGAGGTCGCCGTCGTCATCCGCGGCGGCCGACAGGTCGAGGTGCCCGCCGCCGACGTGGCGACGGGCGAGACCGTCCTGGTCAAGAACGGCTCCAAGGTGCCCGTCGATGGCCTGGTGGCCGGCGGCACCGGCGCCCTCGACGAGGCCTCCATCACGGGCGAGTCCATCCCGGTCGAGAAGGTCGAGGGCGACGAGGTCTTCGCCGGCACGATCTCCACCGGAGGGTTCCTCCAGGTCGAGGCGACGGGCGTCGGTGCAGACACCACGCTGGCCCGGATCATCCACCGGGTCGAGGAGGCCCAGGATGCGAAGGCGCGGACGCAGGCCTTCATGGACCGCTTCTCTGCCTGGTACACCCCGGCGATCATCGTGCTCGCGGTCGTCATCGGGGTGGCCACGCAGGACTTCGTGCTGGCCCTGACGCTGCTGGTCATCGGCTGCCCCGGTGCGCTGGTCATCTCCATCCCCGTCTCGATCGTCGCCGGCATCGGTCGCGGCGCCAAGGACGGCATCCTCATCAAGGGAGGCGAGTTCCTCGAGACCTCCGCGAGGGTCGACGCGGTCGCCGTGGACAAGACCGGCACCCTCACGGAGGGGCGGCCCCGGCTGACGGACGTGGTCACGCTGGACCCGGGCACCACCCGCGATGACGTGCTGCTGCTTGCCGCACGTGCTGAGGCCGGGTCCGAGCACCCACTGGCGCGCCCGATCCTCGCCGCGGCGGTGGAGGCCGGGATGGCGGTCCACGGGCTGCCGGAGGACACCGAACCGATCGCCGGGAAGGGCATCGTCGCCACCATCGACGGGCACCGTGTCGGGGTCGGCAACGTGGCCCTGGCGCGGATGGAGGGGGTCGTCGACACCGCGGCCGCGACCCGGACGGTGTCCGAGCTGGCCGAGGCCGGACGCACCCCCATGGTGGTCACCCGCGACGGGCAGGCGGTCGGCGTGGTCGCCGTCGCGGACCGGATCCGCCACGACGCGCCCGAGATGATCCGCCGCCTGCACGAGGCGGGCATCGAGAAGGTCGTCATGATGACCGGTGACGTGGAGCAGGTCGCCCGAGCCGTGGCACTGGAGGTCGGGGTCGACGAGGTCCGTGCCGGGCTGCTGCCGGAGGACAAGCTCGAGGCCGTGGCTGACCTGCAGCGGCAGGGCCGCACCGTGGCCATGGTCGGCGACGGGGTCAACGACGCGCCGGCGCTGGCCACCGCCGACATCGGTGTGGCGATGGGCGCGGCCGGGACGGGCGTGGCGATCGAGACCGCGGACATCGCGCTGATGAAGGACGATCTGCTCAAGCTGCCGGAGGCGGTCTCCCTGGCCCGCCGCACGGTCAACAACATGCGGCAGAACGTCGTGGTCGCCCTGGTCACCGTCGCCACACTGCTGGCCGGCGTGCTCTTCGGCGGCGTGACCATGGCCGTCGGGATGCTCGTCCACGAGATCTCGGTCCTGGTGGTCATCGCCAACGCGATGCGGCTGCTGCGCCCCCGCCGCGAGCCGGGTGCTCGGCCCCCGGCGGCCACCCTGATCGGGGCGACCGGGACCCGGGAGGTACGAGTGGTCACTCCCGGGTGATCCGCCCGGCACGGTCGACGCGCCGCTCAGACCTGGGCAACCAGCTCGAGCAGCGCGTCGACGTCGTGGATCACCAGTTCCCGGGTGCCGTGACCGACGACCACCCCGGACTCCCGCAGCCGGCGCAGCTGCCGGCTCAACGACTCGGGCGTGGTGTCGAGCAGGGAGGCGATGTCCTTCTTCGCCAGGGGCAGCCGCACCGCGGTGCCCCCCTCGGTCGGGGAGCCGGGCAGGGACAGCAGGTAGTCGGCCAGCCGGGAGCTGACGTCGCCGGAGATCAGCGCGGTCAGTCGGGTCTCGGCGTCCCCCAGCCGCCGGCTGACGTCCGCCAGCATCCGCAGGACGATCGAGGGGTGGGTCCGCACGAGCTGCTCCAGGTCCTCGTGCCGGAAGGTGCACATCGAGGTCGGCTCGAGGGCCGTCGCGAAGTGGTCCGGGGTGCGGCCGGTGAGGAAGGCCGACTCACCCACGAAGTCACCGGGCCGAAGCACGCGGATGACGTGCTCGAAGCCGTCGACGCTGACCCTGGAGATCTTCATCGACCCGGTGTGCAGGACCAGCAGCAGGGAGGACGCCTCCTCGGCGGCGTAGACCTGCTCCCCCTTCGCCAGCCGGCGCGGGCGGGCGAGCTGGGCCACGCCCCGTTGCTGCTCGTGGCCGAGGCCTTGGAAGATCGGCACTCGGGCCACGCACAGGTCCTCGGACTGCGCGTGGACGACGGGCGGCTGGGTGCGGGTCACGTCCACCTCCACGTCGATCATAGGCAGCGAAGGGGAGGGGGTCGGACCTCCCCGCAGGTCCGGTGGTCGCGGCGTCAGTCCGTCGGGGGACCGGTGACCAGCTCGCCCTTCGTGTCGCGCGGCCACGCGTTGGCCTCGCACCCGTCGAGGCCGAGGGTCTGCTGCAGCATGACGGGCGCCGTCCGGCCCTTGCCCGGGCAGGCCTCGTGGCCCTTGCCCAGCCCGTGTCCGACCTCGTGGTTGATCAGGTAGTGGCGGTAGAGCTCGAGGTCCGGGATGTGCGGGACGCCGATGTACCAACGGTCGAGGTTGACCAGGATGTACCGCCCGGCGCGACAGGACGTGTAGCCCTGGGTGTTGGCTCCCGCGGCGGCGCACTGCTCGTCGACGCTGTCCGGGGTCGCGAGCCGGATGATCAGGCCGGGCTCGCCCCCCGAGACCCGCTGGAAGCGCCAGCTGCCCCCGGCGGTCCAGCCGCGGGGGTTGCGCAGGGTGGCGTCGATGGCGGTGGCGAACTCCTTTGCGCTCACGCCCGACCCCTTCTCGACCTCGACCTGGTAGGTCATCAGCCGGCCGGACGTGCCACGCACGCGGTCCGATCCCTGCGCGGTCTCGAAGGTCCCGGTGGTGCGGTAGTCCGGCAGCGTCGGGGTCGGCGAGCTGGGGCTGGCGGAGGTGGAGGAGGACGCCGATGTCGACGGGGTCCTCGGCGGGCCGGCATCCGCCGATGGCGGGGAGGTCGTCGACGTGGCCACGGGAGCGGCGCCCGAGTCCCGGTCGGGGCGCAGGGCGACCAGCAGCACCCCGACGATGACGAGCACCCCGAGGGCGACACCCACCCGGCGGCGGTGTGCCTGCCCACGGTCCCTGGGTGCGAGGTCGGACGAGTCCACGGGCATCAGGGTAGATGCCTCGACGGGGTGGTGCGGCTCACGCCGCGTTGGCCAGGAGCCAGTCGCGCAGCCGCAGCGTGGACAGGCAGTCGTACTCGTTGTACTGGCCGAGGTCGGTCAGGCGATCGGCGGCCAGTGCCGCGTCGCCCTCGGCGACGGCGTCGCGGTACCGCTGGTACTCGAGGATCGACTCGCCGCCACCGGTGACGCCGTCCGGGTCGCGCAGGTCGGCGCCCATGTAGAGCGGCTCGAGGCGCTTGATGGAGTAGGACGGGCTGCCCACGCGCACAGAGGCCCTCACCACCGCGTAGAGGTCGACGAGCACGCCGTCGTCGATCAGGGCGGCGACCTCGTCGCGGTACACGGAGTGACGGTTGGCGAGCCGGATCAGGGCGGTCTGCTCGTACCCGGCGTAGTGGTAGACGTGCATGGCGGGCCAACGCCGGCGCCGCTCAGCGACCCAGTCGATGAAGTCGACGAGCGCCCGGCGCTCCTGGGCGCGGTCGTGCGCCCAGAACGGCGTGAAGCGCTCGCCGTCGTCCGTGGTCAGGCACCCGAAGAGGTACTCCAGGCCGGGATCGTCGTCGGAGCCGTCGCGCCACATCGGGTCGCCCTCGAAGTCGAAGAAGACATCTCCCGGGCTCGGCGCCGGCAGGGCCGCCGGGGTGTGCACCTCGAAGGCGAGGGGCTGGTCCCGGGTCGGCTCGACCAGCTGCAGCCGGGCCTGGGCGCTCATCGCGGCCAGGTCCTCCGGCTCGAGCCCCTCGACGGGCTCGGTGCGCTGCGCCAGGGCCGCGGCCGTGGTCACGCCCGCGTGCAGGAGCAGGCGCCGCCGGTGCGCCGAGACGCCGGCGACGAGCCCGACGTCACCGGACGCGGTGAGCTCGGCCCGGCAGGCGTCGCAACGCAGGCAGGCCCGCCACCGGGGATCGCCCCACGCCACCGGCGCGCCCTCACCGAGATGGGTCTCGAGGACCTCGAGGACGCGTGACCGGACGGTGGCGAGGTCCTCTGTGACGTCCTCGAGCGGGGTGTCGACGACCGACCCGTCCCCGAGGTAGAGCCGGACGAAGGGGGCCACCGGCGCCCCCGCCTCCCGCAGCGCCTCGGCGTAGGCCGCCACCTGGGCGAGCGCGTGGGCGTGGGCGGAACGGGCCAGCTTGGTCTCGGCGACGATCCACCGGCCGTCGTCGCCGCGCAGCAGGTGGTCGGCCCGGCCGGTGAAGCGGCCGCTGCGGACCGGGGCCTGGTGCACCAGACGCACGCTCGGGTCGGCGAGCAGCCGCAGGGTCGCCTCGTGGTCGAGCCCGCGCGCGTCCCGGACGCCGTCGGGGTGCTCCTGGGTGAGACGCCGGGTGACCTCGGTCTCCCACTCCCGGCCGGCGGCACCGAAGCGGTCGCGTACTGCGTCGGGTGCGCTGGGCACCGCCTCCCGGCGTCCCAGCCGGACGTCCGCCTCGACCAGCAGGCCGAACTCGCAGCGACGACCGGTCCGCAGGTCACCCGAGGTGATCGTCGGGGGACCGGGGACGCCGTCCAGCAGGGGGTAGTGCATGGACCCGACCATACGAGGGAGCACCGACAAGCGACCGGGCGTGGTCGTCCCGAGGGTGGTCGTTCGGGGGTGCTTGGGGGCGCAGGTCGCCCAGCGACCGTGAGCCCCCGAGCGTTCAGACCCAGCTGGGGAACCACATCCGCCACTGCCAGTGGTCGTAGGGGATGACCTGGGCGGTCCACACCGGCCAGAAGAAGGCGAAGTTGGCGAGCACGAGCAGGCAGTAGGCGCCGACGACGAGGTGGCCGACCCGCCGTCGCCGCTCGGGGGCGCCTCGTGGCCCCAGCGCCAGCCCGAGGAGGAAGACGACCGCGAGGATCACCCACGGCTGGAAGGAGATGACGTAGAAGGTGAAGATCGTGCGGTGCTGGAGGAAGAACCAGGGCAGCCAGCCGCCGACGAACCCGGCGAGGATAGCCCCGGCGCGCCAGTCCCGCTTCATGCCCCAGTGGTAGAGCAGGAAGAAGAGCGCGATGGTCGCCAACCACCAGATCGAGACCGAGCCGAGGCTGGTGATCGCCTTGGAGCACTTGTCGACGGCACACCCCTCGACCCCCATCTCCTTCGACTCGTAGAAGAAGGACGTGGGCCGGGACTGGATCATCCACGACCACGGGTTCGACTGGTACGTGTGCTCGGAGGTCAGGTTGTCGTGGAAGCCGTAGGCCTGCACGTGGTAGTCCCACAGCGAGCGAAGGGAGGGCGGCAGCCACTGCACGCCCTCGCCGGGGTGGTCCGCGGCCCACGACCGGTTGTACCCGTGCGTGCTGGTGAACCACGAGGCCCACGAGGCGATGTAGGTGCCGAGGACGACCAGGCTCATCGAGATCCCGGCGGGGACCCCGTCCTTGAGGATCCCGGCGCCGAACCAGCGTCGGGTGCCCACCGCCCTTCGCGCCCCGATGTCCCACCAGACGGTCATCAGACCGAAGATCGCGAAGAAGTACAGCCCCGACCACTTGGTGCCGCAGGCCAGGCCCAGGCTCACCGCGGCCACGAGGCGCCACGGCCGCCACAGCAACCACGGTCCGGTGCGCATGCGCACCCCGGCGGGGAGCGCGGCGACCTTGTCCGCCAGCCGTCGTCGTGCCCAGTCGCGGTCGATGAGCAGCGCGGCGAAGGCGACCAGCGCGAAGAACATGAGGATCAGGTCGAGCAGGCCCGTGCGCGAGTGGACGAAGTGGTGCCCCTCGAAGGCCATGAGGAAGGCGGCGATCGTGCCGAGCCAGTTGGAGCGGAAGAGGCGCCGGGCGACCCGGCCGACCACGAGGATCGAGAGCGTCCCGAGCAGCGCCACCGAGAAGCGCCAGCCGAAGCTCGACGTCGGTCCGAGGACCCACTCGCCGAAGGCGATGATCCACTTGCCCACGGGTGGGTGGACGACCATGTCGCCCTGGGTGGTGATGAAGACATCGGTCGTGCCCTCGGTGAAGGTCGGGTCGACCTTCTCGCCCTCGCCCTTCCACTTCATCTCGACGCCGTGGTCGAGCATGGAGACGCCCTGCTTGACGTAGTAGGTCTCGTCGAAGATCAGCTGGTGGGGGCGCCCCAGGGCCCAGAAGCGCATGAGACCGCCGATGACGGCGAACAGCAGCGGACCGAGCCAGCCCCACAGCACGTCGCTGGGGCGGAACCCGAGCAGCCGGGAACGCAGCTGCTCACGGCGGTCCATGGCCGTCATCGTAGGTGAGCCTGCGCAGCACCGCGGCGGTTGCTTGGGAGGATGTGGGCATGCCACTCGTCCTTGCCGCCACGCCCATCGGTGATCCCCGCGACGCCAGCACCCGTTTCCGGGAGGAGCTGGCCGGCGCCGACGTCGTCGCGGCGGAGGACACCCGCCGGCTGCGCCGCCTCGCCGGCGAACTCGGGGTCGAGCTGCCCGAGCGGGTGGTCAGCTACCACGAGCACAACGAGGCCTCCCGCACGGCGGAGCTTCTCGAGTCGGTGACGAAGGGGGAGCGGGTCGTCCTCGTCACAGACGCCGGGATGCCCTCGGTCTCGGACCCGGGGTACCGCTTCGTGCGGGCGTGCATCGACGCCGACCAGCACGTGACCTGCGCACCCGGCCCGAGCGCGGTGCTCGTGGCCGTGGCCCTGTCCGGGCTGCCGGTGGACCGGTTCTGCTTCGAGGGCTTCCTGCCGCGCAAGCCGGGGGAGAAGCGCCGGGTGCTGGAGGAGCTCGTCCACGAGCGGCGCACGATGGTCTTCTTCGAGGCGCCCCACCGGATCGCGGCCACCCTGGAGGTCATGGCCGACCGCTTCGGCGCCGACCGTCAGGCCGCGGTCTGCCGCGAGCTGACCAAGACCTACGAGGAGGTCCGCCGCGGCGGGCTGGCCGAGCTGGCCGAGTGGGCCGCCGAGGGCGTCAAGGGCGAGATCACCATCGTCGTCGGTGGCGCGGAGGAGACCATCGTCTCCCTCGAGGACGCCGTCGCCGAGGTCCTCGCCCGGCACGACCGCGGCACCCGCCTGAAGGACGTGTGCGCCGCGGTCGCGACCTCGACCGGTCATGGCAAGAAGGCGCTCTACGACGCCGTCCTGTCCCACCGGGCCTCTCCCGACCGACCTGACAGTTCCCACTCAGACTGACCTGAGACAATCCGCGCCATGACCGAGCCGATGCCTGACTCCGGCACCGACCTGCCCCTCGACCCCGAGACCACCGAGACCAGCGAGACCGCGGCCGCCGCCGCAGAGAAGGCGGCGGCTGGTGTGCGCGAGGCCCGTGCCGAGCACGTCGGCACCGGGGCGCCGGGTGCGCGGGACCGCACCGTGGTCCACCTGATGCGCCACGGTGAGGTCGAGAACCCGCACAAGATCCTCTACGGCCGCCTGCCGGACTACCACCTGTCCGACCTCGGCCGGGAGATGGCCGAGGTCGTCGCCGAGCACCTCGCCGACCGCGACCTCGCGCTCGTCGTGCACAGCCCCCTCGAGCGCACCGCGGAGACCGCCGCCCCGACCCTGGAACGGCACGGCCTGGCGGCCGTCGTCGACCCCCGCGTCATCGAGGCCGGCAACAAGTTCGAGGGGCGTCGCTTCCGCAAGCGCCTCCTGCTCGACCCGCGGCGCTGGTGGTGGGTGCGCGACCCCACCGTGCCCACGTGGGGCGAGTCGTACCACGCCATCAGCAAGCGGATGATGGCCGCCATCGAGGACGCGCGGGACCACGCCGGCGGTCGCGAGGTGCTCGTCGTCAGCCACCAGCTGCCGATCTGGACGATCCGCAGCGCCCTGGAGAGCCGTCGCCTGTGGCACGACCCGCGCCGGCGCCAGTGCAACCTCGCCTCCCTCACCTCCGTGACCTTCGTCGGTGACGAGGTCGTCGACGTGACCTACACCGAGCCCGCGGCCCACCTCTACGCACGGGCCGCGAAGACCCCGGGAGCCTGACCCCTCGATGATCGACCACCGCCCCACCCGCCGTTCCGTCGTCACCGCCGCGAGCGGTCTCGCCCTCCTGACGCTCGCCGGCTGCTCATCCTCGTCCGACACCGCGGACGCGGCCCAGGACGCCGGCTACCGCTCCGGTGACGGCAGCGTGACGATGATCGACCCGGACGAGCGGAAGGACCCCGTCGAGCTCTCCGGCGAGACCCTCGACGGGACGACGTGGGACAGCGCCGACCACCGCGGCTCGGTCGTCGTCGTCAACGTCTGGGCCAGCTGGTGCGGGCCGTGCGCCAAGGAGGCCCCGCACCTGGTCGCCCTGAACAAGAAGCTGAAGGGGGAGGACGTCGAACTCGTCGGCATCAACTACCGCGAGTCCTCGGTGGCGACCGGCCGGGCGCAGGCCGAGACGTGGGGCTTCACGTGGCCGTCGATCTACGACGAGACGGGCAGAACCTCGCTCGACATGCAGGGCATGATGACCGCCCAGCCGTCGACGGCCGTCCTCGACCGCAAGGGACGCATCGCCGCCGTCGTCCTCGGGGCGACGACGGAGTCGACCCTCATGGGTCTGGTCGAGGACACCCTCGCCGAATCCGCATGAGCGTCGCCCTCGCCTCCGTCGCCGCCGCGCCCTCCTCGCTGAGTGACCAGGTCGCCGGCGGCGCCCTGCCGCTCGCGGTGCTCGTCGCCGCCCTCGCAGGTCTCGTCTCCTTCGCCACCCCCTGCGTGCTCCCGCTCGTGCCGGGCTACCTCGGTTACGTCACCGGCCTGTCCGACGTCGCCCTGGAGAAGCGCAGCCGTGGCCGGATGGTCCTGGGCACGCTGCTGTTCATCCTCGGCTTCACCGCGGTCTTCGTGCTCGCGTCGCTCTTCGTCGCGACCGCCGGGCGCATCTTCATCGAGCAGCGGGAGCTGCTCATGCGCATCGGTGGGGTCGTCGTCATCCTCATGGCCCTGGTCTTCCTGGGCGCCGGCTCGCAGCGGACCTTCCGCCTGCCGGTCAAGCCGGCCGCCGGGCTGGCCGGGGCGCCCGTCCTCGGTGCCGTCTTCGGCATCGGGTGGGCCCCGTGCATGGGTCCGACCCTGGCGGCGGTCCTCGCCCTCAACCTCACGGGGGACGCGTCGACGACCCGCGCGGTCATCCTCGCGGTCGCCTACTGCCTCGGGCTGGGCGCTCCCTTCGTGCTCATCGCCGCTGCCTACGAGCGCTGGGCCCCGGTGTCGGCGTGGCTGCGTCGGCGCCAGCGGACGATCCAGGTCATGGGCGCCGTCCTGCTCATCATCATCGGCCTGCTCCTGCTCACCGGCGGCTGGGACGCGATCAACCAGTGGCTGCAGATCCGACTCATCAGCGACGTGGAGGTCCTCATCTGATGGCTGACCGCGAGAATCGCACTCCCTCCGCCAGGTCGACCGTCACGCAGCCCAGCCTCGGTGTCGTCGGCTGGGCGCGGTGGGGCTGGCGACAGCTGACGAGCATGCGCACGGCGCTCTTCCTGCTGCTGCTCCTGGCGATCGGCGCCGTGCCGGGCTCGGTCTTCCCGCAACGCAACTTCGACCCCGGGCGCACTGCGGACTGGATCCGCCGCCACGAGACGACCGGTCCGATCCTCGACAGTCTCGGAGCCTTCGAGGTCTACTCCTCGCCGTGGTTCTCGGCGATCTACCTGCTGCTCTTCATCTCGCTCATCGGCTGCATCGTCCCGCGCACCGCGGTCCACCTGCGGGCCCTGCGTGGCAGGCCCCCGCGCGCGCCGCGCCGGCTGGCCCGCCTCGAGGCCCACGCCGAGGGCGAGGTCGACGGCACCCTCGAGGAGGTCCGCGAGGCCGCGACCACGGTGCTGCGCAAGCGCCGCTACCGCGTCGCCAGCCACGACGACGTCAGCGTCTCCGCGGAGACCGGTTACCTCAAGGAGACCGGCAACCTCATCTTCCACACGAGCCTGGTCGCGCTGATCGTCGGCGTCGCGATCGGCTACCTGTGGGGCTGGAAGGCCGACGTCATCGTGCCCTCCGGTGAGTCCTTCGTCAGCACCGTGACGCGGTACGACACGTGGGCGCCCGGGCCGCTCGTCGACGAGTCCTCGCTCTCCCCCTTCGCCGTCACGGTCGAGGAGATGACCGCCGACTTCAACGACCGCGACCCGGCCGCCCGCACCTTCGGCCAGCCGCGGGACTTCGAGGCGCACGTCTCGGTCACCGACGCCGACGGGAACGAGTTCACCGACGTCGTCAAGGTCAACAGCCCGCTGGAGATGGAGGACTCGACCGTCTTCCTCCTCGGCAACGGTTACGCGCCCGTCGTCACCGTGAAGGACGACGAGGGCGAGGTCCTGTACGAGGGGGCGACCCCCTTCCTCGCGCAGGACGGCAACTACCGCTCCACGGGTGCGATCAAGGTCGGGGCGGCCACGCAGCCCGAGCAGTTCGGTTTCGTCGGGCTCTTCCTGCCCACCGCCACCATCGACCCGGAGCAGGGGCCGATCTCGGTCTTCCCCGACACCCGGGCGCCGGCGCTCGCGCTGAGCCTCTACACCGGCCAGCTGTACCCCGGTGGTTCGGCGCAGTCCGTCTTCACCCTCGACACCGAGTCGATGGACAAGGTGGAGACGAGCGACGGCAGCGACCAGCTGCGGCTGTGGCTGACGCCCGGGGAGACCAAGACGCTGCCCGGTGACCGGGGCACGATCACCTTCGACGGCATCGAGCGCTACGCCGGTTTCTCCGTGCGCAGCGACCCCGGCCAGGGGCTGACCCTCGTCTCGGCGCTGCTGGCGCTCGCAGGCCTCATCGCGACCCTGCTGGTGAAGCGGCGACGGGTCTTCGTGCGGCTGACCGAGGCCGACGGCCGGGTGCGGGTCGAGGTGGGCGGCATGAGCCGTGACGACGACGAAGGCCTGTCCGAGGTGGTCGCCGAGGTGCGCGACCGGCTCGTGGGAGAATCGAGGACATCATGACGAACGAGATGCTGGCCCAGTACGCCAACTACGCACTGGCCTCCGCCGCGCTGCTGGTCACCGTGGCGATGCTCGGCTACGCCCTCTACCTCGCGCAGGCCGTGCCGGTGCGGGAGCGGGCAGAGGCCGATGCCAAGGTCCCGGCGACCGTGGGCGGTCCGGCCGACGACGCCGCCGTCACCCCCGCCGTCGCCGCTGGGCCGGCCGAGACGCCGGTGAGGGCGCGCAAGGCCGCCGGCATCGCCGGCTCCCTCACGTGGCTCGCCGCCGGGCTCCTCCTCCTCTCGGCCGCACTGCGCGGGGTCGCCGTCGAGCGCTTCCCCCTGGGCAACCTCTTCGAGTTCAGCGTCGCCGGAGGGTTCTTCGCCCTGGCGACGTTCAGCGTGGCCTCGACCCGTCGTGACCTGCGCTGGCTCGGGGTCTTCGTCACCGGCTTCGTCACGCTGCTGCTCATGGTCGCCTCGACCGCCTGGTACGTCGAGGCCGACGAGGTCGTGCCCTCGCTCCAGTCGTACTGGCTGCCGATCCACGTGACCGTCGCGACCCTGTCCGTCGGGGTCTTCGCCGTCGGCGCCATCGTCAGCGGGCTCTACCTGCTCAGCGACCGCGAGGTCGGCGGTGAGCGCTTCTGGCGCAAGCTGCCCCCGCCCCAGTCGCTGGAGAGGTTCTCCTACTCCCTGCACATCATCGGGTTCCCGCTGTGGTCCTTCACGCTCATCGCCGGCGCGATCTGGGCGCGCGAGGCCTGGGGTGCGTACTGGACGTGGGACCCCAAGGAGGTGTGGACCTTCGTCATCTGGACGGTCTACGCCGCCTACCTGCACGCGCGGGCGACGAAGAACACCTCGCGCCGCACGGCGAACTGGATCGCCGTCGCCGGATTCGCGTGCATCATCATCAACTACACCGTCGTCAACTTCTACTTCATCGGCATGCACAGCTACGCGCAGTGAGGGCGACATGATCCGCTACACCCTGCTCCGGTTCCTCATCTTCTTCGGGTGCCTCGCGTTGTTCTGGTTGCTCGGCCTGCGGGACACCAACGAGCTGCCCTGGCTGGCCGTCCTGGCCGCCATCGCGTCGATGGTCATCTCGGCGTTCGTCCTCAAGCCCTTCCGGGCGGACATGATCCGGCAGATCGAGGAGCGTCGCGCCGCCAAGGCGGAGAAGCGGGCCGCCAGGACCGACACCGACGAGGCCGTCGAGGACCGCGCCCAGGAGCGCAAGGCGACCGAGCGCGAGGCGGAGTCCCCCGTGGAGGACGAGGAAGAGACCTACCGCTGAGGCGCTCGCGCTTGGCACACCAGGGCTGAAGTACCTGCACGTGGCCGGGAAACCTTGTGATGACCGCGCCACGAGCCGGCCCCGGGAGGCCAAGGCGGTCAACTCAGGGCTTCCCGGCCATTTCGGACGCTCGAGGACGGCGGCAGGCCCCCTTGAGGCGTCGGTCGGGCGAGTCGCACGGGTATCAGGTGGCCCGAACGCCCTCGCTCGCTCAGACGGCCAGCGGGACGACCAGCAGGACCGCCCAGGCCAGCTCGGCGATGCCGGTCAGGCCCAGCGCGGGGATCAACGCCCGGCCGGTGGCCCCGTCCTTGACGGCCCTGATGCCCGGCCACGCGACGAGCAGCCCGAGGAGGGCGACCGGCGCCCAGACCTGCCAGATGGCCATGAGCAGCGTGCACACGGCGGCCACGACGAAGAGCGCGAGGTAGAGCCGGCGGGTGCCCGCGTCGCCGAGGCGGACCGCGAGCGTGGTCTTGCCGGTCTCGCTGTCGGTGGGGATGTCGCGCAGGTTGTTGGCCACGAGGATCGCGCTGGCCAGGGATCCGACACCGATGGCGCCGAGCAGGCCGATGGGGGTGATCGTGCCGATCTGGGTGTAGAGGGTGCCGAGGGTGGCGACGAGGCCGAAGAAGATGAAGACGTACACCTCACCCAATCCGCGGTAGCCGTACGGGTTGTCGCCACCGGTGTAGCGCCAGGCCGCGAGGATCGCGAGCGCGCCGATCGGCAGGAGGATCCACGCCGCGCTCAGGGCGACGAGCGCGAAGCCGAAGAACCCGCCGAGCCCCAGGAAGGCGAAGGCCATCGCCTTCACGTCGGCCGGCGCGGCCAGCCCCTGCCCGACGAGACGGACCGGGCCGACGCGCTCCTCGTCCGTGCCGCGGATCCCGTCGCTGTAGTCGTTGGCGTAGTTGACGCCGATCTGCAGGCAGCAGGAGACCAGCAGGGCCAGCAGTGCGAAGCCGAGCACGGCACCCGTCTCCTCCTCCTCGAGGTTCAAGTGGGCCGCCGCGGCGGCGGTGCCGACGATGACGGGTGCGATGGCTGCGGGGAGGGTTCGCGGTCGGGCGCCGGCGATCCAGTCGGAGAGTGAGGCCACGATGGTCGATCCTACGAGCGATCAGCCCTCGAGCAGGCGCGCCACGGCGGTGCGGTCGGGCTTTCCGGGGCCGCGCAGGGGCATCTCCGTCACGACGAGGGCCCGCCGGGGGAGCGCGTGGGCGGGCAGGTGGGGACGCAGCATCTCGCGGATCTCGCCGAGCCCCTCCGGCGGCACCGGACCGGGCGGCGGCCCCCCGGGTGAGGTGACCGCGGCGAGCCCGATGATCTGGCCCCACTCGGGGTCCGGCAGGCCGACGACCACGGCGCCGGTGACGGCCGGGACGTGCGCGACGACGGCGTCCTCGACGGTGCGTGGGGTGACCTTCATCCCGCCGGTGTTGATCAGGTCGTCCGACCGACCCAGGACGGTGACCCTCCCTTCGCCGTCGACGGAGCCGAGGTCGCTGGTGCGGAACCACGTCTGCCCGTCCCGGGCGACGAAGGCGTCCGTCTCGAGGCCGAGGTAGCCGTGCGCGACGACCGGTCCGCCGATCTCGAGGGTGCCGTCGACCCCGGTGCGCACGGTGACGTCGCGCAGGGGTTTGCCGTTGTAGACGCAGCCGCCGGCGGTCTCGGACATGCCGTAGGTGGTCACGATCCGTACGCCCTCGGAGCGGGCCCGGTCGAGCAGCGGTGCGGCAGTGGCGGCCCCGCCGACGAGGATCGCGTCGAAGCGACGCAGTGCCTCCAGCCCGAGCGGGTCATCGACGAGCCGGGCG
Organism: Janibacter cremeus; assembly: GCF_029395675.1. Lineage (NCBI taxonomy): Bacteria > Bacillati > Actinomycetota > Actinomycetes > Micrococcales > Intrasporangiaceae > Janibacter > Janibacter cremeus. Next base: position 3,111,362 of record NZ_CP115184.1, read on the forward strand.
AGCTGGGTGGGCACGAGGGAGGTGTAGCGGCGCTCCCCGTGCATCCTCGCCGTGGCCTCGACGAGGGCAAAGGCGCTGTCCTGAGGTGCGAGGGCCCCCCGACCCGAGCCTCGAAGGGGGGTGACCCCCGACGCCTCGAGGACCACCGGCGTCGTCCCTGCCGTGATGCTCCGCAGCAGCACCTGCAGCCCCGCGATGTGGTGCGGGGGGAGGGCGAGCAGCCACTGCCCGTGGCCACCCAGCCGCTCGGCGGTCGCCTCGGCGCTCGCGATGAGGTTCGCGGCGGTGAGGAGGGAGAGCTTGGGGGTGCCGGTCGAGCCGGAGGTGGCGACGGTGACCGCCAGGTCGTCGGGGACCGGCCCGTCCGGGATGATCGGCGACTCGTCCGGGGAGTGCGGGTGGATCGGTGCGGTGCCGGTCAGCGCGCGCTCCAGGGTGGGGAGGGCGTCGAGCACGGCGGGGCCTGCGGGCAGGGGGAGCGGGGTGATCGGCACCCGTCCATCTTGGCGGATGCGCAGGGCGCCGGGGGGAGCCCCTCCACAACCCGTCGGGCCAACCCCATCGCCAGCGCGCGCCGGCCTCCCTAGCGTCGTCCGCATGGGGATGACACGTTGTGCTTCCGTCGGCCGTGTGGGCGTGCCGCCGCAGGGGTGGGCGCGGGCAGCCGCGCTCGGCTGCCTGCTGTGCGTCCTGCCCTCGATCCTGTGGCGCCTGGCGATGCTCGCCGGGGTGGACACCGGCTTCGTCGACGCGGACTGGTACCGCGCGGAGGGCTCCAGGATCGCCTACGTCCTCGGCCTCGATGCCCTGCAGCTGGCCGGGGCGCTGCTCTGCCTGGGCCTGGCGATGCCGTGGGGCGAGCGGATACCCCCCTTCGTGCCGGTCCTCGGCGGCCGGGCCATCCACCGGCTGCTGCCGATGGCCCTGGGCGGAGCCGGGGCCGTGCTGCTGTACCTCGTCATGGGGCTGCTGGCCACGTCGTACGGCAGCGTGTGGTTGGGCCTGCGCGAGGGATGGACGCCGGCGGCGGGGATGGGCCCGGTCGAGGTGATGGTCCTCGGTCTGGCCTATGTGCCACTCCTGATGTGGCCGGTGGTGCTCACCGTGGCGCTCGTCGGGTACTGGCGGCGCCGCAGCCCCCTTCGCCCGGCATCAGGTGGTCACCTCGTGCGGTGAGGACCGACGGGAAGCGCACCGACCGACCATCTGATGGTGCCCGGGCTCAGGCGAAGATACTGGCCACGAGCACCAGCGGCAGCGAGACGACCGCGCCGAGGGAGGTCGCGAGGGTCAGCGTCTTCAGCGCGCCCTGGGTGGACAGGCCGAGGAGGCTCTTGAACATCCAGAAGAAGTTGCTGTTGACGTGCAGGGCGAACATCGCACCCGAGGCGATCGCCAGAGCGATGACGACGGGGTCGACCCCGGTGGAGGCGACGACCGGCGCGATGATGCCGGCCGCGGTGATCGCGCCAACCGACACGGAGCCGATGGCGAAGTGCAGCAGCGCGGCGATGAACCACGACAGCAGGACGGTGATGAGGATCGGTGCCCCGGCGTCCGCGGAGAAGAGTCCGGCGAGGGTCTTGTCGAGCCCGGTCTCGCTGATGACGGCGCCCAGCGAGCCACCGATGCCGGTGATGAGCAGGATCTCGCCCGTGGTGCGGAAGCCGTGGGAGAGCGCATTGCCCGTGCCGTCGCCGCCCAGGGTCCGGCGCCCGATCACGAAGGCGACGAGCAGGCCGATGAAGAGCGCGATGTTGGCATTGCCGACGAACGCGATGACCGCGTTGTCGCTGCCGAAGAGCTCGGCGAAGGCGCCCATGGCGATGAGCACGAGCGGGATGAGCACAGGGCTCAGGCGCAGGATCAGCGGCATCCGCAGCGCCTTGGCCGGGATCGCGTCAGGGTCCTCGATGTCGGCGTCGTGCGCGTCGTGCGCCGCCCGGTGCTCGTCCTCGGTGCCGATGGCCTTCCAGGCCGCGTGGTGCGGGTGGTCAGGATGTTCGACCTCGTCCTCGTCGATGTCGGTGCGCTCGTTCCAGAAGCCGGTGCTCAGCAGCAGCTTGAAGAGGAAGGCCACCACCAACGCGGTGATCAACCCGATCGGGGCCCCGTAGATGAGGTAGGTGCCCAGGGGGAGGTCGAGCAGCCCGGCGACGGCGACGGCCGCCAACCCGGGCACGACGAAGACGTACCCCGCGAAGATGCCGATGGCGATCGACCCGGCGAGCCACGGGAGGCCGCGGCGCTTGTCGATGACCGGCGCTGCTTGGCGGGCCATCGGCGAGGCGAGGACCACCTGCACGTCGACGTAGATCGAGGGGAAGATCGTCGACAGCGCAGCGGCCATCGCGTAGGGCAGACGGCCCCCGACCCGGGCGGCGATGATGTCCACCAACCGACGGAAGGTCCCGGTCGCCTGCAGCAGCGAGCCGATGAGGACACCGAAGCCGATGAGCAGACCGACCTCGGTCATGATGTCGCCGAAGCCGACCGTGATCGCCTCGGTGGTCCCCGCCAGCCCCACCCCGGCAGACAGGCCGAGGAAGAGCGAGGAGACGATCAGCGAGATGACCGGGTCGACCTTGAACCTGATGATGAGCAGGATCGCAAGGGCGATGGCGATGAGGGTGAGGGCGACGTCCACGGCGGGCACCCTACGCGCCGGTGGCCGGCATCACACCTCGGGACCGCGGCTGCCCGACAGGTGAGAAGGCGGTCAGAAGTACCAGGGGAAGGACGACCAGTCCGGGTCGCGCTTGTCGAGGAACTGGTCACGCCCCTCGACGGCCTCGTCGGTCATGTAGGCCAGCCGCGTGGCCTCGCCGGCGAAGACCTGCTGGCCCATGAGCCCGTCGTCGGTGAGGTTCAGGGCGAACTTGACCATCCGGATCGCTGTCGGCGACTTGGCCATGATCTCGCGGGCCATCTGCAGCGCCTCGACCTCGATCTCGGCGTGCTCGACGACCGCGTTGACGGCGCCCATCTCGTGGGCCTCCTGTGCGGTGTAGGCGCGGCCGAGGAAGAAGATCTCGCGAGCGCGCTTCTGCCCGACCATCTTCGCCAGGTAGGCGCTCCCGTAGCCGCCGTCGAAGGAACCCACGTCGGCGTCCGTCTGCTTGAAGCGGGCGTGCTGGCTGGCGATCGTCATGTCGCACACGACGTGCAGCGAGTGCCCGCCGCCGGCGGCCCAGCCGCCGACGAGGGCGATGACGACCTTCGGCATGGTGCGGATGAGCCGCTGCACCTCGAGGATGTGCAGCCGGCCCCCTTCGGCCTTGACCCGGCGCTCGTCGATGCCGGCGACACTGTCGTCGCCGGTCGGGTCGCTCGCGTACTGGTACCCGGAGCGGCCGCGGATGCGCTGGTCGCCGCCGGTGCAGAAGGCCCAGCCCTCGGTCGTCGCGCTGCTGCCCTCGCGCGGCGTGGGGCCGTTGCCGGTGAGCAGGACGACGCCGACGTCCGGGCTGCGGCGGGCGTGGTCGAGCGTGCGGTAGAGCTCGTCGACGGTGTGCGGTCGGAAGGCGTTGAGGATCTCGGGGCGGTCGAAGGCGATCCGCACGCAGCCGAGCTCCGTGGAGCGGTGGTACGTGATGTCGGTGAGGTCCTCGAAGCCGGGGACCACCTCCCAGGCCTGCGGGTCGAAGGTCTCGCTGACGTTCTCCAGTGCACTCACGGCCCGAGCCTATGGCCATTCGCTGCCGCGATCTCCACAACCCCCGTCGCCGGTCCGTCGACCCCCACAGCCGGGCGAAGGGGGCTCCCCCTCCCCTCCCGCAGCCGGTGGGCTGGGCACGTGGCCGATCGCAGGGACCGGTCACCGACGAGAGGACGGACCGATGGGCGAGCGCTGGTTGTACGGAGTGGACGGTGGGCTGCTGGAGCCCGACGACGAGTGGGGGAGGGACCCCTGGCTCGACGGGGTCCCCCCGTCCCGGGACGCCGGTCGCGTCCCGGACGGCCTGGGCACGGTGACCGAGGTCGTCCTCATCGACGGTCACGTCGTCGACTCGGTGACTCGGCCGGTCTCCGGGAGCGGGTACGAGTGTGCCGCCCTCGAGCTGGCGCACCTGCGCGAGCCCGCACCGCCGCCACGGGTCGAGCGCGTGATCGTCCGGGAGGAGCCGCAGGAGCAGATGCTCCACTGGCTCGAGCGCGTGGTCGGCAGCAAGGAGGCACTCGACACACTGGACGACGACCCGCTGCCGCTGGGGGAGCCGCTCGAGCCCGACCTGCTGCCACTCGGGAGCCGGGACCTCGCGTGCGCCGTCGACGAGCACCTCGACCTGCTGGAACCGGCGCCGATCCTGTCCGGGCAACTGATCACGGCCTACCGTCGGCTTCTCGCCACGGCCGCCCACGCGGGGATGCTCCACCTGTGGCGGGACTTCCCGCCGACCAAGGTGACGGCGACGATCGTCCACACCGTCGTCAAGGCGAATGCGCTCACCGGCACCGGCGCCCCCTTCAGCTACGGAACCTTCGTGCGCGGGCTGGGTGAGGGCACGGCACCCTCGGCGCGCTCCCGCAGCCTGGCGCTGCTCGTCGGCGGCAGCCAGTGGCCGCACGGGCGCAGTCCCTCGGAGGCCCCGGGGGTCTACGTCCTCGGCGACACCGGCCTGCTCGTGAGCCGCTTCCGCAACGAGCTGATCACCTACCGTGACCTCGCCCGCACGGCCGAGGCCGCACTCGGGCAAGTGGCGGCGGGGTGACGTGCCGGGCGGCCCCGGGGAGCCGACGTGAGGCAGGCTGTCCCCATGGCGAGCAAGCAGTCGACCCGGGTCCGCAGGGCCGTCCAGCGCTACGCCGCCGGACGCGAGGAGCTGCGCGCCGTCACGGACGCCTATGTCGCCCTCGTGACGCAGCTGCTCGACGACGCGGGCATCAACTACCTGGCGGTGACCGGGCGGACCAAGTCGGTCGAGTCCTTCGCCAGCAAGGCAGCCCGCCGACTGCCGGGTGGCCGGCTCGCGCACCCGAAGCCGCTCACCGACATCACCGACCAGATCGGCGTCCGTGTCGTCACCTACGTGCTCTCCGACGTCGCCGCGGTCGCCCAGCTGCTCACGGCCCAGCTCGAGGTGCGCGAGGACCGCGACATGGGCCAGGAGACGGCGGACGCCGGACGGTTCGGTTACTCGAGCCGGCACCTCCTCGTCGCCCTCGACGAGGAGCGCGAGGAGCCGGGGATCCCCACCGGGACCCTGGCCTCGGTCCAGATCCGCACCGTGCTCCAGCACGCCTGGGCGGAGTTCGAGCACGACGTGCGCTACAAGGGATCCGTCAGCGCGGAGCACGGCCCCGACTTCGACCGCCGGTTCACCCTCGCGGCGGGTCTCCTCGAGCTGGCCGACCAGCAGTTCACCGCCATCCGCGACCGCCACCGCGAGGAGCTCACGTCGCCGGCGGAGGGAGCCGACGACGACCCCCGGATCAGTCCCACCGACCTCGCCGCCTTCCTCGCCGGCCAGTTCACGGACGCCGGCTGGTCCCGCACCGACCACTACGCGTGGATCAGCAGCCTGCTGCTCGAGCTGGGCATCACCTCTCTGTCCGAGCTGCGCGAGGTCCTGCGGGACGTCGACGTCGAGGCCATCGAGTCGCGGATGGGGTACCGCTACCCGCCCGGCGCGGTCCGCCGTCTCGATGACGCCCTGCTGTCGGTGTACGGGCAGCGGTACGTCGAGCTGCACGGCAATGCGCACCGGGTCCGCCTTCTCGCCGCCAGACTGGACAAGTTCACCGACTGACCGGTCGCGCCCTCGGTTACCGTCGGGCCATGGCACTTCGCTGGTACCAGGTCTCCGTGGACGCGCGGGACGCCGCAACCCTTGCCCGCTGGTGGGCCGACGTCCTCGACTGGGAGCTCGGCTTCGAGGACGAGTACGAGGTCAACGTCGTCCCGCCCGGGACCAGCGACGACCCCGTCGACACGGTGGAGACGTGGCAGGCGATGCCGCCGACCTTCGTCTTCGCGCCGGTACCCGAGGGCAAGACGGTGAAGAACCGCCTGCACATCGACCTCGCCCCGCACATCGACCAGGACCGGGACGCGTTGATCGAGGAGCTGCTGGTCAAGGGCGCCACCCGCGTCGATGTCGGCCAGGACCCCGATGTCACCTGGACGGTGCTCGCCGACCCGGAGGGCAACGAGTTCTGCGTGCTCTCCAGCCGCGACCGATGAGCGCACCGGCCCCGGACGAGCTGCTCGACGCGCTGCACGTCGTCACCCTGCCGCTGCGCACCCGGTTCCGCGGGATCACCGAGCGGGAGATCGCGCTGGTGCGCGGGCCCCACGGTTGGGGTGAGTTCGCGCCCTTCGTCGAGTACGGGCCGCAGGAGTCGGCCCGCTGGCTGGCCGCGGCGATCGAAGCCGCCTGGACCGGGTGGCCGGACCCGGTGCGCACCGCGGTGCCCGTCAACGCGACCGTCCCTGCGGTCCCCGCCGGCGACGTGGCGGGGATCCTCGCCCGCTACGACGGATGCACCACCGCCAAGGTCAAGGTCGCCGAGTCCGGCCAGAGCCGGGCCGATGACATCGACCGGGTCGCCGCGGTCCGCGACGCCATGGGCCCGCACGGTCGCATCCGCGTCGATGCCAACGGCGGCTGGACCCTCACCCAGGCGCACGACGCGCTCGCAGCCCTCGCCCCCTTCGGCCTGGAGTACGCCGAGCAGCCCTGTGCCGACGTGCGTGACCTCGCCCGGCTGCGGGTGGAGCTGGCGCGCGCCGGCATCGACGTACCGGTCGCCGCCGACGAGTCGATCCGCAAGGCCGAGGACCCGCTCGAGGTCGCGCGGCTGGGCGCCGCGGACCTCGTGGTGGTCAAGGTCGCCCCCCTCGGTGGCGTCGTCCGCGCCCTCGAGGTCGTCGCCGACTGCGGGCTGCCGGCCGTCGTCTCCTCCGCGATCGACTCCAGCGTCGGCCTGCGGGCCGGGGTGGCGCTCGCCGCAGCGCTGCCCGAGCTGGAGCACGCCTGCGGTCTCGGCACCGGGGCGCTGCTCGGCGCGGACGTCACGACCGACCCGCTCCTGCCCGTGCACGGGCAGCTGCCCGTGCGCGACGTCGTGCCCGACCCCGACCTGCTCGCCACCCACGCCGCGCCCGCGGCGCGGCTGGACTGGTGGCGCGACCGTGTCACCGCCGCCCTGGCGCACCTGTGACCCCCACGTCCACAGCCCGAGCCGCCTGACTCCGCTGCTCCACAACCGGGGCGAAGGGGGCGCTCGCTCACCCCACGAGCCGATGGGCTGTGGGCATGGACATCCCACCGCTGCTGCTCGAGGACCTCGAGGTACCAGCCCTCCGCCTGGAGCGCCTCGCCGACGGTGTCGACGGGCTCGTCGCGCGGACCGCGCACGGTACGAGCCACTCGTGGCGGGGCCCTGCCGCCGACCGGCACCGCGAGCTCGTCGCGGCGCACGCGGCCGACCTCACCGCGCTCGGTGCCGCCCTCCGGGACGCAGCCGCCGCGGTGCGGACGCTGGCGGCGGTTGCGTCGGGGCACGCGGCCGTGCGGCGGACGCCTCCGGTGAGTCATGCCGGCTCACCTGCCGGTGAGTCATGACTGACCCAGTCGCTTCACGCGGTCGCACGGCTTCCCCGTCCGGTGCGGGTGCTGCCGTGAGCCGCGAGCTCACCGTCACCGGCGGCGCGCACGGCCTGGCCGTCTCCCTCGAGGAGCTCGAGGAGGGGGCGCGGGTCCTGGAGGTCGCCGGCCGGGACGTGGCGGAGACCGCGGTGCTCGTCGGCGCCACGGCGGTCGAGCCGGCTCTCGCACTCGCTGGCGTGATCGCACCCGTCGAGTACGTGACCGCGGAGGCCGCGGTCCTCGACTGCGCCCGCGACGCCGTCGGGGTCTCGGCGCGGGTGCTCGCCACCGCCGAGGCGACCCGGGCGGCGGTGGGGCTGTACCGCGAGGGGGAGCAGGCGGCGGAGGCGCTCTTCGACGTCGCAGCCACCTCGGTGGGAGTCACCATCGGCGCCTCCGTGCCGACCGCGGCCCTGGCGGTCGGTCTCCTCACCCCGCTCCTGCTCCCGCGGCTGCCGGTGCTCGGCGCACCCGCCACGGCGGCCCTCGTCGGTCTCGGCCTGGGACTGGGGCAGGAGGTCGACGAGCTGCTCGTGCACGCGCCCGGACTCGTCCCGTTCGTGGCCGAGGGGTTCGACGGTCTGGTCATCGGTCTCGGCAGGGGCACACCGGCGCTGGGGACCTGGCTGCGGTGGCGGTCGGGACGGCTGGGTGTGCCCTACCCGCCACGCACGCAGCAGGAGGCACTGCAGGTCGTCATCGCCGCGACCGAGGGGATCGCCCTCGACGAGTCCGACCAGGACGTGCGCGTGGTTCCCCACGTCGTGACGGGTGTGCGGGCGCCCCGCAGCGTCGCCGACCTCGTCGACGACAGCGGCCCCACCTCGGGCGGCTCCCGGGTCCGGGTCGTCGGTGTCCCGCGCGCCGAAGGGTCGTGGACCTGGGTGGTCGACGTGCCGGGGACGCAGAGCTTCGACCCCCGGGCGGGGGAGAACCCCTGGGACCTCACGAGCAACGTCCTGCTCGCCGCGGGGGAGCAGACCCTGACGATGCGGGCCGTCACTCGCGCCCTCACCGACGCCCAGCGGCGCACCGGCTCCGGTGGACGCAGCCGGGTCCTCCTCGGTGGCCGCAGCCAGGGCGGCCTCACGGCCGCCGCGCTCGCCGCCGACCCGCACTTCCGCCGCCGCTTCCGGGTCACCCACGTCGTCACCGCCGGCGCGCCCGTCGCGGGCCTGGACGTCCCCGACGACGTGTCGGTGCTCAGCCTCGAGCACACCGAGGACCCCGTCGCCGGGCTCGACGGCGCGGACAACTCCGACCGGGAGGACTGGGTGACCGTGGAGCGCCGGGTGGCTGACCTGCTCGGGCCCGACGACGGGGCGACGGACGCGCACGCCACCGAGCTGTACGCGCAGACCGCCCGCCTCGTCGACGAGAGCGACGACCCCTCGCTGGCGGCGTGGCGCGCGGGCGCGGACGCCTTCCTGGACGGCGAAGGGGGTGACCCGGTCGTCATCGACTACGCGGTCGAGCGGGTCCCGGCCGGGAGCGCGGCAGTGGCAGGATCGGTCCCGTGAATCCCTCGACGACCGGAGCCCGCGTCCTCCTCGACGAGCTCGTCCGGCTCGGCGTGCGTGAGATCGTCCTGTGCCCGGGCTCCCGCTCGGCGCCCCAGGCCTACGCCGCGCACGACCTCGACGCGTCCGGTCGGGCCCGGCTGCACGTGCGGGTGGACGAGCGCAGCGCGGCCTTCCTCGCCCTCGGTCTGGCCAAGGAGAGCAGGCGCCCGGCCGTCGTCATCACCACGAGCGGCACCGCCGTCGCCAACCTCCACCCCGCCGTCCTCGAGGCACACCACGGGGCGGTCCCGCTCCTCCTGCTCACCGCTGACCGGCCACCCGAGCTGCGGGGAGTCGGCGCCAACCAGGCGACCGACCAGCCCGGCATCTTCGGGGAGCACGTCCGGCTCGCCCTCGAGCTGGAGACCCCGCAGGACCCGCCCCGCCAGGCCGCGGCATGGCGCACCGGTGCCGCCCGCGCATGGGCAGCGACCACCGGGGCGCTCGGCGGCTCCGGTCACGCCGGGCCGGTCCACCTCGACCTGCCCTACCGCGACCCCCTCGCGCCGGACACGACGTCCACGGTTCGAGGTACTAGGGCGCCGCTGGACACACCCGAACACCTCGAACCATCGGACCCGGTCGCCGGTCGCCCCGGTGGGACGCCGTGGGTGACCCTGCCCGCGCCCGCCCCGGTGGCAACTGCCGGGGCCACGCCCCTGGCGCACGACCCGCAGACCCTCGTCGTCATCGGCGAGCTCCCGGGCGCCGAGCACCGCGCCGCCGCGCTGGACTGGGCGGCCCGCCACGGCGCGCCGGTCATCGCCGAGCCGGGGCCGGGGACGCACGACCTGGTCCTCCCGCACGGTGCGCAGCTCCTTGCCGCCACCGGGTGGGTCGACGCCCACCTGCCCGCCCGTCTCCTCGTCATCGGCCGGCCGACCCTCGGGCGCGCGATCCCGGCCCTCACCCGTCGTCCCGGCGTGCGTGTCGAGGTCGTGACGCCGGGGGAGCCCGGGGCCGCCGGCTGGGCCGATGCCACGCACTCGGCCGCAGCGGTCCACCCCTTCGCCGCGCTCATCGGTGACGACGACGACCGGGGGGCGGCCCCCCTTCGCGCGGGCGGGGGGACCCGCGCACCAAGGGGCACGGCCTTCGCCCGGACGTGGCTGGAGGCCGCCGACCGGGTGGCCGACGCCCTGGACGGTGCCGGTGACCTCGACGGGCCCACGACCGCCCGGACGCTGCACGACGCGGTGCCGGGGGAGAGCCTGGTGCTCCTCGGCAGCAGCAGCGTCGCCCGGGACCTGCACCTCGGGGTGGCACGGCCGCGGGCCGACGTGCGCCCCGTGACCAGCCGTGGGCTGGCCGGTATCGACGGCTGCGTCTCGACGGCGGTCGGGCTGGCGCTGGCCCGCACCGACCCGACCTACGCGCTGCTCGGGGACCTGACCTTCCTCCACGACGCCAACGGACTGCTCATCGGTCCCGACGAGCCGGTGCCGGACCTGACGATCGTCGTCGTCGACGACGACGGGGGCAGCATCTTCGACACCCTCGAGTACGGGGCGGACGAGCACGCCGGGCCGATGCGCCGGCTCTTCACCACGCCGACCGGCGCGGACATCGAGGCCCTCTGCGCCGCTCACGGCGTGCCCGCCACGACCGCCCGGACCCCCGAGGACCTCGCCCGCCTGGTCGAGACCCCCGCCACGGGTGTCCGCGTGGTCCGGGTCCCGATCGCCGCCGGCTCCCGCCGCGCCGCAGGGGAGCGGACCCGGGCGGCCGTCGTCGCGGCCCTGGGCTGACCCGGGCCCTCGGGCGTCAGCCGCCCAGGGCGGTGCGCATCGGCAGCAGCTTGGCCACCGACTCCGCGACCTCGTCCTCGGCGCGGGAGCCGGCGACGATGCCGCAGCCGGCGTAGAGGCGAAGGGAGTTGGGCGCGTCGTAGGAGCCGCACCGCAGCGCGATGCCCCACTCGCCGTCACCGGAGGCGTCCATCCAGCCGACCGGCCCGGCGTACCGGCCGCGGTCCATGTGCTCCAGCTCCGCGATGACGCGGTCGGCGTCCGCCGTCGGGGTCCCGCACACCGCCGCGCTCGGGTGCAGCGAGGCGGCCAGGGCCAGCGAGGTGGAGCTGTCGTCGACGACCCCCGCGACGTCCGTCGCCAGGTGCATCACGTTGTTCAGGTGCAGGACGAAGGGGGACTCCGGCACGTTGATCGAGGAGGTGTGGTCGGTCAGCGCGTCCGCGACCGAGCGCACGGCGTACTCGTGCTCCTCGAGGTCCTTGCTGCTGCGGGCCAGGGAGCCGGCGAGTGCCAGGTCGTGGCTGTCGTCACCGGTGCGGCGGATCGTGCCGGCGAGCACGCGGGAGGTCACGAGGCCGCGCTCGAGGCGGACAAGCATCTCGGGGGTGGCGCCCACCAGCCCGTCCACGGCGAAGACCCAGGTGGTGTCGTAGTCCTCGGCCAGGCGCGTGAGCAGCCAGCGGGGGTCGATGCGCTCGTCCGCGGTCGCCTGCACGGAGCGCGCGAGGACGACCTTGTCCAGGTCGCCGGCGTTGATCCGGGAGACCGCCTCCTCGACGGCGGCGGCCCACCGCTCCTTGGTCAGGTCGCTGTCGGTGAAGGCGACCGCCCCGGGGTCCACGGGGGCGGGCTGGGGCTCGAGCGGCTCGTCGGCCGTCGGGACCGCGGCGGCGGTCGTGGTCGTCGTCACCCAGGCCCGGTCACCGCGGCGGCCGACGACGACCTCGGGGACGACGAGCACGGACTCGGTGCCGGAGTGCGACGAGTAGGCCATCGACCCGAAGGCGATGGGCCCGGTGCCGGGCTCGTCCACGTCGTCGCGCACGATGGCCTCGGCGGTCACCGTGCGCCACCACTCCTGCGCCCGGACGAAGCGGTCCGACCCGCGCGAGCGGAAGGTCGCGACCGTGCCCCACCCGACCAGGCCTTCTCCCTTGCGCACCCACGAGACGATGTCGCCCGCGTCCGCCGGCTCCGGCAGCAGCCTCAGCAGGTCGCCGACCTGAGCCGCGGGGACGGAGATGGTGCGTACGACCAGGGCGGGTCGGGAGTGGCCGAGCGGCCCCGGGACGTCGTCGGGTGATGGAGATGTCATGGCCGCAACAGCCTACGACCGCGGGTGCGAGGATGTGCACATGAGCCGCGCCACCCTCCAGAAGGACCCCAAGGCCGTCGCCGCGATGTTCGACGAGACCGCAGCGAAGTACGACCTGATGAACGACGTGATGTCCCTGGGCCAGACCCGCCTGTGGCGGCGGGCCGTCCTGCAGTCGCTGGAGCCGCGGCCCGGCCAGCGCATCCTCGACATCGCCGCGGGCACGGGGACCTCGTCGGTGCCGCTGCGCAAGGCGGGCGCGGACGTCGTCTCGGCCGACTTCTCGCTCGGGATGCTCCACCAGGGCCAGCGCCAGTACCCCGACCTGGACTTCTCCGCCGCGGATGCGACGCGGCTGCCATTCGCGGACGAGTCCTTCGACACGGTCACCATGTCCTTCGGCTTCCGCAACGTCGTCGACCGCGGCGCGGCGCTCGCGGAGTTCCTGCGCGTGACCAAGCCGGGTGGCCGGCTGCTCATCTGCGAGTTCAGCCAGCCGGTCAACAAGGCCTTGCGCACGGTCTACTCCGAGTACCTCATGGCCGCCTTCCCGCCGGTGGCCCGCACGCTCAGCTCCAACCCCGACTCCTACGTCTACCTCGCCGAGTCGATCCAGGCCTGGCCCGCCCAGCGCGAGCTCGCCACGACGATCTCCGCGGCCGGATGGGCCGACGTGCAGTGGCGCAACCTGACCGGCGGCATCGTCGCCCTCCACCGCGCGACCAAGAGGTAACGGGCCCGGAGGTTAGGTCTACCTGTGTCGTTCGCCTCGACATGGAGAGGTAGGCTTCCCGCGATCGTGAAATCCTTCACAAGCCCTCGAGGAACCCATTCGTGACCAGTGCACTGCCTGCGGCCGGTGATGGCCGCACCGCCGACGTCATCGTCGTCGGGGCCGGCCCCGGTGGCTCCGCGACGGCGGCATGGTTGGCGAAGGCCGGCAAGGACGTCGTCCTGCTGGAGAAGTCCGTCTTCCCCCGGGACAAGATCTGCGGCGACGGCCTGACCCCCCGCGCCGTCCGCCAGCTGATCAACCTCGGACTGCCCATGTCGGAGACCGACGGGTGGGCCCACAACAAGGGCCTGCGGATCATCGGCGGCGGCATGACCCTCCAGCTCGACTGGCCGGACGTCGCCTCCTTCCCGGGGCACGGCATGGTGCGTGCCCGAGCCGACCTCGACGAGGTGCTCGCCCGCCACGCCGCCGCCAGCGGCGCCACCCTCCTCGAGGGCCGCAACGTCGCCGAGCCGATCCTCGACGAGCAGGACCGCATCATCGGCGTCACCGCCAAGGTCGTCGACCAGCGCGGCCGCGCCACCGGCGAGCGCGAGACGTACTACGCCCCGGTCGTCGTCGCCGCGGACGGCGTCTCCTCACGGCTGTCCGTGAAGATGGGCCGCGAGAAGCGCGAGGATCGGCCGATGGCCGTCGCCGTGCGCGCCTACTACGAGACCCCCCGCCACGACGACGAGTACCTCGAGAGCCACCTCGAGCTGTGGTCGACGACGCCGAAGGGGGAGAAGATCCTCATGCCGGGGTACGGCTGGCTGTTCGGCCTCGGCGACGGTCGCAGCAACGTCGGTCTGGGCGTGCTCAACACCTCGGAGGCCTTCGGCCGCACCGACTACAAGGACGTCATGCGCCGTTGGGTCGAGACGATGCCGCCCGAGTGGGGCATCAACGCCGACACGATGAGCGGGGAGATCACCGCTGCCGCGCTGCCGATGGCCTTCAACCGCCAGCCGCTCTACGACCGTGGCCTGATGCTCGTCGGCGACTCCGGCGGCATGGTCAACCCCTTCAACGGCGAGGGCATCGACTACGCGCTCGAGGCCGGCCACGCGGCCGCGGAGACCATCCTCCAGGCCCTCGCCCGCCCGACCGCGGCCGACCGCGAGCGGGTCCTGCAGTCCTACGTCACCCGGATGAAGGACATGCACGGCGGCTACTTCCGGCTCGGTGCGCAGTTCGCCAAGATCATCGGCAAGCCCGAGATCATGCGCCTGGCGACGAAGTACGGGTTGCCCCGGGAGACGCTGATGAAGTTCATGCTCAAGCTCATGGCCAACCTGCCCGAGGAGAAGGGCGGCGGGGTCGACGACCGGCTCGTGCGCCTCCTGACCAGGATGGCCCCCAATGCCTGAGGGCACTGCAGGCAGGGCAAACACCTGCCCTAGGATCGTCAGTGGCGTGCATCACATGAGAGAAAGCGAGGCCGTGCAGCGATGAACCCCTACATCCCGCTGCTGATCCTCTTCGCGCTCGGCCTCGGCTTCGCGCTCGTCTCGGTCGGCACGAGCCTGGTCGTCGGACCTGCTCGCTACAACGCCGCCAAGGCACAGGCCTACGAGTGCGGCATCCAGCCCACTCCGCAGGCCGCTGAGGGTGGCAAGTTCCCGGTCAAGTACTACCTGACCGCAATGCTGTTCATCATCTTCGACATCGAGGCCCTGTTCCTCTACCCCTTCGCCGTCGCCTTCGACGAGCTCGGGGCCTTCACCCTCGGTGCCGTGGTGCTCTTCCTGTTCAACGCGTTCTTCATCGCCGACGCCTACGTCTGGCGTCGCGGCGGGTTCGAGTGGGACTGACGAGGACGGAGACGAAAAATGGGACTTGAGGAGAAGCTGCCTTCGGGCATCGCACTCACGACGGTGGAGAAGCTCGCCGGCTACATGCGCAAGTCGTCGATGTGGCCCGCCACCTTCGGCCTGGCGTGCTGCGCCATCGAGATGATGGCCGTGGGCACCCCGCACTACGACCTGGCCCGCTTCGGCATGGAGCGCTTCGCGGCGACCCCCCGGCAGGCGGACCTGATGATCGTCGCCGGTCGGGTGAGCAACAAGATGGCCCCGGTCGTGCGCCAGGTCTACGACCAGATGGCCAACCCCAAGTGGGTCATCTCGATGGGCGTCTGCGCCAGCTCCGGTGGCATGTTCAACAACTACGCGATCGTCCAGGGCGTCGACCACATCATCCCGGTCGACATCTACCTGCCCGGGTGTCCGCCGCGGCCGGAGATGCTGCTCAACTCGATCCTCACCCTCCACGAGCAGATCCAGAGCACTCCGCTGGGCGTCAACCGTGAGGCAGCGGCCCGTGCCGCCGAGAAGGCTGCCCTCGGCGCGGTCCCGACCGAGCTGCAGGCCCCGACCCACGACCACGAGTCCCTCCTCGGAAGGAACCTGCTGGCATGAGCGAGGAGAACGCCTCCCCGGATGAGCCGGGCAAGGACGTCGAGGCCCCGCAGCCCAAGGGCGTCCGGCCGGAGGGCAAGGGACTCGGCGGCAATGCGCACGAGGACTACCCCTCGACCGAGGGCCTCACCGGCGACCAGCGCCCGGTCGAGTACACCAACGTCGGCGGTACGCCCGAGGTGGGCGACGTCGACCCGGACCACACGCCGGTCGTCCGGGGCCAGCGGGTCGGCATGTTCGGCGCGCGCCAGGGCCAGGACACCTCCGGCTACGGGGGCCTGCAGGCCCCGATCGCCTTCCCGGGAGCGGCCACGCGGCCCTACGGCCGCTGGTACGACGCCGCTGTCGACACCCTCGCCGAGGCCACCGGTTCCGACCTCGTGCGCAAGGTCGTCGTCCACGCCGACGAGCTGACCCTCCACGTCGCCCGCGAGGACCTCGTGCCCGTGATGCGCGCCCTGCGCGACCAGCCCGACCTGCGGTTCGAGATGTGTGTCTCCGTCTCCGGGGTCCACTTCCTGCAGGACTCGGGTCGCGAGCTGCACGTGGTCTACCACATGCTCTCGATCACCCACGGCGGCCGACGGCTGCGCGTCGAGGTGACCGCTCCGGACGCCGATCCGCACATCCCGAGCATCGTCGAGGTCTACCCGGGTGCCGACTGGCACGAGCGCGAGACCTGGGACATGTTCGGCGTGATCTTCGACGGGCACCCCGCGCTGACCCGCATCCTCATGCCCGACGACTGGGCGGGCCACCCCCAGCGCAAGGACTACCCGCTGGGTGGCATCCCGGTGGAGTACAAGGGCGGCACCGTCCCGCCGCCCGACGAGCGGAGGTCGTACAACTGATGGCATCCACCGACACGAACACCGGGGTCCACTCGACACCCGGCGCCGACGACCTCGCCGAGGGCCACGTCGTCAACGTCCAGGGCGGCGACTGGGACCGTGAGATGGGCGAGCTCGGGATGAACCCCGAGGAGCGGATCATCCTCAACATGGGTCCGCAGCACCCCTCGACGCACGGCGTCCTGCGCCTCATCCTCGAGCTCGACGGCGAGACCGTCACCGAGGCCCGCGCCGGCATCGGCTACCTGCACACGGGCATCGAGAAGAACATGGAGTTCCGCACCTGGACCCAGGGCGTGACCTTCTGCACCCGCATGGACTACCTCACCCCGATGTTCCAGGAGGCGGCCTACTGCCTCGCCATCGAGAAGGTCCTCGGGATCACCGACGACATCCCCGAGCGGGCCAGCGCCATCCGCGTGCTGATGATGGAGCTCACCCGCATCTCCAGCCACCTGATCTGCATGGGCACCGGTGGCATGGAGATGGGCGCGACGACGGTCATGACGATCGGCTTCCGTGAGCGCGAGCGCATCCTGTCGATCATCGAGGCCATCACCGGCCTGCGGATGAACAACGCCTACATCCGTCCCGGCGGTGTCGCGCAGGACCTCCCGCACGGCGCGATCGACAAGATCCGCGAGACGATCCCGCAGCTGCGCAAGGGCATCGCCGAGCTCTCGGCGATCCTGCTGGAGAACCCCCTGCTGAAGGGCCGCACCAAGGACGTCGGCGTCCTGTCCCTCACGGGCTGCACCGCACTGGGCATCACCGGTCCCGTGCTGCGCTCGACCGGGCTGCCGCACGACCTGCGCAAGCTGGACCCGTACTGCGGCTACGAGAAGTACGACTTCGAGGTCATCACCCGGACCAACGCCGATGCCTACGACCGGTGGGCCATCCGCATCGACGAGATGCTCGAGAGCCTGAAGATCATCGAGCAGGTCACCGACGAGCTGCAGCACAACCCCGGCCCGACGATGGTCGCGGACAAGCGCATCGCGTGGCCGGCCAAGCTGGCGATCGGCGGTGACGGCCAGGGCAACAGCCTCGACCACATCCGCGAGATCATGGGCACCTCGATGGAGTCGCTCATCCACCACTTCAAGCTCGTCACCGAGGGATTCCGCGTCCCGCCCGGCCAGGCCTACGCCGCCATCGAGTCGCCCAAGGGGGAGCTCGGCTGCCACATCGTCGCCGACGGCGGGACCCGGCCGTTCCGGGCCCACTTCCGGGACCCGAGCTTCAACAACCTGCAGGCCGTCGCGGCCATGTGCGAAGGGGGCTTCCTCGCCGACGTCATCGTCGCGGTCGCCTCGATCGACCCCGTCATGGGAGGAGTGGACCGCTGATGTCCATCAAGTTCGGCAGGCAGACCGACTTCGGGTACCTGTACGTCTCGTCGGAGAGCAAGGAGCCGTACACCGTCGAGGTGCTCGAGCAGCTCACCGCGGACTCGCAGGAGATCATCTCGCGCTACCCGCAGAAGCGCTCGGCGCTCCTGCCGATGCTGCACCTCGTCCAGAGCGTCGACGGCTACGTCACCGGGCGCGGCATCGAGTTCTGCGCACAGCTGCTCGACCTGACCGCGGCCGAGGTCTCGGGCGTCGCCACCTTCTACACGCAGTACAAGCGCCACCCCAGCGGTGAGTACAACGTCGGCGTGTGCACCAACACCCTGTGCGCGATCATGGGCGGCGACCAGATCTGGGACACCGTCAGCGAGCACCTGGGCGTCGGTCACGACGAGACCACCGAGGACGGCAAGATCACCCTCGAGCGCGTCGAGTGCAACGCCGCGTGCGACTTCGCGCCGGTCGTGATGACCAACTGGGAGTTCTTCGACAACCAGACCCCCGAGTCGACGGTCGAGCTCGTCGACGACCTGCGTGCGGGCAAGCCCGTGAAGCCGACCCGCGGCCCGGACCGCGTGTGCAGCTTCAAGGAGACCTCACGTCTCCTCGCCGGCTTCACCGACGGTCGTGCGGACGAAGGGGTCGGGGCCGGCCCCGCCTCCCTCCGCGGCGTCGAGGTGGCCCACCGCGAGGGATGGACCGCCCCGGGCGATGAGCCCGGGCCCACCACCACACCGGACACGGCGGGCGAGCGGGTCGAGGGCCTGGCGCCCGGTCGCCACGTCCCCGCCGACGTGGACAACGTCTCCGACCAGACCCCGCCGAGCACCACGGACGAGAAGGGGGAGTGACCGGGATGCCGACGCAGCTGACCCCGATCCTGACCAAGTTCTGGGACCACCCGCAGTCCTGGACCATGGCCACCTACGAGGACAACGGCGGGTACCGAGCCCTGCGCTCCGCCCTGGAGCTGGACCCGACCGACCTGGTGCAGGTGACCAAGGACTCCGGCCTGCGCGGGCGCGGCGGTGCCGGGTTCCCCACCGGCATGAAGTGGGGCTTCCTGCCGCCGCACGACGGTGGTCCGCGCTACCTCGTCGTCAACGCCGACGAGTCCGAACCGGGCACGTGCAAGGACATCCCGCTGATGATGGCCGCCCCGCACTTCCTCATCGAGGGCGCGATCATCACCTCCTTCGCCATCGGGTCCGACAAGGCCTTCATCTACGTGCGCGGCGAGGTCGCCCACGTCTACCGTCGCCTGCTGCGCGCGGTCGAGGAGGCCTACGCGGCCGGCTACCTCGGCAAGGACATTCTCGGCACCGGGTACGACTTGGACATCGTCGTCCACGCCGGTGCCGGCGCCTACATCTGCGGTGAGGAGACCGCGCTGCTGGACTCCCTCGAGGGGCGCCGCGGCCAACCCCGTCTCAAGCCCCCCTTCCCCGCGGTCGCCGGCCTGTACGCGCGCCCGACGGTGGTCAACAACGTCGAGAGCATCGCCTCCGTCCCGCTGATCGTCGGCAAGGGTGCCGAGTGGTTCTCCGACATGGGTACCGAGAAGTCCCAGGGTTTCGGGATCTTCTCCCTCTCCGGTCACGTGAAGCACCCCGGCCAGTACGAGGCGCCGCTCGGGATCACCCTGCGCGAGCTGATCGACATGGCCGGTGGCATGCGCGACCCGAACCACCCGCTGAAGTTCTGGACCCCGGGTGGTTCCTCGACGCCGATCTTCACCGACCAGCACCTCGACGTGCCGCTCGACTTCGAGTCGGTGGCCGCCCACGGCTCGATGCTCGGCACCCGCGCCCTGCAGATCTTCGACGACACCGTCTCCGTCGTGCGCGCGGTGAGCCGGTGGAACGACTTCTACATGCACGAGTCCTGCGGCAAGTGCACACCGTGCCGTGAGGGCACCTACTGGCTCGCCCAGATCCTGCACCGGATCGAGGAGGGTCGTGGCACCCAGCAGGACATCGACATGCTCGTCGACATCTGCGACAACATCCTCGGCCGCGCCTTCTGCGCGCTCGGTGACGGTGCCACGAGCCCGATCACCTCGGCCGTGCAGTACTTCCGTGAGGAGTTCGAGGCGGGCTGCCACACGCCGGCCAGCGAGCTCTTCCCGCCAGCAGCCTCGACGCTCTTCGCCAACCAGGAGACTGTGCAGGTGACCGCATGACCACCACGAGCGACAAGCAGACGCCCGGGGCCGAGGCCAAGCCCGACCTCGTCACCGTCACCATCGACGGGGTGGAGGTGTCCGTCCCGCGCAGCACCCTGATCATCCGCGCGGCCGAGCAGGCAGGGATCGAGATCCCGCGCTTCTGCGACCACCCGCTGCTGGACCCGATCGGCGCCTGCCGCCAGTGCCTCGTCGAGGTGGCGACCCCGGACCGTGAGGGCAACGTCAAGCCGATGCCCAAGCCCCAGCCGAGCTGCACCATGACGGTCAGCGACGGCATGCAGGTGCGCAGCCAGCACACCTCCCCGATCGCGGACAAGGGCCAGCAGGGGATCATGGAGATGCTCCTGATCAACCACCCGCTGGACTGCCCGGTCTGCGACAAGGGCGGCGAGTGCCCCCTGCAGAACCAGTCGATGAGCAACGGCCGGGCCACCTCGCGCTTCGACGACATCAAGCGCACCTACCCCAAGCCGATCAACATCTCCTCGCAGGTCCTGCTGGACCGCGACCGCTGCATCCTGTGCACGCGCTGCACCCGATTCTCGTCCCAGATCGCCGGCGACCCCTTCATCGAGATGGGGGAGCGCGGTGCCCTGCAGCAGGTGCTGATCTACGAGGAGAAGCCCTTCGAGTCCTACTTCTCGGGCAACACCGTCCAGATCTGCCCGGTGGGCGCCCTCACCGGTGCGGCGTACCGCTTCCGCTCGCGTCCGTTCGACCTCGTCTCGACGCCGGACATCTGCGAGCACTGCGCCTCCGGCTGCTCCATCCGCAGCGACCACCGTCGTGGCACCGTGCTCCGCCGCCTGGCCGGCAACGACCCCGAGGTCAACGAGGAGTGGAACTGCGACAAGGGCCGCTGGGCCTTCACCTGGGCCTCCCTGGGTGACCGCCTCGAGTTCCCGATGGTCCGGGACGAAGGGGGCGAGCTGCGCGTCGTGTCGTGGCAGGAGGCCCTCGCGGCCGCTGCGGACGGGCTGCGCGCCGCCCGGGGCCACGGTGTGCTCACCGGCGGCCGCGTGAGCATCGAGGACGCATACGCCTACGCCACCCTCGCTCGTGAGGTCCTCGGGACCGACAACATCGACATGCGCGCCCGACCGCACTCGGCCGAGGAGCGCGACGTCCTCCTGCGCCACGTCGCGGGAGCGACCCCGCAGACCGGTGGCGTGACCTACCGGCAGCTGGAGAAGGCCGGATCGGTCCTCCTCGTCGGCTTCGAGCCGGAGGAGGAGAGCCCCATCGTCTTCCTGCGGCTGCGCAAGGCGTACCGCAAGCACGGTCTGAAGGTCCACGCCGTCGCGCCGCTGGCCACCCGCGGCCTGACCAAGATGGGCGGCAGCCTCATCCCGTCCGCCCCCGGCACCGAGACCGAGGTGCTCGCCGCCCTGGCGGACGACGAGGCCCCGGAGTCATTGGCCGCGGCTCATGCCGCATTGCGCGAGGAGGGCGCGACGATCCTCGTCGGCGAGCGTCTGGCGACCGTGCCCGGTGCACTGACCGCAGCCGTCCGCCTCGCGGAGGCCACCGGGGCCCGCCTCGCGTGGATCCCGCGTCGTGCGGGGGAGCGCGGCGCGATCGCCGCCGGCTGCCTCCCGACCGGCGACGGCCTCGACACCACGGGGATCCTCGCGGCCGCCGGCGCCGGGTCGATCGGCGGCCTCGTCGTCGGTGGCGTGGACGCCGACGACATCGGTGTGGCGGGTGCTCGCCAGGCCTTCGAGCGGGCCTTCGTCGTCTCCCTCGAGGTGCGCCCGAGCAACGTCACCGAGCACGCCGACGTCGTCCTGCCGGTCGCCCCGCACGCCGAGCGCGCGGGCAGCTTCATGGACTGGGAGGGACGGGTGCGTCCCTTCGAGGTCTCCCTCGAGACCAACGCCGTCCCGGACCACCGGGTGCTGCACATGCTCGCCGACGAGATGGGTGCCTTCCTGGGCACCCGCACCGTCGGGGAGGCGCGACGCGCCATCGAGACCGCTGCGGCCCCGACGGCCGGCGGCCCGGTGACCGACGTCCCGGCGACCGTCCTGCCCGAGCCCGGCGCCGGTGAGGCCGTCCTGGCGACGTGGCGTCCGCTGCTCGACAAGGGGACGATGCAGGACGGCGAGCCCTTCCTGGCCGGCACCGCGAAGGCGCCGCGTGCGGCCCTCTCCCCGCTGACGGCCCAGACCCTGGGGATCGTCGAGGGCGACCTCGTCACGGTCTCCGCCGATGACGTGCGCATCACCCTGCCGGCCGACATCCGCGCGATGGTCGATCACGTCGTGTGGTTGCCGACGAACTCCGAGAGCTGCGACGTGCGCAGCCTCTCCGGGCGAGCCGGAGCGATCGTCTCCGTGACGAAGGGCGGTGCCGCGTGAACACCCTCGCGATCCTGACCACGGCGGCCGAGCAGCCGGTGGTGGCCGACTTCAGCGACACCCCGGTGTGGCTCTCGCTCGTCAAGGCCCTGATGCTCTTCGTCTACCTGCTCCTCAGCGTCCTGCTGATGATCTGGTTCGAGCGGCGCATCATCGGTCGCATGCAGCAGCGCCCCGGTCCCAACCGCGTGGGGCCCTTCGGTCTGCTCCAGTCCCTGGCCGACGGCATGAAGTCAATGCTCAAGGAGGACGTGCGCCCCAAGGGGGCGGACGCCCTGATCTTCACCCTGGCGCCGGTCGTGTTCGCCTCCGCGGCCTTCATCTCCTTCGCCATCGTCCCGCTGGGTGGCGAGGTGGAGCTGTTCGGCCACACCACGCCACTGCAGCTGACCGACCTGCCCGTCGCCGCGCTCCTCGTGCTCGCGGTCGCAGGCATCGCCGCGTACGGGATCGTCCTCGGTGGCTGGTCGGCCGGCTCGACCTACCCGCTGCTGGGTGGGTTGCGCGCGACCGCGCAGATCATCTCCTACGAGATCGCGATGGGTCTGGCCCTGGTGGCCGTCTTCATGTACGCCGGGTCGATGTCGACGAGCGAGATCGTCGCCGCCCAGTCCGACCTGTGGTTCATCATCCCGGCCTGCGTGTCCTTCGTGCTGTACATCATCACGATGGTCGGTGAGACCAACCGTCTGCCCTTCGACCTCGCCGAGGGCGAGGGCGAGCTCGTCGGCGGGTACTTCACCGAGTACTCGGGCATGCGCTTCGCCATGTTCTTCCTCGGTGAGTACGTCAACATGTTCACCGTCTCCGCCCTGGCCACCACCTTCTTCCTCGGTGGGTGGCAGGCACCCCCCGGCATCGCCGCGATCGGCGATGGCATGTTCAACACCGGCTGGTGGGGCGTGCTGTGGTTCACCGTGAAGATGTGGCTGTTCATGTGGGGCTTCGTCTGGCTGCGCGGCACCCTGCTGCGGACCCGGTACGACCAGTTCATGCGTCTGGGGTGGAAGTTCCTCATGCCCGTGGCCGTCGCCTGGGTGGTCGTCGTGGCCTTCATCCGCGGCGCCGACGCCGGCTTCTTCGGTGACAGCACCATCTCCATCCTCGGTCGGGCCTTCCCGGTCTCCTCGCTGATCATCATCGCCTTCCTCGCCGTGCTCGTCTTCGGCTCCATGTGGATCTGGGAGACCCGTGCGGAGAAGAAGGCCGGCGAGATCGAGGAGGCCAATGTCCTCCCCGGCGAGGTCGACCCCTTCGCCGGTGGGCACCCCGTCCCGCCGCTGCCGGGCCAGCGACTCGTGGAGCCCCCCCGCGACGGGACCGCGATCGAGACCAAGCCGGCGCGTACCCGGCAGACCAGCGCACCGCTCGCCGAGCAGGAGGAGCACAACCGTGGCTGACGACGAGACCAAGGGCGGGTTCTTCGCGGACCTCTTCGCCCCCGTTGCCGGATTCGGGGTGACCTTCCAGACGATGTTCCGGAAGGTCGCCACGCAGGAGTACCCCGAGGTGAAGTGGCCGACGCAGCCACGCTTCCACGGGCGCCACCAGCTCAACCGTCACCCCGACGGTCTGGAGAAGTGCGTCGGCTGCGAGCTGTGCGCCTGGGCGTGCCCGGCGGACGCGATCCTGGTCGAGGGCGCCGACAACGACGACGAGCGGGGGCTGCGCTTCAGCCCCGGCGAGCGGTACGGGCACATCTACCAGATCAACTACCTGCGCTGTATCTTCTGCGGCCTGTGCATCGAGGCGTGCCCCACGCGCGCCCTGACGATGACCAACGAGTACGAGATGGCCGACAACAACCGCGCCGACCTGATCTTCACCAAGGAGCAGCTGCTCGCACCGCTGCAGGAGGGCATGATCTCCGCGCCCCACCCGATGGTCGAGGGCATGAACGAGCGCGACTACTACAACGGCAAGGTGGCGGCCGCCACCGACGAGCAGCGCGCCTGGGTCGACGAGCACGCCGTCGACGACAGCGGAGCGACCCCGACGGACGAGGCAGTGGCTCCCAGAAACCACGCGGAGGGCGTTCGATGACCGGCACCGGTGAGGCCGTCTTCTTCTGGCTGCTCAGCGCCGTCGCCGTCCCGGGGGCCCTCGCGCTGCTCTTCGCCCGCAGGGCGGTGCACGCGGCCATCGGCATGGTGACGACCATGATCGTCATCGGCGCGTTCTACCTCCTGCAGGAAGCGCCCTTCCTCGGCATCGTGCACATCTTCGTCTACACCGGCGCCGTGATGATGCTCTTCCTCTTCGTCGTCATGCTCGTCGGTGTCGACCACTCGGACTCGCTCGTCGAGACCCTCAAGGGCCAGCGCTTCATGACCGTGCTGCTGTCCCTGGGCCTGGTCGCCCTGCTCGTCGGGGCCGTCGGCCGGATCACCTACACGGGTGACCCGAACCTGACCGCGGTCAACACCGACCCGGGCAACGTCGAGGCCATCGCCTACCTCGTCTTCGGCAAGTACGTGTGGCTCTTCGAGGTCACGGCCGGTCTGCTGACCGTCGCCGCCATCGGCGCGATGACCTTCGCCCACCGCGAGCGGATCATCGCCAAGCCGACGCAGAAGGAGTGGATGGAGAAGCGCTTCCGCGAGGGCGAGCACCTCGCCGGCCTCCCGGTCCCCGGTGTCTACGCCCGCCACAACGCGGTCGACACCCCGGCCCTGCTGCCCGACGGCAGCATCTCCGAGCTCTCGCTCAACCGGGTGCTGGTCGCCCGCGAGCAGGTCACGTCACCGACCCGTTACACCGAGATCGACGAGCACGAGAGTCGCACGGACGAGTCGGCTGACTCCACTGAGTCCCTGGGCCGCACGGCCTCCGAGAGCACGCCCGAAGGGAGGCAGCAGTGAGCCCGCTGAACTACATCTACCTGGCGATCATCCTCTTCGCGATCGGTAGTGCGACCGTCCTGCTGCGGCGCAACGCGATCATCGTCTTCATGGGTGTCGAGCTCATGCTCAACGCGGCGTCGCTCGCCTTCGTCACCTTCGCCCGCATGCACGGCTCGGTCGAGGGGCAGGTCATCGCGATGTTCGTGATGGTCGTCGCCGCGGCCGAGGTCGTCGTCGGTCTGGCCATCATCATGGCCGTCTTCCGTGCCCGCCGGTCGGCCTCGGTCGACGACGCCAACCTGCTGAAGCTGTAAGGAGCCACCTTGCTCACCGCACTGTCTGCGACGGCTGCCCAGGTGACCGCCGCCGCCGCGCCCGAGCCGGCCTCGGGGGTCACCGCCCTCGGCTGGCTGCTCGTCGCCCTGCCGCTGCTGGGTGCCGCCCTGCTGCTGCTCGGCGGCCGGCTCACCGACTCCTTCGGTCCCCTCCTGGCGACCGCCCTGTCCTGGGCCTCCTTCGTCATCGGAGCGGCCATCTTCGTCGCGCTGCTGGCGAAGGACCCCGCCGAGCGGGCCGCCACCATCGAGCTCTACGACTGGGTCCCCGGCGGGTCGATCGACGTGACGGCCGGGCTGCTCATCGACCCGCTGTCGGTGGCCTTCGTCCTGCTCGTGACCTTCGTCGGGTCGCTGATCCTCGTCTACTCGCTCGGGTACATGGAGCACGACCCCGACAAGCGGCGCTTCTTCGCCTACCTCAACCTCTTCGTGGCGTCGATGCTCCTGCTCGTCCTCGCCGACTCCTACCTGCTGCTCTTCGTCGGCTGGGAGGGCGTCGGACTCGCGTCGTGGCTGCTCATCGGCTTCTGGAACCACAACCCGGCCTACGCCACCGCCGCCAACAAGGCCTTCGTCGTCAACCGTGTCGGTGACGTCGGCCTGATCCTGGCGATGTCGATGATGTTCGCGACCTTCGGCACCGCCGACTTCGGTGCGGTCAACGAGGCCGTCTCGGGTGCGAGCGAGGCCACGGTCACCGGCATCGGCCTGCTCCTGCTGCTCGCGGCCTGCGGCAAGTCGGCGCAGTTCCCGCTGCAGTCCTGGCTGGGGGACGCCATGGCCGGCCCGACCCCGGTCTCGGCTCTCATCCACGCGGCGACGATGGTCACCGCCGGCGTCTACCTCATCGTGCGCAGCCACGTCCTCTTCGACGCCGCCCCCAACGCGCAGCTCGCCGTGGTCGTCGTCGGTGCGATCACCCTCCTCTACGGAGCGATCGTCGGGTGTGCGAAGGACGACCTGAAGAAGGCCCTCGCGGCGTCCACGATGAGCCAGATCGGCTACATGATGCTCGCCGCCGGTCTCGGGCCGGTCGGCTACGCCTTCGCGATCTTCCACCTGATCACCCACGGCTTCTTCAAGGCCGGGATGTTCCTCGGCGCCGGCTCGGTGATGCACGGGATGAACGACCAGGTCGACATGCGCCGCTTCGGTGGCCTGTCCTCGGTCATGAAGATCACCTGGATCACCTTCGGACTGGGCTGGCTGGCGATCCTCGGTCTGCCCCCCTTCTCCGGCTTCTGGAGCAAGGACAAGATCATCGAGGCGGCCTTCGTGGGCGAGGGCTGGCGGCCGTGGGTCTTCGGCCTCACCGCGCTCATCGGTGCCGGGATCACCGCCTTCTACATGTCCCGCCTGTTCTTCATGACCTTCCACGGCAAGAAGCGGTGGACCGACGACGTCCACCCGCACGAGTCGCCCCTGACGATGACCATCCCGATGATGGTCCTCGCCGTCGGCTCGGCCTTCCTCGGTCTCATCCTGGCGACGGTCGCCCCGATCTCCACGTGGCTGGAGCCGACCCTCGGCCACGTCGAGCACCACGAGCCCGTGCTGCCGGTACCGGTGCTGATCATCGCGACGATGGTCGTGGTCGTGGTCGGTGCCGGATGGGCCTGGCTGGTCTACGGCCGCGAGGAGGTGCCGGTCGTGGCACCCGTCGGCTCGCCCCTGACCCGCGCGGCCCGCAAGGACCTCTACCAGGACGACCTCAACGAGATCCTGCTCATGGGCCCGGGCATCAGCCTCACCCGTGGGTTGCTCGAGGTCGACCGTGACGTCGTCGACGGAGGCGCCGTCGGCGGCCTGTCCCGCACGATCGCGCGCAGCGCGAACTGGTTGCGGCGGGCCCAGACCGGCTTCGCACGCTCGTATGCCCTGACGATGCTCGCGGGCGTCGTCGCCTTCCTCGGAGCACTGTGGGTGATCAACTGATGGACAACATGCCCTGGCTCTCCCTGCTGATCGTCGTGCCGCTCGTCGGCGCGGTCGTGGTCGCGGCCCTGCCCGCGCGCAGCTCAGCGCTGGCCAAGCCGATCGCCCTCGGAGTATCCCTCCTCACGCTGCTGCTGGGCGTCGTCGCGACGGCGACGAGCTTCACCCGCGGCTCGAGCGAGCAGTTCCAGATGGCCGAGCAGTACGAGTGGGTCCCGCAGCTCGGGGTCAGCTACGCGCTCGGTGTCGACGGCATCGCCATCGCGCTCATCCTCATGGCGCTCGTGCTCATGCCCGTCTGCCTGCTCGCCGCCTGGCACGACATCCCCGAGGGTGGCGCCCGGGAGAAGGGGTACTTCGCCCTCCTCCTGTCGCTGCTGCCCTTCATGGTCGGCGTGTTCGCCGCGACCGATGTCTTCCTCTTCTACGTCTTCTTCGAGGCGATGCTCATCCCGGCGTACTTCCTCATCGGGATGTTCGGCGGGGCCAACCGCCGCGGGGCAGCGCTGAAGTTCCTGCTCTTCAGCCTCGCCGGTGGACTGATCATGCTCGCCGGCGTCATCGCCCTGTACGTCCAGGGTCCCGGCGGGGCGGACGGCTTCCTCGTCGAGAACCTCACCGGCCTGGAGCTGAGCACGAACACCGGGCGTTGGCTGTTCATCGCCTTCTTCATCGCCTTCGCGGTGAAGGCACCGATGTGGCCGGTGCACACCTGGCTCCCGGACGCGGCCGCCGCGTCCAAGCCGGCGGTCGCCACGCTGCTCGTCGGGGTGCTCGACAAGGTCGGCACCTTCGGGATGATCCGCTTCTGCCTGCAGCTCTTCCCGGAGGCGAGCCAGTGGGCCAGCCCGGTGGTCATCGTCCTGGCCGTCTTCTCCGTGCTCTACGGCGCGATCCTCGCGATCGGCCAGGAGGACATGATGCGCCTGATCGCCTTCACCTCGATCAGCCACTTCGGCTTCATCGTGCTGGGCATCTTCGCGTTCACGTCGGCCTCCCACGCCGGGAGCAACCTGTACATGGTCAACCACGGCTTCGCGACCGCGGCTCTCTTCCTCCTCGCGGGGATGCTCATCGTGCGTCGCGGCAGCCAGCGCATCGACGACTACGGCGGCTGGCAGCGGGTGACCCCGGTGCTCGGCGGGTTGTTCCTGCTCGCCGGCCTGGCGAGCCTGTCGCTGCCGGGCCTGTCGCCCTTCGTCTCCGAGTTCCTCGTCATCGCGGGCACCTGGGCGCGGCACCCCGTCGCGACCGCCTTCGCCGTGTGGGCCGTGGTCCTCGCAGCCCTGTACATCCTGCTGATGTACAAGCGGATCTTCACCGGGCCGCCGCCGATCATCGGTGGGCTGGACGACGATGTCCTGCGGAACGACACCGGAGCACCGACGGGGGGCGAGACCCCCGTCTCCGGGGAGGTGCCCTACGTGCGTTCGGACCTCGACGCCCACCGCCCGGTCCGTCGTCTGCCCGCCGCGGTGCGTGACCTCGGCCTGCGGGAGAAGGTCGTCATGGCCCCGATCGTGGCCTCGCTGGTGTTGCTCGGGTTCTTCCCCGCGCCGGTGCTGGACACGCTCAACCCGGCCGTCGAGCGCACCCTCGAGATCGTCGGTGTCGCAGACGTCGCCCCGACCGCACCCTCTGGGCCGGCCGACGCCGCCACGACCTCCGGGAGTGACCACTGATGCCTTTCGCCCTGCCCACTGCCTTCGAGGCGCCCGAAATCAGCTACTGGGCCCTCTCGCCGATGATCGTGCTCCTCGTGGGCGGCTTCGTCGGGGTGCTCGTCGAGGCCTTCGCCCCCCGTCCGAAGCGTCACCTGGCCCAGGTCGTCGTCGCGCTGGCCACGGTCGTGGTCTCCTTCGCCGCCCTGGTGCTGATGACCGGGGACCAGCTCGGCGTGACCGTCGGCGGCACCGTCGTCGTCGACGAGGCGACCCGCTTCTTCCAGGGTGCGCTGCTCGTCATGGGTCTGCTCGGGCTGCTCGTCATGGCCGACCGCCTCGGCGGGGAGACCGCCGACGCGTTCACACCGATGGGCGCGGCCAGCCCTGGGTCGAACCTCGAGGCGCAGGCCGCCCGCAAGGGATGGGCGACCACCGAGGTCTTCCCGCTGACGCTCTTCGCCCTGGCCGGCATGCTGCTCTTCCCCGCGTCGAACGACCTGTTGACGATGTTCGTCGCGCTCGAGGTCCTGTCGCTGCCGCTGTACCTGATGTCGGGACTGGCCCGTCGTCGACGCCTGCTCTCGCAGGAGGCGGCGATGAAGTACTTCCTGCTCGGCGCCTTCTCCTCGGGCTTCTTCCTCTTCGGCGCGGCGCTGCTCTACGGCTACGCCGGGTCGCTGCACCTGGCCGACATCGCGGAGGCGACGAGCACCTCGAACGGCAACTTCGATGGCCTGCTCCTGCCCGGTGTCGCCATGGTCATCGTCGGGCTGCTCTTCAAGGTCGGCGCCGTCCCGTTCCACTCGTGGACCCCGGACGTCTACCAGGGCGCGCCCAGCCCCGTCACCGGCTTCATGGCGGCTGCGACCAAGGCCGCGGCCTTCGGTGCGCTCGTGCGCCTGTTCTACGTCGGGCTGGAGACCACCCGGTGGGAGTGGCGCATGGGCGTCGTCGTCATCGCCGCCCTGACGATGGTCGTCGGTGCGGTGCTGTCGGTGACCCAGACCGACATCAAGCGGCTGCTCGCGTACTCCGCCATCTCGCACGCCGGTTTCATCCTCGTGGCACTGATCGCCTTCGACGTCACGGCCATCACGGGTGTGCTCTTCTACGTCGTCGCCTACGGCATCTCGACCATCGCGGTCTTCGCCATCGTCCACCTCGTCCGGGAGCGGGGCGCCGAGGCGACCCACCTGTCCCAGTGGGCGGGGCTGGGTCGTCGGCACCCGTGGGTCTCCGCGGCCTTCGCGCTGATGATGCTCGCCTTCGCCGGCATCCCGCTGACCTCCGGATTCACGGCCAAGGTCGCGGCGTTCATGCCGGCCCTGGAGCACGGTGGCCTCTCCGGGACGGTGCTGGTCGTCATCGGTGTGCTGGCCTCGGCCGTCACGGCCTTCGTCTACGTGCGCCTGATCGTGCTCATGTACTTCACCGAGCCCTCGGGTGAGGTCGTCGTCGCCGCGCCGGCCACGATGTCGCTCGTGGTCATCACCGTCGGAGTCGTCGTGACCATCGCGCTCGGCGTCTACCCCGGCCCGCTGCTGGAGCTCGCCGAGCAGTCCAGCGTGCTCATCACGCGATGACGCGGACGACGAGCACGACCCCGCCCCTCGCCCTGCCGCAGGCGAGTGACCAGCTGAGCGCTCGGCTCGCGGACGGGCTGGAGCGGGTCGAGCGGACGATCATCGACCGGGCGAGGAACGAGAGCGACTTCATCACCGAGGCGAACCTGCACCTCGCCAAGGCGGGTGGCAAGCGGTTCCGTCCGGTGCTGACGATGCTCGTCTCCGAGCTCGGTGACGGGATCAACGACAAGGTCGTCGCCGCGGCCGCAGGAGTCGAGCTGACCCACCTGGCCAGCCTGTACCACGACGACGTCATGGACGAGGCCGACCTGCGTCGGGGAGCGCCCAGCGCCAACGCGCAGTACGACAACTCGACCGCGATCCTCGTCGGTGACCTGCTCTTCGGCACCGCGTCGGACATCATCGCCGACCTCGGCCCCGAGGCCGTGAAGATCCAGGCACGGACCTTCATCCGGTTGTGCGCGGGGCAGATCCGCGACGACCGGCCCTGCCCGGAGGGGCAGGACCCCCGGGAGTACTACCGCGGGGTCCTCGCGGACAAGACGGGCGTCCTCGTCGCCACGGCCGCCCGCTACGGCGCGATGTACGGCGGGTGCTCCGCGGACGTCGTCGCCGCGGCGACCGAGTACGGCGAGCGCCTGGGCATGGCCTTCCAGCTGGCCGACGACCTCATCGACATCGCGAGCGACTCGGGTGAGACCGGCAAGACGCCGGGCACCGACCTGCGCGAGGGCAAGCGCACCCTTCCGGTGCTCAACGCGCTCGCCTCCACGGACCCGGCCGATGCCGAGCTGCAGGAGCTGCTGCGCTCGGACCTGAAGGACCAGGACCGTCTCGACCGGGCACTGGAGCTGCTGCGCGACCACAGCGCGATGGCCGCGGCCCGCGAGGAGACCCTCGCTGTCGGGCGCGGGGCCGTCGAGGCGCTCGCGCCGCTCCCGGACGGCGACGCCAAGACCGCCCTCATCGCACTCATGGACGGCGTCGTCCACCGCGTCGGCTGACCCGCCGCCCCGTCACAGCGGCTCGACAGGCTCCAGGGGTTCTGCTTCCTTGGCGGACAGCCGCCGACGCCGGCGGGCGGTGGTGAGCGAGTCGACGCTGAGGAAGAACAGCGCGACCCAGACGATCGCGAAGCCGACCCAGCGCTCCACGGTCAGCTGCTCCCGCAGGATCGTCACGCTGACGATCAGCTGCAGCACGGGGGTGATGAACTGGATCAGCCCGATGGTCACGAGTGGGATCCGCCGCGCGGCCTCGGCGAAGAGCAGCAGCGGGATCGCGGTGACCACGCCTGCCGAGACGAGCAGCAGCAGGTGTCCGACGCCCTCGGTCGTGAAGGTCGACTCGCCGGTCGCCGAGAGCCACCACACCAGGCCCAGCGCGGGCGGGGCGAGGAAGATCGTCTCCGCGGACAGGGAGCTGAGGGCGGGCAGGGTGGCGCCGAGGCGCTTCTTGGTCAGGCCGTACCCGCCGAAGGAGCCGGCGAGCACCAGGGAGATCCACGGCAGCCCGCCCCCCACGAAGGTCAGGTAGAGGGCGGCCGCGGCGCCGATCCCCACGGCGACCCACTGCAGTCGCCGGAGACGCTCGCCCAGGACGAGCACACCGAGGGCGACGGTGACGATCGGGTTGAGGAAGTAGCCCAGGGCCGCCTCGTTCGTGCGCCCGGTGCTGACGGCGTAGACGTAGACGAACCAGTTGATGCCGATGAGGTAGGCCGCGATCCCGACACCGAGCGCGAGCCGGCCGCGCAGCTGGCGCAGCAGGTCGACCAGCTCCCGGCGCAGCACGAGGATGAAGACGCACAGGACGAGCGTCCACAGGATCCGGTGGGCAAGGATCTCGTCCGCGCCCGCCGGGCGCAGGGCGTGGAAGTACAGCGGGAAGAGTCCCCAGATGCCATAGGCGAGCCAGGCGGCCACGACGCCGAGCCCGTGGCGTTCACGAGTCACACGTCGAGGCTAGACGACCCGGTCGCCCGCCTCGATGGCGGGACTAGTTGACTCGCGAGTAATGTGTGGGGATGGATCGTGCCACTGCATGGGAGCGCGCGACACGGGGGCGGGCCGCCCCCTTCGCCGTCGTCGACCTCGCCGCCTTCGACGCCAACGCGGCCGACCTGGCCCGCCGCGCCGCCGGCCGGCCGATCCGGGTGGCGAGCAAGTCGATCCGGGTGCGCCACCTGCTGGAGCGGGCGCTGGCGCACGAGGGCTTCGCCGGGGTCATGTCCTACTCCCTGCGTGAGGCGCTCTGGCTCGCCGAGTCCGGGCTGACGGACCTCTTCGTGGCCTACCCGACGAGCGATCGTGGCGCGCTCACCGCGCTCGTCCGGGACGAGCAGGCGCTCAGGGAGATCGCGATCGCCGTGGACTCCGTCGAGCACGTCGAGGCCCTCCGCCGCTGGCTGCCCGCCGGCGCCCCCGTGCGCGTCGTCATCGACGTCGACGCCTCCCTGCGGCTCGGCCCGGCGCACCTGGGGGTGCGCCGCAGCCCGACCCGCTCGCCGCGTCGTGCGGTCGCCGTCGCCACGGCCGCACACCGTGCCGGGCTGCGGGTCGACGGGCTGATGTTCTACGACGCCCAGATCGCGGGCCTGCCGGACAGCTCGGCGGCGGTGCGCCTGGTCAAGGCGCGCAGCGATGCCTCCCTGCGACGACGGCGCGGAGCCGTGCGCAGTGCCGTCGAGGAGGTGGTCGGCCCCCTTCGCATCGTCAACGGCGGTGGGACCGGCTCGCTCGAGGTGACCGGCGCGGACCCGGCCCTCACCGAGCTCGCCGCCGGCTCCGGTCTGATCGGGCCGACGCTCTTCGACGGCTACGACGCGTTCAGCCCCCAGCCGGCCGTCGCCTTCGCGCTTCCCGTCGTTCGGCGGCCCGCGAGGAGCATCGTGACCGTCTTCTCCGGCGGGTACATCGCCTCCGGTGCGGCGGGGAGGAGCCGGGTGCCGTCCGTGCACCACCCCGAGGGGCTCGGGCTCATCGGCTCCGAGGGTGCCGGCGAGGTGCAGACACCGTTGCGTGGCAAGGCCGCTCGCGACCTCAGCATCGGTGATCACGTGTGGTTCCGGCACGCCAAGGCGGGCGAGCTCGCCGAGCGGTTCGACGAGTACCTCGTGGTGCGCGGCGACGAGGTCGTCGACGTCGTGCCGACCTACCGCGGCGAGGGGAAGAACTTCGGATGAGCACGACGTGGACCAACTGGGCGGGGACCGTGACGGCGTTGCCCGAGGTGCTGCGTCCGCGTACGCCCGAGGCGCTCGCGGGGGTGGTGCGCGACGCCGCGGAGCGGGGACGACGGGTCCGGCCCGTCGGCAGCGGGCACTCCTTCACCGCCGTCGCGCGACCGGCCGACCTCCAGCTGAGCCTCGAGCACCTCTCCGGGATCGTCTCGGCCGACCGGGAGACCGGCCGGGTCCGCGTCCTGGCGGGGACCCCCCTGCGCGTCCTCAACCGGGCCCTGGACCTGCTCGGCCTGGCGATGCCCAACCTCGGTGACATCGATGCGCAGACCATCTCGGGCGCGCTGTCCACCGGTACCCACGGCACCGGAGCGACCCTGCCCGGGCTGACCGGCGCCATCGCCGGCCTGCGGCTGGTCACCCCGGACGGGGAGAGCCGGTGGATCGACGCGAGCGAGCCGCAGCTCTTCGGTGCCGCCCGAGTGGGGCTCGGGGCGCTCGGCGTCATCACCGAGATCGAGCTGGCCTGCGTGCCCGCCTACCGGCTGCGCGCCGTCGAGCGTCCCGACTCCCTCGATGCCGTGCTGCCCCGGATCCAGGAGCACTTCGATGCCCACCGGCACTTCGAGCTCTACTGGTTCCCCGGCACGCGGCGCGTGCAGACCAAGGCCAACGACCTCGTCGGCGACGACGTGGACGAGCCGCTCGCGCCCTGGCGTCGCCGTCTCGACGACGAGATCCTGTCCAACACCGTCTTCGGAGCCGCCAACCGGTTGCTGGTCAGGGCGCCGCGAGCGGTCCTGCCCTTCAACGCGATCGCGGCCCGGGCGCTCACCGAGCGCGTCTACACCGGACGCTCGCACGAGGTCTTCTGCACGCCCCGCACCGTGCGCTTCGTCGAGTCCGAGTACGCCGTGCCCCGGGAGGCCGTCACGGACGTGCTCACCGACCTCGCGGCCTGGGTCGCGCGGCGCCGGGAGCCGATCTCCTTCCCCGTCGAGGTGCGGGTCGCCGCACCCGACGACATCTGGTTGTCGACGGGCTACGAGCGCGCGAATGCCTACATCGCCGTGCACCAGTACCACCGGGGTGACCACCGCGCGTACTTCGCGGCCTTCGAGGACATCGTCGCCGCGCACGCCGGGCGGCCGCACTGGGGGAAGATGCACCGGCTCGGTGCCGACGAGCTGGCCGCGCTGTACCCGCGGATGGCCGACTTCCGCGCGGTGCGCGACCGGCTCGACCCGGATCGCGTCCTGTCGAACGACTACCTGGAGCGAGTCCTCGGCCCCTGAGCGAGGGAAGGATGGTCGGGGCAGTGGTGGTCCGGCTCAGGCCGCAGCCCGGACTGGATGCACAAGGTGCGGTGCACCACCAAGGAGTCCGGGCTGCGCGCCAAGGGCCACCGCTGCCCTGGCCACCCGCCCGCGCTGGCTTCGAGACGGTCGCGGGGCGACCTCCTCAACCAGCGGTTGGGAGGCGCCTACTCGACGGTCCAGGTGTCGTTGCCCAGGAGCAGCTCCTGCAGGTCGGCGTCACCCGCGGGACCACCGGCGAGGTCGACGGCGGACTCGACCTGCGCGCGTGTCTGGTCGTCGTAGGTCGGGCGGTCGACGGCGCGGAAGATGCCCATCGGCACGTGGGTCATCGACTCGGAGTCCAGCCGGCTGATCGAGAACGCCTGGCTCGGGTCGGAGAGGGTCACGTCGTGGACGACGACCTGGTCGGCCAGCCCGTGGGCGGAGACCTCGCCCTCGGGGCGGAAGGTGACCGAGCCGCCCTCGCCGCGCACGAGGACCTCGCGCTCGCCCTCGTCACCGATGGTGACCGGCTCGCCGTCGACGAGGTGGACCAGCCGGGCCTTCTTCTGCTCGACGTCCTTGATCAGCTCGAAGGCGCCGTCGTTGAAGATCGGGCAGTTCTGGTAGATCTCCACCAGTGACGTCCCGCGGTGGGCGGCGGCCTGCTTGAGCACCTCGGTCAGGTGCTTGCGGTCGGAGTCCATCGTGCGCGCGACGAAGGTCGCCTCGGCGCCCAGGGCGAGGGAGACCGGGTTGAAGGGGGCGTCGACGCTGCCCATCGGCGAGGACTTGGTCACCAGACCGGTCTGCGAGGTCGGGCTGTACTGCCCCTTGGTCAGGCCGTAGATCCGGTTGTTGAAGAGCAGGATCGTCATGTTCACGTTGCGGCGCATCGCGTGGATGAGGTGGTTGCCGCCGATCGAGAGCGCATCGCCGTCACCGGTGACGACCCACACCGACAGGTCCTCCCGGCTCGTCGCCAGACCGGTCGCGATCGCCGGTGCGCGCCCGTGGATCGAGTGCATGCCGTAGGTGTCGAGGTAGTACGGGAAGCGCGAGGAGCAACCGATCCCGGAGATGAAGGTGATGTTCTCCCTGCGCAGCCCGAGCTCGGGCAGGAACCCCTGCACGGCCGCGAGGACCGCGTAGTCACCGCAACCGGGGCACCAGCGCACCTCCTGGTCGGACGCGAAGTCCTTGCGGGTCTGCTTCTCGCCGTCGGCGATGGCAGGAACCCCGGCGGTGCCGGAGGCGACGGTGGGGATACCGAGATCCATGGTCATGCTCAGACCTCCTGGAGGGCTGCATCGATGACCTCGGCGAGGTCGGCGACCTTGAAGGGCAGGCCGCGCACCGAGGTGTGGGAACGGACGTCGACGAGGAACTCCGCGCGCAGGAGCATCGCCAGCTGGCCGAGGTTCATCTCCGGCACGATGACGCGCTCGTACCGGCGCAGGACCTCGCCGGTGTTGGCCGGGAAGGGGTTGAGGTGGCGCAGGTGCGCGTGGGCGACGGACTCACCGCGGGCGCGCAGGCGGCGCACGGCCGCGAGGTTGGGGCCGTAGGTCGAGCCCCAGCCCAGGACGAGGACCTTGGCGTCGCCGCTCGGGTCGTCGACCGCCAGGTCACCGATGGAGTCGGCGACCTTGTCGACCTTTGCCTGGCGGGTGCGCACCATGAGGTCGTGGTTGTCCGGGTCGTAGGAGATGTTGCCGGTCGTGGCGTCCTTCTCGATGCCGCCGACGCGGTGCTCGAGCCCGGCGGTGCCGGGCACCGCCCACGCCCGGGCGAGGGTCTCCTCGTCGCGGACGTAGGGGTGGAAGACCGGGTTGCCCTTGGCGTCCTCGCCGTTGGTCTCGGTGGCCAGCCGGACCGGGAACTGTGGCAGGTCCGCGACGGCGGGCACCTGCCACGGCTCGGAGCCGTTGGCCAGGTAGCCGTCGGAGAGCAGGAAGACCGGTGTGCGGTACGTCGTGGCGATCCGCACCGCCTCCACCGCAGCGGAGAAGCAGTCGGCGGAGGTCTGCGGGGCGACGATCGGCACCGGTGACTCGCCGTTGCGCCCGAACATCGCCTGCAGCAGGTCGGACTGCTCGGTCTTGGTCGGCAGCCCGGTGCTCGGGCCGCCGCGCTGGACGTCGACGATGACCAGCGGCAGCTCGAGGCTGACCGCCAGACCGATCGTCTCCGACTTCAGCGCCACGCCGGGGCCGGAGGTCGTCGTCACGCCGATCGACCCGCCGAAGGAGGCACCGAGCGCCATGCCGATGGCGGCGATCTCGTCCTCGGCCTGGATCGTCGTCACGTCGTGGCGCTTGTAGCCGGAGAGGGCGTGCAGCACGTCGCTGGCCGGGGTGATCGGGTAGGACCCGAGCACGAGCGGGCGGCCGGCCTGGTGCGCGCCGGTGACCAGCCCCAGCGCCAGAGCGGTGTTGCCGGTGATGTTGCGGTAGGTGCCCGGCGGGGTGGGGGCGGCCTCGACCGTGAAGGGGACGGCGAAGTCCTCGGTCGTCTCGCCGTAGTTCCAGCCCGCGCGCAGCGCCGCGAGGTTGGCGGCGAGGATGTCGGGCTTGGCGCCGAACTTCGACGCGAGGAACTCCTCGGTCGAGTCCGTGGGGCGCGAGTACATCCACGACAGCAGACCGAGGGCGAACATGTTCTTCGCCCGCTCCTTCTCCTTGCGGGTCAGGGAGTCGAACTCGGCCAGGGCCTCGACGGTGATCGAGGTCAGCGGCAGCGGGTGCACGTGCCAGGAGTCGAGGCTGTCGTCGTCGACGGGGCTGCTCGTCCAGCCGACCTTCTTCAGGTTGCGGGTGGTGAACTCGTCGGTGTTGACGATGATCGTCGCCCCGCGCGGGACGTCCTTGAGGTTGGCCTTGAGCGCGGCCGGGTTCATCGCGACGAGGACGTCGGGGGCGTCGCCGGGGGTGAGGATGTCCCAGCTGGCGAAGTGCAGCTGGAAGGAACTCACCCCGGCCATCGTGCCCTGGGGGGCGCGGATCTCGGCCGGGAAGTTCGGCAGCGTGGACAGGTCGTTGCCCAGGGCCGCGCTGTCGGCGGTGAACCGGTCACCGGTCAGCTGCATGCCATCACCGGAGTCGCCGGCGAAACGGATGATGACGCGGTCCTTGGTCTGGGTCGGCGTGCTGCTGCTCATGGTGGGTGGTCGTGCCCCTTGCGGAAAGTCGATGCACGCCCGGGTCCCCGAGCGTTCTTCCATGGTAGGCCGTAAAAAATCCCAGAACCTAGTCGATCACGTTATGAGATGCATAACACCGAGTTATGGAGCAGGATGGCCACCCGATCACCCGGTCAAAACCGTGGCGCGGACTCACTCGAGCACGGCCTGGTCGTCGGGGATCGCTACCTCGAGTGTCTCGCCCGCGGCGAGGTCCGGCAAGCGCGGGAGCAGCAGCTCGACCACCGTCGACGGCTGGTGGTGCATCGGCTTGGTCTCCGGGTGGGGGAGGTAGACGAGCCCGTCGTGGGCCTCCTCGCCGCGTCGGACGGTGCACTCGACGAAGGAGAAGGTCTCCGGGCCGTGCACGTCGGTCCACTCCACGTCACGGAAGGTCCACCGCGGCGTGCGCACCCGCAGCCGGTGCGGGGCGAGGTCGAGGTTGACCGTCGCCGGGACGAAGGGGGTCAGGTCCAGTCCCCGGGCCGCGAAGTGCGGCGCCTGCAGGGCGATCGTGCCCGAGGGGAAGGGGGAGTCGCCCGCCCGGCCGGAGGCGACCCCGTGGCCGGCGACGACGACCCCCTTCGCCCTGCGGGTCACCGGACGAACTGCGGTGTCAGCGGCGGCATCCACCACTCGCCGTTGTTGGCCTTGACCGCGCCGATGACGTGGATGACGGTCGCCACGACGATGACGATCGGGTAGAAGAGGAAACCGATCAGCACGAACATCAGCAGCGACGACAGGATCAGCAGGATCGCGGTGATGATCTGCACGTTGAGGCTGTTGACCGCGTGCTGGCGCACGAAGGGACCGCGGTCCTTGTAGATCAGGTAGATCACGAGCGAGCCGACGAAGCCGAGCAGGCCGGCGCTCAGCGGCAGCAGGATCGCGGGGACGAGGTGGGCGAGCATCCCGAGGCTGCGCTCCTCGGACGGCTTCAGCGGTGTCGAGGTGTTCCAGACCCCGCTCTGCGGGGGGAACTGGCGCTGCGGGTTGCCGTACGGGTCCTGGTCGCCCTGGGCGTGCGGGGGTGGCCCCTGCGGCGCCTGCCCCTGGGGCGTCTGGCCGGGCGGGGGCGGTGAGCCCTGGGGCGTCTGGCCGGGCGGGGGCGGTGAGCCCTGCGGCGTCGTACCGGGCGGGGGCGGCGGGGGACCCTGGCCCGGGTTCTGGCCGGGCTGGTTCGGGTCCTGCGGGTTCTGCGGTGGGGTGGTCATGCGGGCCTCCTGGTGGTCTCACCGACGACTCTGCCCTGTCCGGCGGGGGGGAGTCCATGAGGAGGACGCCCGTAAGGGGGTGGGGTATTCCCCCCGTGGCACGGCGAAGGGGGACGCTCCCGCAACGGGAACGCCCCCCTCGTCATGGGGTGGAGTCGGTCAGGCCGCGTCGCTGCCCTCCGGCGCGACCGGGACGGTCGGTCCGGGCTTGCCGGACTTGCCGCGGCTGGTCTTGCCGTTGATCTCCTTGGTGGACTGGCCGAGCGTGATCGCGGAGTGCGCGATCGCGTCGCTCATCGTGTCCAGCGCCTCCATGTTGATGTTGTCGATGTCGTCCTCGGCGGTGTGGTAGTTCGGGTCGTAGGTGATGCCGGCGGTGCCGCCGAACATCTCCGCCTCCTCCTCGGTCTTGATGCCGTCGGCGCCGGTGAAGAGGCCGGAGGCCGGGACACCCGCGTCGATGAAGGCCGAGTAGTCGCTGCGACCGGAGAACTCCGTGTCCACCCACGGCTGGTTGGCCGCGTCGAAGTAGTCGGTGAAGACCTCCTCGGTGGCCGCGGAGCCCTGGGGCACCTCGACGGGCGCCTCGTAGGTGGACTCGTCCGCGTCGTAGACGCCGATGATGTGGTTCGGCGAGGCGATCATGTCGAAGTTGAGGTAGGTCGCGATGTCGTCCAGGGCGGCCGGGTCGTTCTCCTGCAGGTCGGCGACGTAGTGGTTGGAGCCGACCAGCCCCAGCTCCTCGGCGCCCCAGAAGGCGAAGCGGACCGTGTTGTTGAGCTTGTTGACCTCGCCCAGCTGCACGGCGGTCTCGAGGATGCCGGCGGTACCGGACCCGTTGTCGTTGATGCCGGGACCCTCGTGGGTGCTGTCGAGGTGGGCGCCGAGCATGACGACGTTGTCATCACGGCCGGTGTCGGTCTCGGCCAGGACGTTGAAGGTCTCGCGCTCCTCCATCGTCTTGTCGAGGGTGAAGTTCATGGTCACCGGGCCGGCCGCCATCTTCTCCAGCAGCGCCTGGCCCTCGGCCATGGTGATGCCGGTCGCCGGGGCGCTCGTCGGCTCGACGCCGCCCAGGGTGCCGTTGAGGACACCCTCCTCGTTGTTGTAGATGATCACGGCCTCGGCGCCGGACTCGCCGGCGGCGACGGCCTTGGCGGCGAAGGAGCAGGCGCCGCGGCTGACGAGGGCGATGTCGCTGTCGCCGCTGAGGTCGACGCCGTCCCAGGCGGCGGCGTCGCAGCCGGTCGCGCTCGCGGGGGCGATGAGCTCGCCGGTGACGCCACCCTCGGGTGTGGGCTGGCTGTAGGCCATCGGGACGTGCTCGACGTCGCGGGCGTCGGGGGAGAGCTCGCTCAGGCTCGCTGCGTGCACCTCCTCATAGATGAAGGAGAAGTACTGGCGCTCGGTCTCGTAGCCGGCGTCCTGCAGGGTCGTCTCGACGTACTCGGCGCTGGCCTCGTAGCCGGACGTGCCGGCGCCGCGGTTGCCGTCGTTGGCGTCGGCGATCGCCTGGAACGCCTCGAGGTGGTCATGGACGTTGTCGAGGGTGACCGCTTCGGTCATCTTCTTCGAGTTGTTCGGGTTCTTCGCCTGGGCGGGCCCGGCGGCGAGGGTCGTCATCGCCAGGGCTGCGGTGGCTGCGGCCGCGGTGACGGCTGCTGTACGTGAACGCACGTGTCCTCCAAATGTCGCGGCCGAGCCTCGTTGCACGACCGTGCCCCCAGAGGGTAGAGGTGATCGGCGTCACGCGCACGGCGAACGCCCTCCCCGTGCGACGCGGTGGCCGACAGTAGGCTGGCGGGGTGGATGGATACCTTGTCGTCGCAGGGGTGCTCGCCGTCGGCGTGCTCCTCGTCGTCGCGGGGTACACCGCCCGTCGGGCGCTCGCGCCCTCGGCCCCGAGCCGGGCCAAGCTGGCGACCTACGAGTCCGGGGTCGACCCGGTAGGCGAGCACTGGGCGCAGACGCGGGTGCGCTACCTCGGCTACGCCTTCC
This sequence comes from Janibacter cremeus, assembly GCF_029395675.1. NCBI lineage: Bacteria > Bacillati > Actinomycetota > Actinomycetes > Micrococcales > Intrasporangiaceae > Janibacter > Janibacter cremeus. The sequence continues at coordinate 3,152,772 of NZ_CP115184.1, forward strand.
TCTACGTGATCTTCGCGGTGGACGTCGTCTACCTCTTCCCGTGGGCGCTCGTGCTGCGCACCGACCTGGGGCCCGCGAGCCTCGTCGAGGTCGCGATCTTCATCGGTGTCGTCCTCCTCGGACTCGTCCACGCGCTCCGGCGCGGGCTCCTGCGATGGACGTGAGGCGATGACCACCGACCTGCCGATGCCGCGCGTGGGCCCCGTGGCCGCCCACGCGCCCAAGCCGATGAAGATCGTCCTCAACTGGGGTCGGCGGTACAGCCTGTGGGTCTTCAACTTCGGCCTCGCCTGCTGCGCGATCGAGTTCATCGCCGCCTCGATGGCCCGGCACGACTTCATCCGGCTGGGCGTCATCCCCTTCGCCCCCGGCCCGCGGCAGGCCGACCTCATGGTCGTCTCCGGCACCGTGACCGACAAGATGGCGCCCTCGATCCGCCGCCTCTACGACCAGATGCCCGAGCCGAAGTACGTCATCTCCTTCGGGGCCTGCTCCAACTCCGGCGGCCCGTACTGGGACTCGTACTCGGTGACCAAGGGTGTCGACCAGCTCATCCCCGTCGACGTCTACGTGCCCGGCTGTCCGCCGCGCCCCGAGGCGCTCCTCCACGGGATCATCACCCTCCAGGACGCGATCGCTGCAGAGTCGCCCGGCCGGGCGCGCCGCGACAGCGGCCGCACCGTCACCGCCGGCTCCGTGCGGCGCGGCCTCCTGCGACGCCCGGCGAAGGGGGAGTGACGTGCCCCAGGAGAAGCTCACCGTCGCCCTCGGGGAGTGGCTCGGGGAGGTGCGCGCCGCGCGGGAGCGGGGGTACACCTTCTTCGACTGGCTGTCCGCGGTCGACGAGAGCGACCGCGAGGAGGACCCCGGCCTCGACGTCGTCTGCCACCTGCTCGACCCGCACCCGGGCCCGGAGCGGGACCTGCGCACGCTGCTGCTGCGCACCCGCGTGCCGCTCGGCGTCCCGCTGGCCAGCCTGACCGGCCTCTTCGCCGGGGCGGCGTGGCACGAGCGCGAGACGCACGAGATGTTCGGCCAGGAGTTCACCGGCTTCGACGACGGCACCGGGCTGGGCATGCGCCCGCTGCTGCTGCCCGACGGTTTCGAGGGCACGCCGCTGCGCAAGTCCTTCGTCCTCGCCGCCCGGGCGACCAAGCCGTGGCCCGGCGGCAAGGAGCCCGGTGAGGGTCACTCGAGCACGACGAGGAAGTCGCCGAGCCGTCGCCGCGTGTCCGCCCCCGGCGTCCCCGGCCCGGAGTGGGGTCCCCGACCCGCGAAGGGGGACGAGCCGTGAGCCTGCTCGAGATCACCCTGCGCTCCCTCGCCGCGCTCGCGGCCGTGCTCGTCCTGCCCCTGGTCGCGGGGCAGACGGAGCACAAGGTCATGGCCCACATGCAGGGCCGGCTCGGCCCGATGTACGCCGGCGGCTTCCACGGCTGGGCACAGCTCCTCGCCGACGGGGTGAAGTTCGTCCAGAAGGAGGACATCACCCCCGCTGCGGCCGACCAGCGCATCTTCCGCCTCGCCCCGGCGATCGCGCTCGTCCCCTACGTCGTGGCCATGGCCCTGCTGCCGATCCACCCCGGCGTCGCCGCGGCGGAGGTCCCGGCGAGCCTGCTGCTCGTCCTCGCCGTCATCGGGGTCGGTGTCCTCGGCGCCCTCGTGGCCGGGTGGGCCAGCGCGAACAAGTACGCCCTCATCGGCGGGATGCGCGCTGCCGCGCAGCTGCTCGCCTACGAGCTGCCGCTCGTGCTGTCCGTCGCCTCGATCGCCATGGCCGCCGGGACCCTGTCGCTCGCCGGTGTCATCGCGGCGTGGTCCCCGTGGTGGCTGCTCTGGCAGCTGCCCGGCGCGGTGGTCTTCCTCGTGGCCGCGACCGCGGAGCTGCAGCGACCCCCCTTCGACGCACCGATCGCCGACAGCGAGGTCGTCATGGGCCCGCTGACGGAGTACACCGGGCTGCGCTTCGCCTTCTTCATGCTCGCCGAGTACGCCGGCATGGTCGTCATGGGGCTGCTCTTCGGCATCCTCTGGCTCGGCGGGTGGCAGGGCCCCCTGGCCGAGCAGCTCGGCTGGCTGTGGACCCTGGCCAAGGGGTCGCTCGTCGTCCTCCTCATCATCTGGATGCGGGTCTCGTGGCCGCGGCTGCGCGAGGACCAGCTCCAGCGCCTGGCGTGGACGGTCCTCGTCCCGCTGGCCCTCGCCCAGCTCGCACTGACAGCCGTAGGGGTGGTGATCGTCGGATGACCCGGCACGAGCACGCTGACAGCACGCCGGAGCCGACCCGCGGTCGGGCGGCCGGTGCCGGCCGGCGGGACGGCGGGACCGGTTTCGTCCCGGGGCTGGTCTCGGGGATGGCCGCGACCGCGAAACAGCTGGTCAGCCGGCCGCACACCGCGGAGTACCCGGACGTCGCGCCCGAGCTGCCGGCGCGCTCGCGCGGCGTCATCGCACTCATCGAGAGCAACTGCACCTCGTGCATGCTCTGCGCCCGCGAGTGCCCGGACTGGTGCATCTACATCGACTCGCACAAGGAGGAGGTCCCGCCGCCGAAGGAGGGTGGGCGCACCCGCCAGCGCAACGTCCTCGACCGCTTCGCCATCGACTTCTCGCTGTGCATGTACTGCGGCATCTGCGTCGAGGTGTGCCCCTTCGACGCCCTCTTCTGGAGCCCGCAGTTCGAGTACGCCGAGACCGACATCCGCGACATGCTCCACGAGAAGGACCGGCTCGGGCAGTGGGCCGAGGAGGTCCCGGCCCCGCCCGAGCTCGACCCCGCCGCCGCGGACCCGCCGGAGGTGACGGCAGCCAACAAGCCGACGCGCAGAGGGCGCCGATGACGGGTCTCGATCTCGCCTTCGCCGCCACCGGTCTCATCACCGCCGCCGCAGGTGCGATCGCGGTCACGACACGCCAGGTCGTCCACTCCGCCCTGTGGCTCGTCGTCGCGCTCCTCGGCCTCGCCGGCTGCTACCTCGTCCTCGGCGCGGAGCTCGTCGCCCTGATCCAGGTCCTCGTGTACGTCGGGGCCGTGGTCGTCCTCGTGATCGTCGCGCTCATGCTCACCCGGGCACCGATCGGCCGGCGGGCGGAGCACTCCACCTCGCGTGGGCACCGCGCGCTCGCGGCCCTCGTCGGCGCGGGGACCGCCGGGCTCATCGCCGCGGTCCTGCTGCCGACGGCCGCCCGCGTGGAGGTGCGGCCCGGGGGCACCGCCGAGCTCGGGCGGCAGATCTTCTCCACCTGGGTGTGGCCCTTCGAGCTGCTCTCGCTGCTGCTCCTGGCCGCGCTCGTCGGAGCCTTCGCGGTGTCCGGCCTGACCGGGGCGAAGGGGGAGGAGCCGCGATGATCCACGCCGCCGGTCCGTACCTGCTCGCCAGCGTCCTCGTGGGCCTGGGGCTCTACGGGATCCTCGCCCGGCGCAACGCCGTCCTGGTCCTCGTCGGCACCGAGCTGCTCATCGCCGGGGGCAGCCTGCTGCTCGTCACCGCCGGGGCGCTCGGACGTGACGAGGCCTGGTCCGGCCAGGTGCTCACGCTCTTCGTCATCACCATCGCGGCCGCCGAGGTGGTCATCGCCCTGGCCGTCATCGTCGCCGCCTACCGGCGTCGCGGCACCATCGACCTGGCCGAGGACGCAGCGTGACGGGCACGACGACCGCGACGATCCTCGTCCTCCTCCCCGCGGGCACGGCCGCCCTCGTCCTCGGGCTGGCGCGGCACGCCGTCCTCGCCGGCATGCTCGCGATCCTCGGGTCCGTCGCCTCCCTCGTCGTCTCGGTCGTGGCGCTCGCCGGCGCCGGTGCCGGGGCGGCCGGGGACCCCTTCGCCGACCGCCGAGCCACCGGCGGTGACCTGGTGGTCGGCGGGGTGGACCTGCCCCTCGCCCTCGGGCTGTCGAGCACCAGCGCCTTCCTCGTCCTGACGGTCTCCCTCGTCGTCGCGGCCGTGCAGACGTACTCGGCGTGGTTCCTGGCCGACGACGACCGCCGCGGGGTCTTCCACGCGACCATCGCGCTCTTCGCCGGGGCGATGACCCTCGTCGTCCTCTCCTCGGACCTCGTCCTGACGGTCGTCGGCTGGGAGGTCATGGGCTGGTGCTCCTACCTGCTCATCGGCCACTGGTCGCGGCGGCCGGCACCCCGCCGCGCGGCGCACACCGCCTTCATGGTCACCCGCCTCGCCGACGTCGGGCTCCTCCTCGGCATGGCGGTGCTCATCGCCGGAGCCGGCACCACCGGGCGGGCCGAGGCCATCGAGCACTGGACCTCCGCGGGCGACCCGGCGCTGCGCTCGACCGCCCTGGTCCTCGTCGTCATCGGGGTCCTGGGCAAGTCGGCGCAGCTGCCCTTCCACGACTGGCTGCTCGACGCGATGGAGGGTCCGACGCCGGCCTCCGCCCTGATCCACGCCGCGACGATGGTCGCCGCCGGCACGGTCGTGCTGGGGCAGCTCTTCCCGGTGCTCGTGCAGGCCGACGCGGCGCGCACGGTCCTGGGCGTCTCCGTCGCGGTGACCATGCTCCTCGCCGCGCTCCTCGCCCTCGTCGAGCCGGACCTGAAGCGCCTGCTCGCCTGGTCGACGATCAGCCAGATCGGGGTCATGCTGGCCCCGCTCGCCGCCGCCGGTACCGGACCCGCGGTCGGCAGCGCCCTGGGTCACCTCTACGGGCACGCGATCTTCAAGGCCCTGCTCTTCCTGACCATCGGCTGGCTCGCCGTGACCGGCGGCTCGACCCGCTGGGAGACGCTCCTCGGCACCGCCCGCACGCACCCCGTGGCGCTCTTCGCGTGGGGTGCCGGACTCCTCTCCCTCGCGGGGGTCCCGCTCGTGCTCGGCGGCGTCACCAAGGAGCACGTCATCGCCGCGGTCGCGCAGGACTCCGACTCCCGCGCCGGGGTGGCCGGCCTCGTCCTGGCCAGCCTGCTCGTGACCGCCGTGGTCACCGCCGCGTACGCCACCCGGGCGTTGCTCGTGGCCGTGCGGGACGAAGGGAGGGTCGGCCCGCGCGCCGTCCGCGCCCGGGCGGTGATGCCCGGCGCCGTCGCCGGCATCCTCGTCGTCCTCGGTGTCGCCAGCATCCTCGGCGGGATCGCGCTCGGCGTGCGCCTGCCGCGGGCGGGGGAGGTTCCCCTCCTGCTCTTCATCGGCATCCTCGCGCTCGTCCTCCTCGGCATCGCGGTCGGTTACCTGCTCGACGCCACCGGTCTGCAGAGCCGACTCGTCGAGGGGCGTCCCGGCGCACTCGTGGGGCAGGGGCTGCACGTCCGGCGACTGCAGGAGCTGGTCGTCGTGCGCCCGGTCCTGGCCCTCGCGCGGTTCGTCGCCTTCCTCGACCGGGAGGTCATCGACAGCTACGTGCGCGCTGCTGCCTCGGCTGCGCTCGGCGTGGGCGAGGCCGGCACGCGGGCCCATGCCCGCTCCCGCCCCACGACGGGCCTCGCCCTGCTGGGGGTCGGCGTCCTCCTCGTCGTCGGTCTCGGCGTGCTCGCCCTGCGGGGGGCCCCGTGATCGGCCTCGCCTGCGCGCTGCCGCTGCTCGCCGGAGTCGTCCTGCTCGGCGGGGGGACCGAGATGTCCGGGCGCACCGCGGCCCGTGCCGGCATCGCCGCCTCCCTGGTGACGCTCGTGCTCGTCGGCGCCGCCTGGGCCACCGACGCGGTCGTCGACATCGCGTGGCTGCCGGCGCTCGACCTGCGGCTGCACCTCGGGCTGGACGGGATCAGCGGCCCGCTGGCCGTCCTGGCGGCCCTGGTCACGGCGGCTGCCTGCACGACCCTCCTTGCCGAGCGTCCCCGCGGCGGCAGCGGGGCGACCTTCGTCGGCTGCCTCCTGCTCACCCTCGGCGGGGCGGTGGCCACCTTCGCCGCCAGGGACGCCCTCCTCTTCGTCATCGCGTTCGAGCTCGTGCTCGTCCCGATGTGGGTGCTCATCACCCGGTTCGGCGACGACCGTGACCCGCAGGCCCGGCGCGAGGCGGGCGCGCGCTTCGTCATCTACACCGGGACCGGCTCCACGCTCATGCTCCTGGGGGTGCTGCTGCTCGTCGCCCGGGCCGGCACCGCCGACCTCGCCGCCCTCGGCGCCGCCCGGGGCGACGGGCTCGACGCCGGCACCCAGCTGGTCATCGCCGTGCTGCTCACGCTCGGTCTGGCGGTCAAGGTCCCGGTGTGGCCACTGCACTCGTGGCTGCCGCTGGCCCACACCACCGCACCGACCGCGGGCTCGATGCTGCTCGCGGCCGTGCTGCTGAAGATGGGCACCTACGGGTTGGTCCGGCTGCCGCTGGCCACCGTGCCCGACGGCTTCGCGCGCATCGCGCCCGCCCTCGCGGTCTGCGGTGTCATCGGCATCATCTGGGGTGGGCTCGTCTGCCTCGTCGAGCGCGAGCTGAAGCGCCTCATCGCCTGGTCCTCGATCGCGCACATGGGCTTCGTCGCCCTCGCCCTGGCCACCGGGACGGCGACCGGCGTGACCGCCGCGCTGTACGGCAACCTCGCCCACGGCCTGATCTCCGCGCTGCTCTTCCTCGTCGTCGGGGGGCTGAAGCACCGCTGGGGCGGCGACGACCTGGACATCCCGCGACCGGCCCTGCGCGACCACGCACCCGTGACCGGACTGCTGCTGCTCACCGGTCTGGCCGCCGGTCTCGGCCTGCCCGGTCTCGCCGGCTTCTGGGGGGAGTTCCCCGCGATCATCGCGGCCCTCGACCCGGGCGAAGGGAGGTCCGCCGCCCTCTTCGCCGCCTGCGCCGCGGTGGCCGCGGCCGGCGCGGTGCTGGCCGCCGCCTATGCCCTGCGGGTGGCCCGCCTCGTCTGGCTCGGCGAGGGGTACCTCGACGCGCCGCCCGACACGGGTCCCGACGCCGGGCCCGCGCCGGACCCCGACACGGAAGCCGACACTGACGCGGGCGGGACCGCGGACACCCGGACGATGCCCGTCGCCGCGTCGGAGATTGCCGGAGTGGGCCGTAGCGGCGAGCTCGGCCGGGCCGAGACAGTCCCCGGCCTCGCCCTCGCCCTCGCCGTCCTCGTCCTCGGTGTCGCGCCGGTGCTCGTGCTCGTCGTCACCGAGCCCGCCCTGACCGCGGTGGTGACCCGATGACGCCGAGCGCCGCGCCCCCGCAGATCGACGTCCTGGTCGCCGGCCCCGTCCTCGCCCCGGCGATCGGCGCCGTGCTCGTCCTCGCCATGGACGCCCTCCGGCCGCACCGACGCACCCCGGCCCTGGTTGTCGGGGCGCTCGCCCTGCTCCTGGGACTCGGTGCGGCGATCTCCCTTCGCCTGCGGTCCGTGAGCGAGGGGGATCTGGGCACGGTCTGCCTGCCCGGCGACCCGGCCCTCCGGCTGGCCGCCCCCGAGGGGAGCGAGGTCGGTCACTGCCTGCTGCAGGTCGGGCCGTCGGGTGCGCTCCTGCAGGCGCTGGCCGCGGCCGCCGGGCTGGCCGTGCTCGCGCTGCTGGGTGGTTTCGAGGCTCGGCCGCGGGGCGGCCTCACGCCTCAACCACCGGGTGTGGCTCGCGGCCTCACACCTCAACCGCCGGTCCCTGAGGTGCGACGAAGGAGCCTCGAAGGGACTCCCGAGGCGGACGTCGGGGTCGAGACCGCGCTGCTGCTGGCGACCGTCACCGGTGCGACCACCGTGGCCGTCGCCCACGACCTCGGCACATGGCTCGTCGGCCTGGAGCTGGCCACGCTCCCGGTGGTCGCGCTGGCCGTGCTGCGCGGCGGCGCCCGGGACAGCGGTGCGATGCAGCTGATCATGACCTCGATCAGCTCCTTCGGCGTGGCCGTCGTCGGCGCCGGGCTCTGGGCCACCGCCACCGGCAGCATCCGTCTCGGGGGAGGGGCGGCCTGGTCGGCGTGGCAGGAGGACGGGACCCGTGCCGTGCTCACCCTCGCGCTGGTGCTGCTGCTCGCGTCCGTCGCCTTCAAGCTCTCCCTGGTGCCCTTCCACGCGTGGACGCCGGCCACCTACCCGCGCGCCGGCGCCGTCGTGACGATGCTCCTCGCGAGCGTCTCCGCGATCGCGGCCGTGGGGGCACTCATCGCCGTCATGGAGGGCGCCGCCGGCGTCCTGCCCGACCTCGTCCCGGTGATCGGGGTGCTGGCCGTGTCCTCCATGCTCGTCGGTGCCCTCCTCGCGCTGCGGGCGAGTGACCCCCTTCGCCTCATCGCCTGGTCCGCGGTCACCCAGGGCGGCTGGGTGGTCGCCCCGCTCGCGGCGGGCGACACCGACGCGGCCATCGGCTACCTGGCGGTCTACGTCGTCGCCGTCACCACCGTCCTCGCCGTCGTCGCCGACCTCTCACCCGACGGCGGCCGCACGCTCGCGGACGACCGCGGGCTGCTGCGGCGCCGCCCCGTCCACGCCGCCCTCCTCGGGATGGGGCTGCTCACCCTCGCCGGCCTGCCGCCCGGGGTCGCCGGCCTGCTCGCGAAGTTCGTCGCGCTGCGCCCCCTCGCGGACGCCGGGCTGTGGTGGATCGCCCTGCCGGCCGTCCTCGCCGCAGCCCTCGGCTTCGCCGTCTACCTGCGCTGGCTGGCGCTGGTGCTCCTGCCCGAGCGGACCCCGCGCGAGCCGGAGGCCGTCACGCGGACCGGCACGGGCGTCGCCGCCGTCGCCGGCCTCGTGCTGCTGACCGCCACGGTCCTGCCGGTGCTGCTGCTGGGCGCGGGAACGAGATGACCCTCCTTCGGCGTTGGGACTGACATGCACAACCACTTCAACGGGCTGAAGACAGCAGCCCTCTTCGGCGGGATCTTCACGCTGCTGCTGCTCGTGGGCTACGCCCTCGGCGGCAGCATGTACATGTGGCTCTTCGGCCTCGTCGGCGTGGGGATGACCGCGTACTCGTACTGGAACTCCGACAAGTTGGCGATCAAGGCCATGCGCGCCCAGCCGGCCGACCCGATGCAGTTCCCCGCGATGTACCGGATCGTGCAGGAGCTGAGCCAGAAGGCGAACCAGCCGATGCCGCGCCTGTACGTCTCGCCGACGCGGGCGCCGAATGCCTTCGCCACCGGCCGCAACCCCGAGCACGCCGCCGTGTGCTGCACCGAGGGGATCCTCGAGCTGCTCGACGAGCGCGAGCTGCGCGGCGTCCTCGGCCACGAGCTGATGCACGTGTACAACCGCGACATCCTCACCAGCTCGGTCGCGGGCGCCATCGCCGGTGTCATCTCCTCGGTCGCCTCGATCGGCCTGTGGTTCGGCGGCCGCGACCGCAACCCGATCGCCGCCATCGCCGTGGCGCTGCTCGCCCCGGTGGCCGCGATGGTCATCCAGATGGCGATCAGCCGCACCCGCGAGTACGACGCCGACGAGGACGGCGCCGCGCTCACCGGTGACCCGCTGGCGCTCGCCTCGGCGCTGAACAAGCTCCAGCACGGGGTCGCCAGGGCGCCGCTGCAGCCCACGCCGCAGCTGCAGAACACGAGCCACATGATGATCGCCAACCCGTTCAGGGCCGCGGACGTCTCGAAGTTCTTCTCCACCCACCCGCCGATGGACCAGCGGATCGAGCGCCTCGAGGCGATGGCCCGCGGGCCGCAGGGGCTGCGCTGACCCTCCCTTCGCAGCCGCTTGGGCTCCTGCGGAGGGCCGGCCCACCCCTCGCAACTGCTTGGGCTCTTGCGGGGGCCGGCCCGCCCTTCGCAACTGCTTCGGCTCTTGCGGGGGTCGGGCGGTAAACCGTCACATCTGCTGCTCGCCCGTGCGGATGGCCTCCCGGATGCGGGTGTAGGTGCCGCAGCGGCAGATGTTGCGGATGCCGTCGAGGTCGGCCTCGCTGATCGCGCGGCCCTCCCGACGGACCTTGCGCACGAGGGCGACCGCGGCCATGATCTGGCCGGGCTGGCAGTAGCCGCACTGGGCGACGTCGTGCTCGATCCACGCCTCCTGCATCGGGTGCAGGTCACCATCGACGGTGTCGGCCAGGCCCTCGATGGTGGTGATCTCGTCGTCGGCGGAGATCTGGTCGACCGGGACGGAGCACGGATTGAAGGCCTTGCCGTTGACGTGCGAGGTGCACGCCTTGCAGACATTGATCCCGCACCCGTACTTCGGGCCGGTGACGCCGAGGACGTCGCGCAGGACCCAGAGCAGGCGCACGCCCGGCTCGACGTCGACCGTGACCTTCTCGCCGTTGAGGACGAAGGTGTGACTGGACATGGCAGGCTCCTCAGTAGGTGAAGTTCAGGCCGTTGGTCGGCGACTGCGGGACCGCGGGCACGAAGGGCTTCGGCTCGAAGGCGAGCGGGTCGGCGTGGTTGATCGGGAACTCGGTGGGCATCGCTCCCGTGGCGCGCGCGTACGCGCAGGCGATGGCGGCGAAGCTGGCCGCGACCCCGGCCTCGCCGGCACCGCCGGGCTGGCCCTCGTCGGAGGGCATGATCTCCACGCGCAGCTCCGGCGGGGCGTTCCACTGGCGGGTGTAGAAGTAGTTGTCCCAGCTGGCCTCGAGGAAGTGGCCCTCGTCGAAGTGGCAGCTGGAGGTGAGCGCGAGCGCGATGCCGTCCATGACGCCGCCGAGCATCTGCGCGTCGAGCCCGGTCGGGTTGATGACCAGGCCGGCGTCGACGGCGAAGACGACCTTGGTCACCCGCGGACCCGTGACGGCCGCCCGGATCTCGCGGTTGACCGTCTCGGGTCGCATGTCGAGCTCGACGAGGCACGCGGTGACGCCCTTGTACTCCTTGTGGATCGCCACGCCCTGGGTGATGCCCTCGGGGAGGTCCCGGCCCCACTCACCGACCTCGGCGACCCGGTCCAGCGCGGCCCTGGCCCGCTCGTTGCGCAGGAAGGAGCGGCGGAAGGCGACCGGGTCCTTGCGCATCCTGCGGGCCAGTTCGTCGACGACCAGCTCGTTCGCCACGCGAACGTCGGGTGAGTAGATGTTGCGCATGCTGCCGGTGTTGAAGCGGTCGTCGGTCTCGTTGAGCAGCTGGGTGACGGCGCCGAAGTTGTACGGGATCTCCTGGGTGAGGGCGAAGATCGTCTGGGAGAAGGACATGTCACCGACGGGCAGCTTCGCGGCCTCCGCGGTGATGATCTCGCCCAGCCCGTGACCGAAGTCGGTCTTGACGCTCGTGTGCCGCTGCTCGAAGGAAAGCACCTCGCCCAGCAGGTGGGTGGCCCGCACCCGGGAGGTGCACATCGGGTGCAGCCTGCCCTGGCGCGGCTCGTCGGCCCGGTGCCACATCAGCTTCACCGGCTTGCCCATCGCCCGGGAGATCCGGGACGCCTCGAGCGCCGCGTCGTGGAAGAGCTTGCGGCCGAAGGACCCGCCACCCTGGGTGACCTCGACCGTCACTGCGGAGACGGGCAGGCCGAGCTCGGCGGCGATGTCCTCCTGGGCGACGACTGGGGACTTCATCGAGCCCCAGATCCTCGCCGAGCCGGACCGCACGTCGGCGATGGCGCAGTTGGGCTCGAGCGAGGAGTTGCTGCGGAAGCGGAAGGTGAACTCTGCGTCCACCTGCTTGGCGAGCAGCGGCACCTCCGGCACCGCCATCGGCACCTCGGCCTTCCTGAGGTTCGCCAGGATCGAGGCGTCGTCCTCGCTCGCCAGCTCGCCCCCTTCCCACTCCACGTCCATCTCGATGATGGCGTCGATGCACTGGCCGAAGGTCCTGGCGCGCACCGCGACCCCCGTCGGGACCATCGCGACGTCGGTGACGCCGGGCATCGCCGTGATCGCGGCCTGGTTGCGCAGGCGGACCGGGGCACCGTTGTGCGTCGGCGGGCGGCAGACCATCGTCGGGAGGGCGTCGGGCACCTCGAGGTCCATCGCGAAGACCTTGGCGCCGGTCACCGCGGCACGGGCATCGGTGCGGCGCTGCGGGGTGCCGATGACCGTGTGGTCGGCGCGGTCCTTCAGCGTGACCTCGGCGGTGACCGTCTCGCCGGCAGCGGCCCTGGCAGACAGCTCGCCGTAGCCGATGCTCTGGCCGGTGCTGTCGGTGATGAGGCCGTCCTTGGCCGTCAGCGCGTCGACGGTGTCGCCGAGGACGATCGCGGCGGCCTCCAGCAGGCGCTGCCTGGCCAGGGCCGCGGCGACCCGGATCGGGGTGTAGGTGGAGATCGTCGTGTTCGAGCCACCGGTCAGCTGGTTGAACGCCAACTCGGGGCGGGCCTTGGCCAGGGTGACGTCGATCCTGTCCACCGGCAGGTCCAGCTCCTCGGCGATCATCATCGCGGTGGAGGTGACGATGCCCTGGCCGACCTCGGCACGCGGCAGCGCGAAGGATGCCCGGCCGTCCTCGTCGATCCTGACGGTGATGAGATTCGCCGTGGGCTGGGCCGCCATGGTGAGCAGGTCGTTGAGGTCCATGATCTCGGGCGGCTGCGGCGGGGTGGGGACGACGGCCTCGGCCGACTCGCTGCCCAGGGCCATGTCAGCGGCCGTCGCGAGCGTCGCGCCGGCGATGACGTACCCCATGAAGGAACGACGGCTCGGCCCGGGAGCGGGTGGCTCACTTGGGCTCGTGGGGTGGACTTCGGTCATCTTCGGCTCCCGGGTCGACGGCGGTGGCGTGGGTGCCCTGCCAGTAGACCCCACGGGAGATGCTGCCGCGACGCGACGCCGCCCACGTTCAGCACGGCGACTCTGTGCATTTCGCACAACCGGCGGGGCCTGCTCCCGCGGGGAGGGCTCAGCCGAGACCGAGCGCGCGGGCTTGCAGCGCCAGAGCCAGACCCGTCGGCGGCGGATCATCCGCGAGGTGGTGGCCGGTGAGGGCGGAGACCCGCGCCAGTCGGTTGAGCACGGTGTTGCGGTGGCAGGGCAGTTGTGCGGCCGCGCGACTGGTGGATCCACCGGCGCTCGCCCAGGCGTCGAGGGTGTCGAGCAACTCGGCGCCTTCGGCCCCGGGTAGGGCGAGAAGGGGGCCGAGCCAGTGGTCCACGAGCTGCCGGGCGATGTGTGGGGAGTTCAGGAGCAGGGCGGGCACGAGGCGTTGGTCGTAGGAGAGGATGCCTGCTTCCGCGCCGCGCCCCTCGGTAGCCACCCGCGCCTGCTCGAAGGCCCGATCGACTTCGGCGAGGCCCCGGCACAGGCCGGAGACACCACCGTCCAGCCCGGTCAGCTCGCCCAGTGCGGCGATCAGTGACCGGTGGTCCGTCCCGTCGGGGGGAACGAGCAGGCCGATGACGTCCCCACCGGACCGGGCCTGCCAGGCCGTCCTCGGTTCGTGAGAGTGCATGACGGTACTCACGGCTTCGGCCGCGTCCTCCAGAGTGGTGTCGCGCAGGAGCAGCAGGAGGAGTGGGGCATCGGCGGGAAGGTCCATGCTCCGGGCGGCTTCCTGGGCGAAGGCCTGCTCCCGGGCCCGGCCACTGAGCAGGCCTTCCCATAGCGCCGCCATCCGTTGGGCGTCGGCGCGCAGGAGGCCGTGCTCGGTCTGGCGGTATGAGCGGGCGACCTCGGCGGAGGACTTGTCGACACTGGCCCAGAGCCACACGCCCAGGTCCCGGAAACTCTCCGGGTCGAGCGGTGGGTCGGCGCGCTCGACGAGGTCCTCCCAGATCAGCCGTCCGCCGATGCGAAAGGAGCGCAGCACGTCGTCGAGGGGCAGTCCCTGCTCGGCCCGTCGTTGACCGGTTGCCCGGGCGGCGTCGAAGAGGTGCTCCATGTCCTCGACGGAGGTGAGGCGGCCATCGGGAAGCACTGCCAGGACGAGCATGTCGAGCACGCGCTCGACGTTGTCGAAGCAGGAGCGCCACAGGTCGTCGTCGGGGACCACGCGGCTCGTGTCGTAGGCGGCGTTCTCCCGGGCGATAGAGGCGACGAGGCGTCGGGTGATCGGCTCCACCCGTTCGGCGCGGGCGCGCGCGAGCAGCAGTGGCAGCAGGCCGGGGGCCCGGGCCTCGGTGCTCATCGCGTCTCCGTCCACCACTGTCGTCCGCGTCGTCGCAGGGCGGTCAGTGTAGGCCGCTGGGTGACAGCACGCCCTCGGGCCGACGATGACAGGATGCTGGGGTGCCCTCCCTCACTCGCGACGAAGCCCTCCACCGTGCCGACCTGCTGTCCGTGACGCGGATGGAGGTCGAGCTCGACCTCGACCGGGGCGCCGAGACCTTCGGCTCCCTCACCCGCATCCACCTGGGGGCGAGTGGCGACGGGACGACCTTCGTCGACTGCAAACCCGTCACCCTGCACTCGGCCACCCTCGACGGCCGGCCGGTCGACGTCGCGGCCCTCGCCGAGGGGCGACTGCCGCTGACCGTGACCGCGGGTGAGCACGTCCTCGAGGTCGAGGCGACGATGGGCTTCAGCCACGACGGCGAGGGCCTGCACCGCGCGACCGACCCCGCGGACGGCGAGGACTACGTCTTCAGCCACCTCTTCCTCGACGCCGCGCCCGCCGTCTTCGCCTGCCTCGACCAGCCCGACATCAAGGCTCCCTACGCCGTATCCGTCAAGGCGCCGGCGCAGTGGAAGGTCATCGGCAACGGCGCCGGGACGATGGCCGACGGGGGAGTGTGGCACCTCGCCGAGACGAAGCCGCTGTCCACGTACTTCGTGGCGCTGTGCGCCGGGCCGTACGTCTGCGTCCTCGACGAGCACGACGGGATCAGCCTCGGACTGTGGGCGCGGGCGTCGATGGCCGAGCAGCTCGAGGAGCACGCGGAGGAGATGCTCGCGGTGACCCGGGCGAGCTTCGACTACTTCCACTCGATCTTCGGTATCCGCTACCCCTTCGACGACTACGACCAGGTCTTCGTCCCCGAGTTCAACGCCGGCGCGATGGAGAACCCGGGGTGCGTCGTGCTCCGCGACTCCTACCTCTTCCGCGGGGCGGTGGGGCGCGACGAGCTGCTCACCCGCGCCAACACGATCAGCCACGAGATGGCGCACATGTGGTTCGGCGACCTCGTCAGCCCGCAGTGGTGGGACGACCTGTGGCTCAACGAGTCCTTCGCCGAGTACATGGCCCACCGCTGCCTCGTGGAGGCCACCGACTACACCGAGGCGTGGATCGACTCGACGATGTCGCGCAAGTCGTGGGGCTACTCGGCCGAGCGCAAGCCCTCGACCCACCCGGTGGCGGGCTCACCCGCACCGGACGCGAAGTCCGCCCTGGCGAACTTCGACGGCATCTCCTACGCCAAGGGCGCCGCCGTCATCCGCCAGCTGATCGAGTTCATCGGTGACGACGCCTTCCTCACCGGCATCCGGGAGTACCTGACGGCGCACTCCTTCGGCAACGGCACCCTCGCGGACTTCCTGCGTGCGATGGAGCGGGCCAGTGGGCGCGAGCTCGACACGTGGAGCCGTGGCTGGCTCGAGACCGCCGGTGTGGACGAGATCGAGGTGGCCAGGATGGCCGGCACCGTCTCGCGCACCGCCCCGGTCGCGTACCCCGCTGACCGTCCGCACGTGCTGGACATCGCCACCTACGACGGCGGGGTCGAGACCTCGCGCGTGGACCTCACCCTCGAGGGCCCCGAGGCGCCCGTGCCCGAGGTCGACATGGAGGCGCCACTCGTGCTGCCCAACGCCGGGGACCGCACGTGGGCCACGCCGGTCCTCGACGACCGGTCGATCGACTCGCTGCGCGGGCAGCTGCCGCTGCTCTCGGACGCGCAGGCCCGGGCGGTGATCTGGGTCGGGCTGCGGGACTGTGTCGCCATGGCACGGGTCGACCCACGCCTGCTCGTCGACCTCGGTGAGGACGCACTGGTCACCGAGGACAACGACTCGATCTTCTCCCGCTCCGGGATGCACCTGACCGCGCGCGTCATCCGGATCCTACTGCCGGAGGAGGAGCAGGCGGCGGCCCGGGCGCGCTTGGCCCGCGTCGGGGAGAAGGTCCTCGCCGCTGCCGAGCCGGGGTGCTCACGGGCACTGCACGCCGCCCGCCTCGTGGCCCGCACCACCGACGACGTCGAGGGGCGGTTGGTGCCGTGGGCGGACGGTCGCGGCCTGCCCGACGGGCTCGAGGGCGATGCCGACTTCCGGTGGATCCTGCTGGGGCAACTCAGCCGTCGTGGCGTCATCGGCACTGAGGAGATCGACCGCGCCCTCGAGGAGGACCGGACGATGACCGGGCAGCTCGGCGCGCTCAGCGCACGCGCCGCGATCCCCACCGCGGAGGCGAAGGGGGAGGCCTGGGCCGACCTGACGACCAACCGCGAGCGCAGCAACCACGAGCTCGTCGCCATCTCGGCCGGCTTCTGGGGTCCGGAGGACCTCTCGCTCGTCGCGCCCTACGTCGAGCGCTACTTCACCGAGGTCCCGCTGATGACCGAGTGGCTCGGCGAGGACGCCCTCTCCCGGGTGACCGCGATGAACTACCCCTCCCGATTCGTCACCGAGGAGACCCTGCAGCTCTCGCGCGCCTGCCTCGCCCGCGAGGACCTGCAGCAGGGGGTGCGCCGCCAGATGATCGACGCCCAGTCCGAGCTCGAGGAGGCCCTCGCCTCGCGTCGCGCCTTCCCCGGGAACTGAGCCGAGAAGAACGAGCGGAGTACGCCCGACTCCGGGAGTGCCCTTCGAGGCTCGCCCGCTGCGCGGACTCGCACCTCAGGAACCGGAACGAACGACCAAGGGCGTGCCCGTTCGTTCTCCTCGGCGGAGCAAGCCCGGTGCGGGTCGGACCTGCTACTCAGCGAGCGGACTCGACGACGATCCGGCCCGTGCTCGAGCCGCCGGCGATCCGGGTCAGCGCGGCCGGGGTGTCGGCGAAGTCGAAGCGCTCCGTCACGAGTGGCTCCACCAGGCCCGCGTCGGCCAGACGCACCAGCTCGGCGTGGCACTCCTGCACCAGCTGCGGCTCGTGCTGCTCGTAGAGGCTCCAGTGCAGCCCGAGGATCGTGTAGTTCTTCACCATCGCGTGGTTGAGTCGCGGCTCGGGGACCTGCCCGCTGGCGAAGCCGACGACGATGATTCGCCCCTCGAAGGCGATGCACTTCGTGCTCGCGGTGTAGGCGGAGCCACCGACCGGGTCGTAGACGACGTCGGCGCCGTGCCCGTCGGTGATCTCCTTGACCCGGGTGATGATGTCCTCCGCCTTGCGGTCGATGACGACGTCGCACCCCACTCGCGCTGCGATGTCGACCTTGTCCCGACCGCCGACGACCCCGATGACGCGCGCTCCCGCCGCCTTGCCCAGCTGGACGGCAGCCGACCCGACGCCACCGGAGGCGGCGTGGACCAGGAGGGTCTCCCCTTCGCGCAGTGCGGCCCGACGGTGCAGGCCGAACCACCCGGTCTGGTAGCTGATCATCAGCGCGGCGCTCGCCGCGTCGTCGAGCCCGGCCGGGGCGGGGTAGGTCCGGTCCGCGTCCATGAGGCACTCGGTGGCGAAGCCGCCGTGGGGGACCGCGGTCCCGCCGAGCACCCGGTCGCCGACGGCCACCCGGGTCACCCCCTCGCCGACCTCGAGCACGTCACCGCACACCTCGAGGCCGGGGACGAAGGGGGGCTGCGGCCGCACCTGGTACTCGCCGCGGCACATGAGGGTGTCGGCGAAGTTCACCGCGCTCGCCCGCACTCGTACCCGCACCTGCCCGGGGCCGGGCGTCGGGGTGGGCGCCTCGACGAGGGTGAGGACCTCGGCCGGGGCGCCGAGCTGCTGGGCCTGCCACGCGCGGATGCTCATGCCGTGGAGGGTACTGACCTCACGGATCGGGGTGGCCGTGCGTTCACATGGTGTGACGACATCCACCATGATCGGACCCATGACCACTCGGCACGCGCTGCTCCCGACGGGCATCGGTGACCTGACGGCCGTGCTCGACGAGGCGGCCGGGCGCGGGACGGTGCTCGTGGGTCTGTACTTCCCCGGGCACTGGACGCTGCCGGACCCCGAGACCTTCGGCCCCCGCGCGGACGCCGACGAGCCGGTCCTCGTCGCGCTCGCGGCCCAGCTCGGGGAGTACCTCGACGGGCGGCGGCGCGACTTCGACCTGCCCGTGGACCTGCGGGGCGGCGAGCACCACCGCCGCGTGTGGGAACGGCTGACCCGCATCCCCTACGGCGAGACGCTCACCTACGGGGAGCTCGCGGCCGAGAGCGGCGGCGCGGCCCAGGCGGTGGGTCGGGCCGTCGGGGCCAACCCGGTCTCGATCGTCGTCCCGTGCCACCGCGTCGTCGGTGCCGACGGATCGCTCACCGGGTACGCGGGTGGCATCGAGCGCAAGCGCCGTCTGCTCGCGCTCGAGGAGCCGGCCGCGAGCGAGCGCGATGCCCTCTTCTGAGCACGGTGCGCGGGGCCGGCCCCACGACGGGGCGGGGCTGCCCCCCTTCGAGCTGGTCGTGCGGGAGCACGGGCCGCGGGTGCTCGCGATCTGCCGGTCGCGGCTGGACGCGGCGGACGTCGACGACGCCTGGAGCGAGACCTTCCTGGCGGCGCTGTCGGCGTGGCCGGACCTGCCGCCGGACCTCGACGTGGCCGCCTGGCTGGCGACGGTCGCCCGCCGCAAGTGCACCGACGTGCACCGGGCCCGCACCCGCCGCCGGACCGATCCCGTGGCCGAGCTGCCGGAGGTGGTCACCGAGGACGAGCCGGACGAGGGCGAAGGGGTGTGGCGGCACGTCGCGGGGCTGCCCACGAAGCAACGCCAAGTGATCACCTACCGCTACCTCGGCGGGTTGTCGCACGCCCGGGTCGCGCAGCTCGTCGGCGGCACCGAGGCGGCGGCCCGTCGCGCTGCCAGCGACGGACTGAAGGCCCTGCGGGAGAAGGAGATCCGATGAACGACCGCGAGCTGTTGAACCGTCTGCACGACCGCTTCACGGCGGACGCCGCCGCAGCGGGCCTGCTCGACGTCGCCTACCGCGTCATCGACTCTCCGCTCGGTCGGCTGCTCGTCGCGGCGACGCAGGACGGCGTGGTCCGGGTGGCCTTCGCGCTGGAGGACCACGACGCCGTCCTCGCCGACCTGGCCGCGCGGGTCAGTCCGCGCGTGCTGGAGGCCCCGGCCCGGCTCGACGCCGTCACCCGCGCGCTCACCGACTACCTCGACGGTCGCAGTCGGCAGGTCGACGTGCCCGTCGACCTGCGCCTGCTCCGCGGTTACCGGCGCGAGGTCGTCGGTGCCCTGCCGACGATCGGCTACGGCCGCACCGCGACGTACGCCGAGATGGCCGCCGCCACCGGCCGCCCCGGGGCGGTGCGCGCCGTCGGCAGCGCCTGCGCCAACAACCCGGTCCCGCTGGTCCTGCCGTGCCACCGGGTGGTCCGCAGCGACGGGAGCGAAGGGGGTTACCGCGGCGGTCCCGAGGCGAAGCGGCAGCTGTTGGCGCTGGAGGCCACTCCCTTCGCAACTGCTTAGGCTCCTGCGAGGTCCGGGTGGCCACTCCCTGCGCAACTGCTTGGGCTCCTGCGGGGGCCGGGACCTCTTGCCGTGGCTGCGGCTATGGACGATGATCCGACCATGGACCCGACAGTGGCGTCGGTCGATGTCTCGACCGGCCGTCTCGCCGCACCCGGGCCCTGCTGTGACCTGATGCCGTCCCACGGGGTGGTCGGGCGTGCGTGACGTGCTCGGGGAGCTGATCCGGTGGTGGCGTGCCGGTGAGGACGTCGCGATGGGCACGGTCGTCGCGACCTGGCGCTCCTCGCCGCGGGGGCCGGGTGCCTCCATGCTCATCGGTCCCGACGGCGAGGCCGTCGGCTCCGTGTCCGGCGGGTGCGTGGAGGGCGCGGTCTACGAGGTCGGCGAGCAGGTGCTCGGGGACGGGCGACCGCAGCTGCACCGGTACGGGGTCAGCGACGACGACGCGATGGCCGTGGGTCTGACCTGCGGCGGCATCCTCGACGTCTACGTCGAGAAGGTCTCCCCGACGACCTTCCCCGAGCTCGAGGGCGTCGCCGCGGACATCGACGGCGGACGACCCGTCGCCGTCGCGACGGTGGTCGAGCACACCGACCCCGCGTGGGTGGGACGTCGCATGGTCGTCCACCACGAGGACCACGACGGTGCCATCGGCAGCGACCGCGCCGACGCAGCCGTCCTCGACGACGTCCGCGGGTTGCTCGCCGGGGGCCACAGCGAGACCCTCACCTACGGTCCCGACGGGGAGCGAAGGGGGGAGGGCATGCGGGTCTTCGCCGCCGTGTACGCGCCCGCGCCGCGGATGCTCGTCTTCGGTGCGATCGACTTCGCCGCCGCCTGTGCGCGGGTCGGGTCCTTCCTCGGATACGAGGTGACCGTCTGCGACGCGCGTCCCGTCTTCGCGACGCGGTCCCGATTCCCCGAGGCCGACGAGGTCGTCGTCGACTGGCCGCACCGGTACCTCACCGCCCAGCTGGAGGCGGGGCGCATCGACTCCCGCACCGTCATCTGCCTGCTCACCCACGACCCGAAGTTCGACGTGCCGCTGCTCGAGGTGGCCCTGCGCGCCCCGCAGGTCGCCTACGTCGGCGCGATGGGATCTCGTCGCACGCACGACGACCGGATGGCCCGCCTGCGGGAGTGCGGCCTGACCGAGGAGGAGCTGGGTCGGCTGTCCAGCCCGATCGGGCTGGACCTGGGTGCCCGCACCCCCGAGGAGACCGCGGTGAGCATCGCCGCCGAGATCATCGCCCACCGCTGGGGAGGGCAGGGCCGGCGCCTGACCGACACCCGCGGGCCGATCCACCACACGAACCGCGACGGGGCGTCGGAGGAGACGGCGCCCGAGCTGCTGGACCACCAGATCATGACCTGACGACACACCAACGAAGGAGTCAACGATGACCCGGATCAGTGTCCACGTCGACGGTGTCGAGTACACCGACGACGTCGAACCACGCACCCTGCTGGTGCACTACCTGCGCGAACGGCTCGGCAAGACCGGGACGGTGGTGGGGTGCGACACGAGCAGCTGCGGCGCCTGCACCGTCCACCTCGACGGGTCGAGCGTGAAGTCCTGCACGGTGCTCGCCGTCCAGGCCGACGGCACGTCGGTCGACACCGTGGAGGGTCTGGCGAAGGACGGTGAGCTGCACCCGATGCAGCAGGCCTTCACCGACTGCCACTCGCTGCAGTGCGGCTACTGCACGCCGGGGATGATCATGGCCTCCCTCGACCTGCTCAAGGACAACCCCGACCCCACCGAGGAGGAGATCCGCACCGGGCTCGAGGGCAACCTCTGCCGCTGCACCGGGTACCAGAACATCGTGCGCGCCGTGCAGCAGGTGGCGGGGGGTGACCGGTCATGACCGCCGTCGACGACCAGCCCACGAGCACCACCTCGGAGATCGGCGCCTCGCGCACGCGCAAGGAGGACCGCCACCTCGTCACGGGGCGGACCACCTGGGTGGACAACATGATCCTGCCGGGCATGGTCCACCTGGCCATCCTGCGCAGCCCGATGGCCCACGCGAAGATCACCTCGGTCGACGTCGGTGACGCCCGCACGGCCCCCGGGGTCCTCGGCGCGTGGTCGGGCAAGGACTTCGCCGACGTCCAGGGCGACCTGCCCTGCGCCTGGCCGGTCACGCCCGACATGGTCAACCCCGGCGCGCCGTCCCTGGCCGTCGACCAGGTCAACTTCGCCGGGGACGCGGTCGCCGTCGTCGCCGCCCGGACGCCCGGCGAGGCGGTCGACGCGCTCGAGGAGATCGACGTCGACTACGAGCCGCTGCCTCCGGTCCTCGACCTCGAGGCCGCACTCGCCGACGGGGCAGACCTCGTCCACGAGTCCGCGGGCACCAACAAGTCCTACACGTGGGAGCTCGACTCCGCGGCCGCCGGCTCCGGCGGCTCGGTCGAGGACGCGGCCCGGGACGCCGAGGTGACGGTCAAGCGACGCTTCGTCCAGCAGCGCCTCAGCCCCGGCTTCATGGAACCGCGCTCGGTCGTCGTCCAACCGGTCGACGACGCGATCACCGTCTGGTCGAGCACGCAGATCCCGCACATCCTGCGCACGATGCTCGGTCTGACCCTGGGCATCCCGGAGCACAAGGTCCGGGTCGTCGCGCCCGACGTCGGGGGTGGCTTCGGCGGCAAGATCACGATCACCCCGGAGGAGGTCATCACCACGCTGGTGGCCCGCGCGCTCGGTCGACCGGCGAAGTACACCGAGTCCCGGTCGGAGTCGATGGCGGCCGCCCACCATGGTCGCGGTCAGATCCAGGACCTCACCATCACCGCCACCCGCGACGGGAAGGTGACCGGGCTGGACGTCCACCTCATCGCCGACATGGGCGCCTACCTCCGGCTGCTCACCCCGGGCGTGCCGGTGCTCGGGGCCTTCATGTTCCCCGGCATCTACAAGTTCCCCGCCTACCGCTTCCGGTGCGACGGGGTCTTCACGACGAAGGTCCCCACCGACGCCTACCGCGGCGCGGGACGGCCGGAGGCCACCTTCGGGGTCGAGCGGATCATGGACGAGCTCGCGGCCGAGCTGGAGATGGACCCGCTCGAGCTGCGGCGCAAGAACTGGATCACCCACGAGGAGTTCCCCTTCACCACCGTCGCCGGCCTCACCTACGACTCCGGCAACTACGAGGCGGCGACCGAGAAGGCGCTCGAGCTCGCCGGCTGGGAGGAGCTGAAGGCCGAGCGGGCCCGGCGCCGCGAGAGCAACGACCCCGTCCAGCTCGGCCTGGGCATCTCGACCTTCACCGAGATGTGCGGCCTGGCGCCCTCCCGCGTCCTCGGCTCCCTCGACTACGGCGCCGGCGGCTGGGAGAGCGCATCCGTACGGGTGCTGCCGACCGGCAAGGTCGAGGTCGTCACCGGGATCAGCCCGCACGGGCAGGGACACGTCACCGGGTTCAGCCAGATCGTCGCCGACCGCCTGGGGGTGCCCTTCGATGACATCGAGATCATCCACGGCGACACCGAGAGCTCGCCGAAGGGACTGGACACCTACGGGTCCCGTTCGTTGACGGTCGGTGGTGTCGCCGTCGTCCAGGCGGTCGACAAGGTGATCGAGAAGGCCCGCAAGGTCGCGGCGCACATGATGGAGGCCAACGAGGACGACCTGGAGTACGCGGACGGGAAGTTCACCGTCGCGGGTGCCCCGGGCTCGTCGGTCCCCTTCGGCGACATCGCCTTCGCGGTGTTCACCGCGCACGACCTTCCCGAGGGCATGGAGCCCACGCTCAACTCGGAGGCCACCTACGACCCGGGGAACTTCTCCTTCCCCCACGGCACGCACCTGTGCGCGGTCGAGGTGGACACCGAGACGGGGCACGTCGCACTGCGCACCTACGCCTGTGTCGATGACATCGGGACCGCGATCAACCCGATGCTCATCGACGGCCAGGTGCACGGCGGACTCGCACAGGGGATCGCCCAGGCGCTGTTCGAGGAGGCGATCTACGACGACGACGGCAACCTCGTCACCGGCACCTTCGTCGACTACACGTTGCCCTCGGCGGCGGACCTGCCCTCCTTCCGGACCGGCCGGACGGTGACCCCGTCCACCGACAACCCCTTGGGGGTCAAGGGGGTGGGCGAGGCCGGCGCCATCGCCTCGACACCCGCGGTGGTCAACGCCGTCGTCGACGCGTTGCGGCCGTGGGGCATCACCGACATCACGATGCCGTGCACGCCCGAGCGGGTGTGGCGCGCGATCCAGGACCACGCCGGTTCGGAAGGAGCAGCCCGATGATCCCGTCCCAGTTCGACTACGTGGCACCGCAGACGGTCGAGGAGGCGCTCGCGGCGCTCGCCGAGCACGGTGACGAGGCCAAGGTCCTGGCCGGTGGCCAGAGCCTGCTGCCGATCCTGCGGCTGCGGATGAACACCCCCGAGACGGTCATCGACCTGGGGCGCATCCCCGGGTTGCGCGACATCGCCGACGACGGCGACAGCATCGTCCTCGGCGCGATGGCCACCCACGACGAGGTGCGCAAGAACCCGCTCGTCAGCGAGCACGCCAAGTTGCTGTCGGTGACGCTCGCCGAGGTGGCCGATCCGCAGATCCGGCACCGCGGCACGCTCGGCGGGGCCCTGGTGCACGCCGACCCCGCGGGGGACATCGGTACGGCCGCACTGGCCCTCGACGCCCAGATGGTCGTCGTCGGTCCGAACGGGTCGCGCACCGTCGCGGCGCAGGACTTCTTCGTCGGTCTCTTCACCAGTGCGGTGGGCGAGGACGAGCTGCTCACGCAGATCCGCATCCCGAAGCACACCGGGTGGGGAGCCCACTACGAGAAGTTCGTCCGGCTCGAGCACCAGTGGTCGATCGTCGGGGTCGCCGCGACGGTCAGGGTCGAGGGCGGCACCATCGCCGATGCCCGGGTGGCGCTGACCAACATGGGGGCCACCCCCCTTCGCGCGCGGTCGGTGGAGCAGGCCCTCATCGGGCAGGCCCCCACCGCTGACGTCGTCCGCGAGGCGGCGACGAGGGCCGCCGACGGCACCGAGCCCCCCTCCGACCTCAACGGAGCAGCCGACTACCGACGGCACCTGGCCGGCGTCCTGACGCGCCGCGCCGTGCTCGCCGCAGCAGGAGTGTGAGTCATGGATCTGGAACACCAGTTCAGCGTCACCGCGCCCATCGACACCGCATGGGCCACGATGATGGACATCGAGGGGGTCGCCGAGTGCTTCCCCGGGGCCGCGCTGACCGCCGCGGACGGTGACTCCTTCGAGGGCACGGTCAAGGTCAAGCTCGGGCCGATCGCCATGGTCTACAAGGGCAGCGGGGCCTTCGTCGAGCGTGACGACGGCGCCCACCGGGCCGTCATCGAGGCCAAGGGCCGGGACAAGCGCGGCAACGGCACGGCCGGGGCCACGGTGACGATGAGCATGGTCGAGTCCGGCTCGGAGACCTCGGTCACCGTCGTCACCGACCTCAACGTCACCGGCAAGCCCGCGCAGTTCGGACGGGGTGTCATGCAGGACGTCTCCGACAAGCTGCTGGGGCAGTTCGTCGACTGCCTGTCCACCAAGGTCGGCGCTCCGGCGTCCCCCGGCTCGGCGGACTCACTGGAGGAGTCCGCCCCGGCGGGTGGCGACGCCGCGGCGCCGGCCGCCCCGGCTGCCCCGGGCGGCGCCGAGCCGGCGGGGGAGGCGCCCGGAAGCGATGCCGGGCCGCCCCCCGCCGCTGCGGCGATGCCGGCCTCCGCGGTGGCGGGCGCCGCTGCCGCCTCGGGTCGGCCACCCGCGGCAGCCTCGCCACCTCCGGCGGCCGGCCCGCCTCCGGTGGGCGTGACCGATGCCCCGCCCAGCCGGAGCGGCTCTGAGAGCACCGACGCGGCCGGCGCGGGGCGCGGCGGTGCCACCGACGCCCTCGACCTCGGCGCGGCGGTGGGGCCGGTCCTCCTGCGCACCTACGCGCCGTACGCGCTCGCGGCGGTCGCGGGACTCGTCCTCGGCTGGCTGCTCGGCCGTCGATCGGGTCAGGGCTGACGCGGCAGCGCCGTCGGGACCCGTCGCATCGGGGCCGTCCTCCGGGTGGAGGATGGCCCCGATGCGTCGACACAGGAGGACGTCCATGACCAGCACCGGAAGCGCCCCGTCCCGAGGCGATCGACTCGGTGGCCTGCCGTACACGCGACGGCACACCCGTCTCCTCGTCGGCTCGGGGGTCGGGTGGGCCCTCGACGCGATGGACGTCGGGCTGATCTCCTTCGTCATCGTCGTGCTCGCCGAGCAGTGGGGCCTGACCACGGGGGAGAGGTCGTGGATCGTCACCATCGGCTTCATCGGGATGGCGATCGGCGCCACGCTCGGCGGGCGGCTGGCGGACCGGTTCGGCCGCCGGGCGGTCTTCGCGACGACCCTGGTCGTCTACGGCCTGGCCACCGGCGCCTCCGCACTCGTGGGCGGGATGGCGCTCTTCATGGTCCTGCGGTTCTTCGTCGGCCTGGGGCTCGGTGCGGAGCTGCCCGTGGCCTCGACGCTCGTGAGCGAGCTGTCCCCGACGCGCATCCGCGGCCGTCTCGTCGTCGCCCTCGAGTCCTTCTGGGCCGTGGGGTGGATCCTCGCCGCGGTCATCGGCTTCTACGTCATCCCCCACGGGGACGACGGCTGGCGGTGGGGGCTGGCCTTCGGCCTGGTCCCGGCCGTCTACGCCCTCGTCGTGCGCTACGGCCTGCCCGAGTCCGCCGCGTGGCTGGAGAGCCGCGGCCGCCACGAGGAGGCCGAGGAGGTCGTGCGCGGCTTCGAGAAGTCCGCGGGCATCGAGCCGGGGACGGTCGCGAGGGCGAAGGGGGAGCCGGCCCCGGTCGATGCCGTGACCGCAGCGCACGGGCTGTGGTCGGCCGCGCTGCGGCGGCGCACCGCGGGCATCTGGATCGTGTGGTTCGGGGTGAACTTCGCCTACTACGGCGCCTTCCTGTGGATCCCGTCGCTGCTCGTCGCCCGCGGCCACGACGTGACGACGTCCTTCATGTACACGCTGATCATCACGCTGGCCCAGCTGCCGGGCTACGCCCTCTCCGCGGTCCTCATCGAGGTGTGGGGGCGGCGGGCGACGCTCGCGGCCTTCCTCGTCGGCTCCGCCGTCTCCGCGTGGTTCTTCGGCCAGTCCGACTCGGTGACCTCGATCATCGTCGCCGGCTGCGCCCTCTCCTTCGCCAACCTCGGCGCCTGGGGCGCGCTCTACGCCATCACCCCGGAGATCTACCCGACCGCGGTGCGCGGGTCGGGCGCCGGCGCGGCGGCCGGCTTCGGGCGGCTGGCCTCCATCCTCGCGCCGCTGATGGTGCCCTTCCTCCTCGAGCGCGGGGGCGCGAGCGGCGACGTCCTCGTCTTCTCGATCTTCACCGCCGCCTTCGGCGTCGCGGCGGCAGCCACCTTCCTCCTGCCGGAGCTGCGGGGGCGGCAGCTGGCCGAGTGACCCGCTCCACCACTCTTGAAACCGGGTTCAGGTCTGTCTATGCTCCGAGGACACGACCTCGAGGGAGCGCGACATGGTGGCCGTACCGACAGTGACCGGGAGCATCGACTCCGCCGAGCTGGGCCGGGTGCTCGCGCACGAGCACATCTTCGTGCTGGGCGAGGAGTACCGGCAGAACTACCAGGACGACTGGGACGAGGACACCAAGGTGGCCGAGGCCGTCGAGGAGCTGGGGGCGCTGCCGTCCCTGGGCATCGACACCATCCTCGACCCGACGGTCCTCGGGCTCGGGCGCTACCTGCCCCGGGTCCAGCGCGTCGCCGAGCAGATCGACCTCAATGTCGTGGTGGCCACCGGGCTGTACACGTACAACGAGATCCCGTTCCAGTTCCACTACACCGGCCCGGGGCTGCTCTTCGACGTGCCGGAGCCCCTCACCGAGCTCTTCCTCAAGGACCTGCGGGAGGGGATCGCGGACACCGGCGTGCGTGCCGGCTTCCTCAAGTGCGCCATCGAGGAGCAGGGCCTCACCCCGGGGGTCGAGCGGGTCATGCGCGCCGTCGGCCAGGCCAGTGCGCAGAGCGGTGCCCCGATCACGGTGCACACCAACCCGCACACCGGGTCGGGACTCGTCGCCCAGCGGGTGCTCGCGGAGGAGGGGGCCGACCTGTCGAAGGTCGTCATCGGCCACTCCGGGGACACGACGGACATCGACTACCTCACGAAGCTCGCGGACGCCGGCTCCTACCTCGGCATGGACCGCTTCGGCCTCGACGTGCTGCTGCCCTTCGAGGACCGGGTGGCGACCGTCCTGGAGCTGCTGCGGCGTGGCTACGCGGAGAAGATGGTGCTCGCGCACGACGCGTCGTGCTTCATCGACTGGTTCGACCCCGAGGCCAAGCGCCAGACCGTCCCCCGGTGGAACTACCGCCACATCAGCGAGGACGTCATCCCCGCCCTCCTCGAGGGCGGCGCCAGCGAGCAGGACATCGAGACGATGCTCGTGACCAACCCGCGGGCGTACTTCGAGCGGTAGGCCGGATCAGCCCACGGAGTCCGCGAGCTCCACGACGCGACGAGTGAGGATCCGCGCCTCCTCGGGCTGGTACTCGCCGAGGGAGGGGTCGTTGAACATGTGGCCCTCACCCTGGTACTCGACGTAGGTGAACTCGCCGCCGGCCCGCTCCACGTCGTCCTGGAGCCGCTCGTCGATCGTGGCGTCGAGCTGGCGGTCCTCCTCGTGGAAGGGATCGCCGGCCGTGACGTGCACCTGGCCGGCCACCCCGGGCGGCCACGTCGCATCCAGGTGCTGCATCGGGATGCCACCGCCGACCATCACGACGACCCGGGCGGTGTCGGGGCACTGGGCGGCCACCCACTGGGCGATGGCCGCACCGACCGAGAAGCCGACGGCGACGAAGGGGGCACCGACCCCCTTCGCCGCCTCCAGGCCGCGGGCCCGCAGGGCCTCCTCGCCGATCTCCTTGGTGCGGGCCATGCCGCTGGGATAGTCCTCGAAGGTCTGCCCGTCGTACGGGTCGACGGTCGTGACGTCGTGGCCGGCGCCGGTCAGGGCGTCGGCGAGGTCGGTGACGCCCCGGCGCACACCGAGGACGGACGGGAAGAGCAGTACGTGAGCCATGTCACCACGCTAGAGCAGGCCGGTGACACCCGTCAGCGGCCGAAGACCGGCGGGCGCTTCTCCACGAAGGCGCTCACGGCCTCGACGTGGTCCTCGGTCAGGCCGCACTCCTTGTGGCGCGGCACCTCCGCGCGCATCGCCTCCGAGAGGGTCTGGAAGGGCACCTCGCGCAGGTTCTGCTTCAGGTGCGCCAGCGCCAGCGCCGGCCCGTCGGCCAGCCGTCGAGCCACCTCGTGGGTGCGCTCCGCCAGCTCGTCCTCGGGCACCAGCTGGTTGACCAGCCCGAGGTCGAGACAGGCCGGCCCGTCCAGGCGCGGGTTGAGCAGGAGCAGCTCCCGTGCCCGCGCCGGCCCGACGAGCTGGTGGAGGAACCACGCCACGCCGAAGTCCCCAGACAGGGCCACGGTGGCGAAGGCCGTGGCCATGACGGTCCGCGGGGTGCCGATGCGCAGGTCCGCGGCGAAGGCCAGGCCGAGGCCGGCGCCCGCGGCCGCGCCGGGGAGGGAGGCCACGACCGGCTTGGGGAAGGCGTGGATCCGACCGACGGTCATCTCCTGGTGGCGCACCTGCTCGGCCACGGCCGCGGGGTCCACCTCGCTGGCACCGCCCCCTTCGCCGCCGTCGGCATCGAACTGCTGCACGTCCCCGCCCGCGCAGAACGCGCGCCCGGCGCCGGTGAGGACCAGCGCCCGCACCCGCGGGTCGTCGGCGTCCTCCTGCAGCAGCTCGCCGAGTCCCTCGATCATCGGCCCGGACATGGCGTTGCGCCGCTCCGGCCGGTTGAGGGTGATGGTGGCGACCCCGTCGGTGAGGTCGTGCAGCACGTGGTCGGTGTCGGTCATGGGAGCTCCTCGGGTGTGGAAGGGGGTGGGTGGTCGCGAGCGGGTCAGCGGCGGGTGCGTAGGGACGGGGCGAAGGCGGCGGCGGCCGCGAGGGGGAGGACGACGAGCGTCAGCAGGGCGCCGGCCAGACCGATCTGCGCACCGAGGCCGCCGACGGTCGCTGCACCGAGGCTGCCCCCCATGAGGAAGACGAGGGTGAGCAGCCCGAGGGCACCACCGCGGGTGCGGACCGGGACGGAGTCGGCGACGAGCGTGGTCATGGCCGGCTGCCCCAGGCCGAAGGAGAGCATGAGGAGGAGCGTCGCGAGCACGAGCAGGGGGCCGGAGACCAGGGCCACGCCGCCGGTGGCCAGCACGAGCGCGAGGGCGGTGCCGAGCGTCGCGAGGAGCTGGCCGCGGGCGGGGCCGAAGCGCACGAGCGCCGGCCCGTTGACGCGGGGGGCCACGATGCCCAGGGCCGCGCACGGGACGAGCAGCAGGCCGATCTGCACACCGGTCCACCCGTGGGCGGTCAGCGCCGTCGGGATGGCCACGAGCATGCCGAACCACGCCGACGGCAGGCTCACGGCCGTGAGCAGGCTCCGGCGTGCGCCGGGGTCACCGATGAGGGCCGCCTGCACGATGCCGTCCGGGTGCCGGCGCGACCGCAGGACCGCCACCGGGGCCGCGGTGACCAGGGCGAGGAGGCCGATGAGGGCCGGGACGGGTCCGAGCGTGGCCCACTGCAGGGCCAGGACGGCCCCGGTCGCCGCGATCGCGACGAGCACGGCACCGGGCGCGTCGATGGTCGCGCCGGCCTGCCGTCGGGTCGGCAGGTCGCCCCACAGCAGCGGCATCACGAGGAGGGCGGCGAGGGGGATGGCCACCACCGGCCGCCACCCGAGCGGCTCGACGAGCATGGCCCCGATGACCGGGCCGAGGGCGTTGACGGTGGCCCCGACCCCGGCGTAGGTGGCCATCGCCCGGGCCCGTGCGTCCCCCTCGAAGAGGGCCTGCACGGCCGCCAGCGTCAGGGCCGGCACGGCGGCGGCGCCGAGCCCCTGCAGGGTGCGTGCGGCGATGAGTGCCGGCAGGTTGCCGGCGAGCGCACCGGCGCAGGCGGCGGCCACCATGACCGACAGTCCGAGCGCCAGGGGTGCCCGGATGCCGAAGATGTCGCCGAGCCGGCCGAAGACCGCGCTGCCGACGGCCAGGGCGAGGGAGTAGCAGCTGACGACGAGCGCGGCCCGACCCGCGGTGACGTCCAGGTCCGTCACGATGGTCGGCAGCGCCACGGCGACCGCGGCACTACCCAGGCCGGTCACGCCGAAGAGGACCGCCAGGCCGGTCGCCACGGCGCCACGCACCTCGGTCCGGCCGGACGCCAGCTCCGCCACATCGCCTCGATCCGCACTTGAATATGAATCAGAGTTCAAGTATACAGTCCCCACACGCTTTTGTCCGAGGAGGGGGAGTCGCATGAGCTCACCATCATCGCCCGAGGCGCCGGCGAGCGGGGCGGGCGGTCCGCTGTCGGGCATGCTCATCGACTTCGGCGGAGTGCTCACCACGCCGATCGCCGATGCGTTCGGTGCCCTGGGTGCCGAGGCCGGGCTGGCGCCCGGCGACGCGCTGTCGCTGCTCGCCCGCCACGAGGGGGCCCGCGTCGCGCTCCGCGAGCACGAGGAGGGCCGTCTGGACGACGAGGGCTTCGAGGACGCCTTCGCGCAGGCGCTCACCGAGGCGGGTGGCCGGCTGGAGGCCCGCGGGCTGCTGGCGCGCATCGCGGCGCGCCTGCAGCTGGACGAGGCCATGATCGAGCTGGTCCGGGAGGTGCGCCGCCGGGACGTCCCGGTGGCACTCGTGTCCAACTCCCTGGGGCGTGACTGCTACGCCCGGGTCGACCTCGACGAGCTCTTCGACGTCACCGTGATCTCGGGACGGGTGGGCGTGCGCAAGCCCTCGCGGCGCATCTACGCCATCGCCTGCGAGCAGCTCGGTCTGCCGCCGCAGGAGTGCGTGCTCGTCGACGACCTCGAGCACAACCTCGTCGGCGCGGCGCGCCTGGGCATCACCGGGGTCCACCACCGGCACGCGGGCGAGACGGCGCCGCGCGTGCGCGAGCTGCTCGGCCTCCCTTCGCCCGCGGCCGCCGCCCCATGACCCAGCACCACCCCCACCAGCCAAGCCAACCAAGGACGGTTCCGATGTTCGATCTCAGTGAGCGTGGTCAGGAGTACCGCGACAAGCTGCTCGCCTTCATGGACGAGCACGTCTACCCCGCCGAGTCGGTCTACCGCGAGCAGATGACTGCCGCCGGCGACCCCAACCACCACCCCCAGGTGCTCGAGGACCTCAAGGCCGAGGCGCGCAGCCGGGGCCTGTGGAACCTCTTCCACCCCCACCCGGAGTGGGGGCCGGGCCTGACCAACTTCGAGTACGCGCACTTGGCCGAGATCACCGGGCGCAGCCTGGAGCTCGCTCCCGAGGCGATCAACTGCAACGCCCCGGACACCGGCAAC
This sequence comes from Janibacter cremeus, assembly GCF_029395675.1. NCBI lineage: Bacteria > Bacillati > Actinomycetota > Actinomycetes > Micrococcales > Intrasporangiaceae > Janibacter > Janibacter cremeus. The sequence continues at coordinate 3,184,485 of NZ_CP115184.1, forward strand.
ATGGAGGTGCTCACCCTCTTCGGGACCGAGGAGCACAAGGAGAAGTACCTCAAGCCGCTCCTCGCCGGCGAGATGGCCTCGGCCTTCGCGATGACCGAGCCGGCCGTCGCCAGCTCGGACGCGACGAACGTCGAGACGCGCATGGTCCGCGACGGCGACGAGTACGTCATCAACGGCCGCAAGTGGTGGACCTCCAACGCCCTGCACAAGAACTGCAAGGTCATGATCGTCATGGGCAAGACCGACCCGGACGCCCCGACCCACCGGCAGCAGTCGATGATGGTCGTGCCGATCGACACCCCGGGGGTGAGGATCGAGCGTGGCCTGCCGGTCTTCGGCTACATGGACCGCGAGGGCCATGCCGAGGTGACCTTCACCGACGTGCGCGTGCCCGTCGAGGCCCTCCTGGCCGGCGAGGGTGACGGCTTCATGATCAGCCAGGCCCGTCTCGGGCCCGGCCGCATCCACCACTGCATGCGGGCCATCGGCGTGGCCGAGCGCGCCCTGGACCTGATGATCGACCGGGCGCAGAGCCGCACGACCTTCGGCGAGCCGATCGCCAACCGTGCCAACATCATGGACTGGGTGGCCGAGTCGCGCATCGAGATCGAGATGGCCCGCCTGCTCACGCTCAAGGCCGCGCACATGATGGACACCGTCGGCAACAAGGTGGCCCGCACGGAGATCGCCGCGATCAAGGTCGCCGCCCCCAACGTCGCGCTCAAGGTGATCGACCGGGCCATCCAGGTGCACGGTGGAGGCGGCGTGAGCGACGACTTCCCGCTGGCGATGTGGTACGCACACATGCGTACGCTGCGTCTCGCGGACGGGCCCGACGAGGTGCACAAGATGACCATCGCGCGTCGCGAGTACCGGCGGCGCAGCCCCGAGTGGGGCAAGAAGAAGTAGAACGGCCGGACGAAGGAGACGCGATGCAGAATGCGAGCGACGGCACCGTGACCGAGGGACTGGACCCGCAGGCCATGTCGAGCTGGCTCGAGGGCCTGGGGATCGGCTTCGAGCCGCCCGTGACCTTCGAGCGGGTGGGCCTGGGCCAGTCCAACCTCACCTATCTCGCGACGGATGCGAAGGGGGAGCGGCTCGTCCTGCGGCGGCCACCCCTGGGTGAGCTGCTCGCCTCCGCGCACGACGTGGCGCGGGAGCACCGCATCCTCTCGGCGCTGCAGGGGAGCGATGTCCCCCTGCCGGTCGTGCACGGGCTGTGCGAGGACCCGGCCGTCACGGACGTGCCCGTGCTCGTCGTCTCCTTCGTCGAAGGCGCGGTCCTCGACGACCGCGCCGACGCCGAGGAGCTCACGCGACAGGCCCGCCACCGCGTCGGGTTCTCCCTCGTCGAGACCCTCGGGCACATCCACGCGGTCGACCTCGAGGAGGTCGGCCTGTCGGACCTGGCCAGCCACAAGCCCTACGGCGCCCGGCAGCTGCGCCGGTGGTCCCGTCAGTGGGACCTGTCGAAGACGCGTGAGCTGCCCGAGCTCGAGCGGCTCACGGAGCGGCTCACCGCACTCGATCCCGGGCCCGGCGAGATCACCCTCGTCCACGGGGACAGCCACCTGCGCAACGTGATCATCGACCCGCAGGAGGCCGGTGTGCGCGCCATCCTCGACTGGGAACTGTGCACACTCGGGGACCCGCTCGCCGACCTGGGCACCCTCCTGGCCTACTGGCCGCAGCCCGGGGACCCGCCGTCGATGCGCTTCGACGCCTCGATGGTCCCGGGCTTCGCCACGCGCTCCGAGCTCGTCGAGCACTACGCGCAGGTCACCGGTCGGGACGTCTCGGCAGTACCCTTCTGGAACGCGCTCGGCCTGTGGAAGCTGGCGATCATCCTCGAGGGGGTGCGCCGGCGGCAGCAGGACGATCCGCGCAACCTGACCGCAGCCGGGGCGATCCCGGCCTCGGCGGTCGACGAGATCGTCGTGTGCGGGCACAGCGTCCTGGACCGGGAAGACTGAGGTGACCGCCATGCCGAGCGAGAGCGAGAGCGCTCCCACCGAGGCCCCCGCCCTCGTCGACCCCCAGAAGCTGGGCACGCAGCCGCAGACGGCCCGTGGCGAGCGGACCCGCGCCGCACTGATCGCCGCGGCCCGCACGGTCTTCGAGCGGGACGGGTACGTCGACTCGCGGCTCGTCGACATCGCGGCCGAGGCGAAGTGCTCGATCGGCAGCTTCTACACGTGGTTCGACAGCAAGGACGAGGTCTTCGCCGCGGTGCTGCACGAGGCCCAGAGCGAGATGCTCCACCCCGGCACGGGGCGCATGGAGAGCGTGGACGACCCCGTGGAGATCATCGGGGCGAGCAACCGCGCCTACTTCGAGGCCTACCGGCGCAATGCCCGGCTCAACCAGCTGCTCCTGCAGGTGGCGGCGGTGGACCCCCGGTTCCGGCAGATGCGCAAGGCGCGCGCCGACGCCTTCGTCACCCGCAACGCCCGGGCCATCGCCGACCTGCAGAGGCGGGGCCTGGCCGACCGGAAGATCGATGCCAAGCTCGCCGCGATGGCGCTGTCCGGGATGATCTCGCGACTGGCCCAGGACGTCTTCATCGGTGACTACGCGCCCGAGCCCGTCGACGAGCTGGTCGAGGCGGCGACCCGGATGTGGACCAACGCCCTGGGCCTGACCACGCCGGAGCTGCGCGCCGACTGACCCCGCCGGCCCCCCCCGAATATCGGGTCACCCGAGAAACCCCCGCTTCGCAGGAGTTCGATACTCCTGCGAAGCGGGGGTTTGTCATGCAGAGCCGGGCGAAGGGGGGGGATCACCGGGCGATGGTGACCCCACCGTCGACGGTCAGGGTGCTGCCGACGACGTAGTCCCCGGCGGCGGAGGCGAGGTAGACGGCCGCGGCGGCCATGTCCTCCGGGCGGCCGATGCGGCCGGAGGGGATGTGCGCGCTGACCTCCTCGGAGTTGTCGCGGGCGTCCTTGTTCATGTTCGAGGCGAAGGCCCCCGGCGCGATGGCGCTGACGACGATCCCCTCCGGAGCCAGTCGCACACCCATCCGCTTGGTGAGGTGGATGATGCCCGCCTTGCTCGCGTGGTACGAGTACGTCTCCATCGGGTTGAGGGAGAGCCCGTCGATCGAGCCGATGTTGATCACCTTGGCGAGGTGCCCGCCGCGCTCGTGGCCGGCGAGGAGGAGGTCCTTGGCGGCCTGGGTGAGGAAGAAGGGCGTCTTGACGTTGAGGTCCATGACCTTGTCCCAGCCGTCCTCGGGGAACTCGTCGAAGGGCGCACCCCAGGCCGCGCCGGCGTTGTTGACGAGGATGTCGAGGTGGTCCTCGTGCGTGCGGAAGGCCTCGAGCAGCGCGGCGATCCCGTCGGTGGTCGAGACGTCGACCGGGAGCGCCACGCAGCGGCCCGGCCCGTACTGCTCCGACAGCTCGGCCGCGGTGGCCTCGCAGGCCTCGGCCTTGCGGGCGGTGATGTAGACCCGGGCGCCCTGGCAGAGCAGGCCCTCGGTGATCATCCGGCCGATGCCGCGGGAGCCGCCGGTGACGAGGGCGACGCGGCCGTCGAGGGAGAAGAGGGAGGGGATGTCCATGTGCAGGTCCTTGCGTCGGAGGGGGTGCGTTGGGCCGACAGTAGCGATACTTGAATTCCGATTCAAGATATAGTTGAGGTCGGATTCATGTTGTGGGAGGGTGACGGCGACCGTCCATCCCACCATCGGCAGGAGATCCCATGAGCTGGTCGTCGCAGGAAGTACGTCTGGCCCAGCGGCCGCAGGGTCGACCGGATGCGAGCACCTGGCAGCTCGCCACCACCGAGGTCCCCGAGCCCGGTCCGGGTGAGTTCGTCGTGCGCATCGACCTCGTCTCCCTCGACCCGGCGATGCGCGGCTGGCTCAACGACGTGCGCTCCTACGTGCCGCCCGTCGGCATCGGCGAGGTCATGCGTGCCTTCGCGGCCGGGGAGGTCATCGCCTCCGAGCACGAGGACTTCGCCGTCGGTGACGCGGTCAGCGGCACCTTCGGCGTGCGGGAGCACGTGCTCTCCGACGGGAAGGGGGTGTCGAAGCTCGACCTCGACGTCGCCCCGATGGCCACCTGGCTCGGTGCGCTCGGGATGCCCGGCATGACGGCCTACTTCGGTCTCGAGGACGTCGGTCGCGCGCAGCCGGGGGAGACCGTGCTCGTCTCGGCCGCCGCCGGTGCGGTCGGCAGCGTCGTCGCCCAGCTCGCCAAGGCGAAGGGGTGCCGCGTCATCGGTGTCGCCGGCGGCCCGGAGAAGGTCGCCTGGCTGCGTGAGCTCGGGCTGGACGAGGTCATCGACCGCAAGGAGGGCGACCTGCTGCGCCAGGTGCGTCGTGCGGCGCCCGACGGCGTGGACGTGTACTTCGACAACGTGGGTGGGGAGCTGCTCGACGCCGCCCTGGCCAACCTCGCCCGCGGCGCCCGCATCGCGATCTGCGGTGCCATCTCCACCTACAACGACGAGACGCTGGCCGAGGGGCCGCGGCGGTACATGGCCCTCCTCGTCTTCCGCGCGAGCATGCAGGGCTTCCTCGTCATGGACTACCTCGACCGCTACCCCGAGGGCATCGCGGCGATCTCGCAGCTGATCGAGCAGGACCGCCTCGTCGCCACCGAGACGGTGCTCGAGGGTGGCGTCGCCGGGTTCCCCGACGCGCTGCTCGGCCTCTTCGACGGGGTCAACACCGGCAAGCTGCTCCTCAAGGTCTGACCCACGAGGCGTCGAGGCGCCCATGCAGAGCATGGGACCCAGCCCGCGGGCGGCCTCGCACCTCAGCCAGCGTCCAACGAAAGGTTTCCCTGTGCGCGCCATCCACATCTCCTCCCTCGACGGGCCCGACGCGGTCGAGCTCGTCGACGTCCCGGAGCCGTCCGACGACTCCCAGGTGACGATCGCGGTCAAGGCGGCCGGCGTCGCCTTCCCCGAGCTGCTCCAGACCCGCGGCCTGTACCAGATGAAGCCCGACCTCCCCTTCGTCCCGGGGGCGGAGGTCGCCGGTGTCGTCGAGAGCGCCCCCGAGGGGAGCGGCTTCGCGCCGGGCGACCGGGTGGCGGCGCTCACGCTGCTCGGGGGCTTCGCGGAGAAGGCGCAGGCCAGCCCGGACCTCACCTTCCCCCTGCCGGACAACGTCGCCTTCGAGGAGGCGGCATCCTTCACCTTCAACTACGCGACCGTCTACTTCGCGCTCGTCGAGCGCGGCGGCCTCGCGGAGGGGGAGACCGTCCTCGTCCACGGCGCGGCCGGTGGCATCGGGACGGCCGCCATCCAGATGGCCAAGGCCTTCGGCGCCGGCCGCGTGATCGGCGTGGTCTCCACCGAGGCGAAGGGGGAGGTGGCGCGTGCCGCAGGGGCCGACGAGGTCGTCCTCGCCGACGACTTCCTCGCGACGATCGGGAAGTCCTCCGTCGACGTCGTCGTGGACCCGGTGGGCGGAGACCGGTTCACCGACTCCCTGCGCGCGCTCAAGGAGCACGGCCGGCTGCTCGTCATCGGCTTCACCGCCGGGGAGATCCCCACCGTCAAGGTCAACCGGCTGCTGCTGAACAACGTCGCGGTCGTCGGGGTCGGCTGGGGGGCGTTCGCCATGAGCCGTCCGGGCCACGTGCAGAAGGAGTGGGAGGCGATGCTCCCGCACCTGCGCAGCGGTGCCCTGCGGCCCGTCGTCGGGGCCACCCACGCGCTCGAGGCCGCGGCGACCGCGCTGACCTCCCTCGAGGGTCGTACGGTCACCGGCAAGGTCGTCCTGGTGCCATGACCCGCGCAGGACTGCCCTCCGCGGAGGAGGTCGCACAGCTCCCCGAGGTCTGCCGCACGATCGCCGGCCCGGAGTGGGAGGACGGCAACGGCCACGTCAACGTCCAGCACTTCTACGGCTTCCACATCCTGGCGGCGGAGGGGGCGCTGCGCCGGATCGGGGTCGACGAGGAGTACCGCACGCTGCGGCGCCGCGGGGTCTTCAGCATGGAGCAGCACCTGCGATTCCACGACGAGGTGCACGTCGGCGAGGAGATCTCGGGCCACGTGCGGTGGCTGGATCGTGGCGAGAAGGTCTTCCACGGGATCTCCGTCGTGGTCAACCACTCGACCGGTCGGATCGCCAACACCCTCGAGGTCGTCGAGGGACACGTCGACCTCCGCAGCCGCCGGCTGGCTCCCTTCCCCGAGGAGCTCGCGGAGGCGATCGACGCCGAGGTGGCCCGCCATCGGGCACTGACGTGGCAGCTGCCGCTCGCGGGCGCGATGGGCGTGCGCCGCTGACGCGCACCCCCTTCCCCCCGCTCGCAAGAGCCTAAGCAGTTGCGAACGGGGGGCGGCCGGGGTGTCGCAAGAGCCTAGGCAGTTGCGAACCGGGGGGCGGCTCAGACGCTGAAGCGACCGATCGAGTTGGCGATGAGGATCGGCTTGTCGATGCCGTCCGCCTCGACGGTCAGCTTGGTGACGACGTTGACCTGGCCGGGGGCGGTCTCCTCGACCGAGGTCACCTCCGCGCGCATCCGGATGCGCGAGTCCACCGGCAACGGGTGGAGGAAGCGGATCCGGTCGTAGCCGTAGTTGAGGCTGTGCGTGAAGCCGTCGAACGCCATCAGCTCCTCGAAGAAGGCCGGCGTGCGCGACAGGCTGTACAGGCCGTGCGCGATCGTCGAGCCGAAGGGGGAGTCCGCGGCCCGCGCTGGGTCCACGTGGATCCACTGGTGGTCCCCGGTGAGGTCGGCGAAGCCGTCGATCGCGGCCTGGTCGACGACGTGCCACTCGGTGGGGCCGAGCTCGACGCCGACGAGGTCCTTGAGGTCCTGCACGGAGGTCGGGCGGTACTGCGCGGTCTGGGTCACGGTGAGCTCCTTCGATCACGAATCGGTCGCTGTGAAACTAGTTGAACTTGAAGGCGGGTTCAAGTAGGTTCGGAGCAATCGGACATCGAGACCACAGGAGTTCTCACATGACCACTGACCAGCAGCGCGTCGCCGTCGTCACCGGCGCGGCACGGGGCATCGGAGCCGGCGTCGCCCGCCGTCTCGCCGCGGACGGGATGGCCGTCGCCGTCCTCGACCTCGACGAGTCGGCCTGCGTGCCCGTCGTCGACGACATCACCGCCGCCGGGGGCCGGGCCCTCGCCGTGGGCGCGGACGTCTCCGACCCGGAGCAGGTCGAGGCCGCGGTGCGCCGCGTCGCCGAGGAGCTCGGGGCCCCCACGGTCCTGGTCAACAACGCCGGCATCATCCGCGACAACCTGCTGTTCAGGATGAGCGTCGAGGACTGGGACTCCGTCATGGCGGTGCACCTGCGCGGCGCCTTCCTCATGAGCAGGGCCTGCCAGGCCCACATGACCCAGGCGAAGTACGGCCGGATCATCAACCTCTCGTCCACGTCCGCCCAGGGCAACCGTGGGCAGGTCAACTACTCCGCGGCCAAGGCCGGCATGCAGGGCTTCACCAAGACCCTGGCCATCGAGCTCGGGAAGTTCGGGGTCACCGCGAACGCGATCGCCCCCGGGTTCATCGAGACCGAGATGACCGCGGAGACCGCGGCCCGGATCGGCATCAGCTTCGACGACCTCAAGGCCAACGCCTCGGCGCAGGCCGCGGTCGCCCGCACCGGCACCCCGGAGGACATCGCCCACGCCGCCTCCTTCTTCGCCAGCGAGGGCGCCGGCTTCACCACCGGTCAGGTCCTCTACGTCGCCGGCGGGCCCTGCGACTGATGGCGCCCGCGATGCAGATCAAGGACACCGTCGCCGTCGTCACCGGAGCGGCCGGGGGCATCGGCGCGGCGCTGGCCGAGGCCCTCCTGGCGGGTGGCGCCCGGGTCGTCGTCTCGGACGTCGACGAGCAGCGGCTCGCCGGGACGGCCGAGCGGCTGGGGGCGGTCGCCGTCGCAGGTGATGCCTCCAGCGACGCGGACATCGCCGCGATGATCGCGGCTGCCGAGGAGCACTTCGGCCCGGTCGACCTCTTCTTCGCCAATGCCGGTGTCGGCGACGGCTCCGGCCTGGCGGCGGACGACGAGCAGTGGCAGCGGGCGCTCGACGTCAACCTCCTCGCCCACGTGCGCGCCGCCCGTCAGCTCGTGCCCGGCTGGGTCGAGCGGGGGAGGGGCTACTTCGTCTCCACCGCCTCGGCCGCCGGGCTGCTCACGCAGATCGGCTCGGCCACCTACTCGGCGTCCAAGCACGGCGCCGTCGGTTTCGCCGAGTGGCTCGCGGTGACCTACGGCGACGACGGCGTCGGGGTCAGCTGCCTGTGCCCGATGGGGGTCGACACCGACATGCTCCGGTCCGGGATGACCTCGGCGGGTGGCGAAGGGGGGAAGGTCGCCGCCGCGGCGGTGACCGGCGCCGGTGAGGTGCTCGCCCCCGGTGACGTGGCCGAGCAGGTCCTCCGGGCCGTCGAGGAGGGCACCTTCCTCATCACCCCGCACGCCGACGTCCGCGAGTTCCTCCGGCGCAAGGTCGACGACCACGACCGGTGGATCCGCGGGATGCAGCGTTACCAGCGACAGCTGAAGGAGAACTCGTGATGGACAACGCCGTCCGCCTGGTCTGGAGCTGGGCCGAGCAGACCCCCGATGCCCTCGCCCTGCGCGAGGGGGACCGGTCGTGGACCTACGCGCAGCTGCGTGAAGGGGTCCGCGGCGCCATGGCCGAGCTGGCCGCGCGCGGCGTGGGCAGCGGTGACCGGGTGCTCGTCGTCCTCCCGACGAGTGCCGAGTTCGTCCTGACCTACCACGCGGTGCTCGCCCTCGGCGCGACCGCAGTGACCGTCAACCCGCTGTGCACAGAGCGGGAGCTGGGCCACTTCGTCGACGATGCCGGGTGCTCCTTCGCCCTGGGCTGGCAGGAGGACGCCGCCGCGGTCACGGCCACCGCCGAGTCCGCCGGCATCCCGCTGTGGCTGCTCGGGCCGGGCGGCGTCACGCCCGGTGGGGACGTCGAGCCCGCCCGCGTCGCGAGCGACGACGCCGCGGTGCTGCTCTACACCTCGGGCACGACCGGCGCGCCCAAGGGGGCCGTGCTGACCCACGGCAACCTCCTGGCCTGCGGTGCGGCGCTGGCCGAGGCGCTCGACCAGACGTCCGATGACCGGATGGGTACCGCCCTTCCGCTCTTCCACGTCTTCGGCCAGGCGGCGGTGATGCTGACCTGCTTCACCATCGGCGCCTCGCTCTCCCTGCAGCGCCCCTTCGACCCCGCGGCGTTGCTGCGGATGGCGGCGGACCAGCGGCTGACCGGGCTCGCGGGCGTACCGACGATGTGGAACGCGATGCTCCACGCCGAGACGGACGTGACCGCGGAGGACCTCGCCGACCTGCGGCTGGCCTGCTCGGGCGGCGCCGCGCTGCCCCTCGAGGTCTCCAAGGCCTTCAAGGACCGGTTCGGGGCGCTCGTCCTCGACGGCTACGGCCTGAGCGAGACGGCGGGCGCCTCGACGTTCAACCGTGCGAAGCACCCGCGCAAGGAGATGAGCGTCGGTCGGGCCCTCCCGGGCAGCAAGCTCGCCATCTTCGACGAGGACCGGAACCCGCTGGCGCCGGGCGAGGTCGGCGAGGTCGCGATCAGCGGACCCTTCGTCATGCGCGAGTACTGGAACCGACCCGAGGCGACCGAGGCGGTACGGCACGGTGAGTGGTTCCTCACCGGCGACATCGGTCGGATGGACGAGGACGGCGACCTGTGGATCGTCGACCGCAAGAAGGACCTGGTCATCCGTGGCGGGTACAACGTCTACCCGCGCGAGATCGAGGAGGTCCTCTACGGGCACCCGGACATCCGCGAGGTGGCCGTCGTCGGGGTGCCCGACGCGCGGCTCGGTGAGGAGATCGCCGCGGTGGTCTCGCCGCAGCCGGGCGCCCACGTCGACCCCGCCGAGCTGCGTGCCTGGCTCGAGGAGCGGGTCGCGGCCTACAAGGTCCCGCGCATCTACCAGCTCGTCGAGGAGCTGCCGAAGGGCGCGACCGGCAAGATCCTCAAGCGCGGGTTGGACCGGGAGTCCATCGTCGCCTCCGGTGACCGCCCGTCCCGGGCCGACACCTCCACCCACTGACCGAAGGGAGCGAGCCGTGGACTTCGCACCGGACACCCGGACCCTCGAGCTGCGCGAGCAGCTCACCGCCTTCATGGACGAGCACGTCTACCCGATCGAGGCGACCTACCAGGAGCAGCTCGACGACGCACCCGACCGGTGGTCACCGCCACCGGTCATCGAGCCGGCCAAGGAGGCCGCCCGCAGCCAGGGACTGTGGAACCTCTTCCTCCCCGGGGAGGAGGGCGCCGGTCTGACCAATCTCCAGTACGCGCCCCTGTGCGAGGTCCTCGGGCGCAGCCTGCACATCGCCCCCGTCGCCACGAACTGCGCAGCACCGGACACCGGCAACATGGAGGTGCTGCACATGTTCGGCACCCCGGAGCAGAAGGAGCAGTGGCTGCGGCCCCTCCTCGACGGCGAGATCCGCTCGGCCTTCGCCATGACCGAGCCGCGGGTGGCCAGCTCCGACGCCACCAACATCGAGACCTCGATCGTGCGCGACGGCGACGAGTACGTCATCAACGGCCGCAAGTGGTACATCTCCGGCGCGATGAATCCCAACGCCAAGGTCCTCATCGTCATGGGCAAGACCGACCCGTCCGCGGACCGGCACCGCCAGCAGTCGATGATCCTCGTGCCGCGGGACACCCCCGGTGTCGACGTGCGTCGCGGCATGAAGGTCTTCGGCTACGACGACCGCGACCACGGCGGGCACGCGGAGATCGACTTCACCGACGTGCGCGTCCCCGTGGGCAACCTCATCGGCGAGGAGGGCAGCGGCTTCGCCATCGCCCAGGCCCGCCTCGGCCCGGGGCGCATCCACCACTGCATGCGCCTGATCGGCATCGCCGAGCGGTCCCTCGAGCTGATGGTCGCGCGTGCGTCCGAGCGCGTGGCCTTCGGCAAGGCACTGTCCGAGCAGGGTGTCGTCCGTGACTGGATCGCCGAGTCCCGGGTGCGCATCGAGCAGCTGCGGCTGCTCACCCTCAAGGCGGCCTGGCTCATGGACACCGTGGGCAACAAGGGCGCCCACACCGAGATCCAGGCGATCAAGATCGCCGCGCCGAGCACCGTGGAGTGGATCCTCGACAAGGCCGTCCAGGTGCACGGGGCCGGTGGCCTCAGCCAGGACTTCCCGGTCGCGGAGTGGTACGCCCAGGTGCGCACCCTGCGCTTCGCCGACGGACCCGACGAGGTCCACAAGAATGCCCTTGCCCGACACGAGATCCGGAGGTTGAGCACACATGCCTGATCAGCAGCAGAGTCCTGATCTGCGGCAGCGGGTCGACGAGCTCCTTGCGAGCCACGACCCCGCGACCACCGAGCCGAGCGAGTTCCTCGGCGCCCGATTCGACGCCGGCCTCGCCTGGGTCCACTTCCCGGAGGGGAAGGGGGGACTCGGCCTGTCCCGTGGACGCCAGGAGGAGGTCGACGCCCTCCTCGAGGAGGCGGGCGCCCCGGGGCCGGACCTCGGCCGCAACAGCATCGGTCTCGGCATGGCCGCACCGACGATGGTGGCCTTCGGCACCGAGGAGATGCAGCAGCGTTACCTGCGGCCGCTGTTCACCTGCACCGACATCTGGTGCCAGCTCTTCAGCGAGCCCGGCGCCGGCTCCGACCTGGCGGCCGTCGCGACCCGCGCCGTCCCCGACGGCGACGAGTGGGTCGTCGACGGGCAGAAGGTGTGGACCTCCGGGGCGCACAACGCCGACTTCGCCATCCTCGTGGCCCGTACCGACACCTCGGTCCCCAAGCACGCCGGCCTGACCTACTTCATCGTCGACATGACCGACCCCGGGATCGAGATCCGCCCCCTTCGCCAGATCACGGGCGAGGCCGAGTTCAACGAGGTCTTCCTCTCCGGGGTGCGCATCCACGACCGCAACCGGGTCGGGGCCGTCGGTGAGGGGTGGAAGGTCGCGACGACGACGCTGAACAACGAGCGCGTCGCCATCGGCGCCGGCAACGACCGCGAGGCCGGGCAGATCGGTCTGGTGGCCGAGCGCTGGCGCCGCGACCCCTCCGTGCGCACCGCCGGCAACCACACCGAGCTGATGCAGTGGTGGGTCGAGACGGAGGTGACCCGCCTGGCCGGGGAGCGCCTGCGCCAGGGCCTCGAGGCCGGCCAGCCCGGCCCGGAGAGCTCGGCGATGAAGCTTGCCTTCGCCCACCAGGCGCAGCAGGTGACCGGGTTCGCCCTCGAGCTCGCGCCCGAGGAGGGGCTGACCTACCACGACTGGACCATGGTGCGCCCCGAGGGCGGCTCCTTCCTCGGCCACGGCCCCGGCTTCCGCTACCTGCGGGCCAAGGGCAACTCCATCGAGGGCGGCACCAGCGAGATCATGCGCAACATCGTCGCCGAGCGCGTGCTCGGCCTCCCCCCGGAACACCGCCCCGACAAGGGCATCCCCTTCAAGGACGTGCCGCGATGACCGATCTGCTCTACACCGACGTCGAGGAGTCCCTGCGATCCAGCGTCCGGTCCACCCTCCAGCGCTCCCTCGACGAGGGGCTGGCCGCGCGCCTGTACGACGAGCCGGGCACCGACGTCAGCGCGGTCTGGCAGGCGCTCGCCGGCCAGATCGGCCTGGCCGGTCTGCTCGTGCCCGAGTCGCTCGGCGGCGTCGGCGCCGGCCCGCGCGAGGCGGCCGTCGTCCTCGAGGAGCTCGGTCGCACCGTCGCGCCGACGCCGTTCCTCACCAGCGCCGTCATCGCCACCACCGCGCTGCTGGCGGCCGGTGACGAGACGCACCTGCCCGCGCTGGCCGCCGGTGAGCGCACCGCCGCGCTCGTCCTGCCGTGGACGGCGCGTCGCGGCGCGTGGTCGCCCGTGCAGGGGAGCGCCGAGCCGGTCGCCGGTGCGTTGACCGCGGATCTTTTCGTCGTGCCGACCACGGGCGAAGGGGGAGTGACCTCCCTTCGCGCGTACGAGCCGGGTGACGTCGAGCTGGAGGCGATCACCTCGCTCGACATGACCCGCCCGCTCGCCCGCGTCACCGTGCGCGGCGAGGGGAGCGAGATCGCCTCCGGGCAGGCGGCCGAGGCCGCGGTCGACGCAGCCCTGGCCGCCGGTGCCGCGCTGCTGCCCTCCGAGCAGCTCGGCCTGGCCCAGTGGTGCCTCGAGACGACCGTGGAGTACGCGAAGACGCGCGTGCAGTTCGCGCGGCCGATCGGCTCCTTCCAGGCGATCAAGCACCGCCTGGCCGACCTCTACCTGCTCCTCGTCAACACCCAGGCCGCCGCCCGGTACGCCGCCGGGACCCTCGCCGACGACGACCCCGACCAGCACGTGGCCCAGGCGCTCGCCCAGGCCTTCTGCGGCGACGCCGCGGTGCGCGCCGCGGAGGAGGCCCTGCAGCTGCACGGGGGGATCGGCATGACGTGGGAGCACCCGGTGCACACTCGACTCAAGCGGGCCAAGTCCGACCAGCTCGCCCTCGGCACCCCGGAGCGGCACCGCGCCGACCTCGCCGGGCTCGTCGACCTCCCCGCCCACTGACCACATCTTCACCACACCAGGAGTGACCACCATGCGCGAAGCAGTCATCGTCTCCACCGCCCGCACCCCGATCGGGCGCGCCTACCGCGGCGCCTTCAACGACACCCAGGCCCAGGAGCTCATCGGGCACGCCGTCCGCCACGCCGTCGAGCGCTCCGGCGTCGAGTGCGGCCAGATCGAGGACGTCATCATCGGCGCCGCGCTCCAGCAGGGCTCGACGGCCATGAACATCGGCCGGCAGGCCGCGCTGCGGGCCGGGCTGCCCGTCACCGTCGCGGGCATGTCCGTGGACCGGCAGTGCGCGAGCGGCCTCATGGCCATCGCCACCGCCGCCAAGCAGGTCGTCCTCGACGGCCAGCAGGTCGCCGTCGGCGGCGGCGTCGACTCAATCTCGCTCGTGCAGAACGAGCACATGAACACCTACCGCGCCCAGGACCCGTGGCTCGTCGAGCACGTGCCCGCGACCTACATGTCGATGCTCGAGACCGCGGAGGTGGTCGCCAAGCGCTACGGCGTCTCCCGCGAGCAGCAGGACGAGTACGCGCTGCAGTCCCAGCAGCGGACCGCCGCGGCCCAGGAGTCCGGGGCCTTCGACGACGAGATCGTGCCGCTGCCGTCGACGAAGCTGACCAAGGACAAGACGACCGGCGAGGTCGGCTCGGAGCAGGTCACGCTCGCCAAGGACGAGGGCAACCGCCCCGGGACGGCGATCGAGGACCTCGCCAAGCTGAACCCGGTGCTGGCCAAGGACGGCACCGAGGGCTTCTCGATCACCGCCGGCAACGCCTCCCAGCTGTCCGACGGTGCGTCCGCGGCCGTGGTCATGGAGGCGGAGGAGGCCGCGCGCCGCGGCCTGACCCCGCTCGGCGCCTTCCGCGGGATGGCCGTCGCCGGGGTGGAGCCCGACGAGATGGGCATCGGTCCGGTCCGCGCCGTGCCGAAGCTGCTCAAGCAGCACGGCCTGACCGTCGACGACATCGACCTGTGGGAGCTCAACGAGGCCTTCGCCGTCCAGGCGCTCTACTGCCGTGACCACCTGGGCATCGACCCGGCGAAGTACAACGTCAACGGGGGCGCGATCTCCGTCGGCCACCCCTACGGGATGAGCGGCGCGCGGATGGCCGGCCACGTCCTCATCGAGGGCCGGCGCCGTGGCGCCCGCTACGGCGTGGTGACCATGTGCGTCGGCGGTGGCATGGGCGCCGCCGGTCTCTTCGAGATCTTCTGACCGACCCCGCCCGACCCCGGCCCGACCGCCGCACGACCACCGAGGAGCCACCGCGTGTCCGTCTACGTCGCCAACCGTGGGGAGATCGCCGTCCGGCTCGTGCGGGCCGCACTGGAGGCGGGGCACGAGGTCGTCGTGGCCGTGACCCGGGCGGAGACGGACTCGCTCGCCGCCCGCCTCGCGACGGAGGTGCACGTCCTGCCCGGTGAGGGCGCGGCCGCCTACCTCGATGCGGAGGTGCTCGTCGCGGGTGCCACCGAGCACGGGTGCACGATGCTGCACCCGGGCTACGGGTTCCTCAGCGAGAGCCCGGCGCTGGCCCGGGCGTGCGCTGCGGCCGGGGTGGTCTTCGTCGGGCCCGACGCCGCGCTCCTGGAGCTCTTCGGCGACAAGGGGCGGGCGAGGGAGGCCGCGGTCGGGGCCGGGGTGCCGGTCCTGCCGGCCACCCCGGTCGGGATCACCGAGACCGAGGCCGCGGAGTTCGCGGCCGCCCAGGGCCCGGCCGGCGTGATGATCAAGGCGGCTGCCGGCGGCGGTGGCCGCGGGATGCGGGCCGTCCCCGCCGGCGCGTCGCTCACCGAGGCGTGGCAGCGTGCCGGGTCGGAGGCCGAGCGGAGTTTCGGGTCCGCGGGCCTCTTCGCCGAGCTGTACGTCGAGCGCGCTCGCCACGTCGAGGTCCAGATCGCGGCCGACGGCGAAGGGGGAGTCGTCCACCTCGGTGAGCGGGACTGCACCCTCCAACGCCGCTTCCAGAAGGTGGTCGAGGTGGCCCCCGCGCCGGGCCTGCCGCAGGAGGTCCGCGCCGCCCTCCACGACGCGGCCGTGCGGCTGCTCGCCGGCCGGGGCTACCGCGGTCTGGCGACCGTCGAGTTCCTCGTCGACGCCGACGACCCGGGTCGCTGGTGGTTCATCGAGGTCAATCCCCGCCTGCAGGTCGAGCACCCGGTGACCGAGCTCGTCACGGGGGTCGACCTCGTCCTGACCCAGCTGCGCCTGGCCGCCGGCGAGTCCCTCGACGACCTCGGACTGGGCACCGCACCCCCCGTGAGCGGCGCGGCGGTCGAGCTGCGGGTGGCCGCCGAGCGCACCGGCGCGACCGGTGAGGCGCTGCCGGCCCACGGCGTCGTCGGCAGGCTCACCCTGCCCACCGGGCCGGGCGTGCGCGTCGACACCCACCTCGTCGAGGGGACCCGGGTCGACGGTGCCTTCGACTCCCTCGTGGCCAAGCTCGTCACGCACAGCCACGGCGGCCTCACCGGCGCCCTCCACAAGGCGCGCCGGGCCGCGGTCGAGTGCGAGATCGCGGGGGTGGAGACCAACCTGCCCCTGCTGCGGGAGCTGCTCGAGCACGACGACGTCGCGAGGTGGGCGGTGACGACGCAGTGGCTCGCGCGGTCGGGCCTCGCCCGTGCCGCGGCGGACGGCGGGGTCGTCGACGGTGCGGTCGTCGCCGAGATGGCCGGCACGGTCGTCGCGGTGCTCGTCGAGGAGGGCCAGGCGGTCGCCGCGGGTGACCCGCTCGTCGTCCTCGAGGCGATGAAGATGGAGCACCTCGTGCCCGCCCCCGCCTCCGGCGTGGTCACGGCCGTGCGTGCCCGTCCCGGTGCGAGCACCGTGCGCGACGACCTGCTCGTGCGGCTGCGCCCGTCGTCGGACCAGTCGGGTGCCGGAGACACCGACGAGGGTCCCGCCCTCGACGCCGAGCGCAGCGACCTCACCCGGCTGCAGCAGCGGCGCGACCGCCGACTGGACGAGGCGCGCCCCGACGCGGTCGCCAAGCGCCACGGGCGCGGGCAGCGGACCGCGCGGGAGAACGTCGCCGACCTCGTCGACGAGGGCAGCTTCGTCGAGTACGGCGGCCTCGCGGTGGCGGCGCAGCGGGCCCGACGGAGCGAGGACGACCTCATCGCGAGCACCCCGGCCGACGGGATCGTCACCGGGATCGGACGGGTGAGCGCGTCCTCGACCGAGGGCGAGGACCGCTGCGCGGTGCTGGCCTACGACTACACCGTCCTCGCCGGCACGCAGGGCTACCTCAACCACAAGAAGACCGACCGCCTCCTGGAGATCGCCGAGCAGCAGCGCCTGCCCGTCGTCCTCTTCGCCGAGGGGGGCGGTGGCCGCCCCGGGGACACCGACACCACCGTCGCGAGCGGGCTGGACGTGTCCACCTTCGCCACGATGGGTCGGCTGAGCGGGCTCGTCCCGACGGTCGGCATCGCCGCCGGGCGGTGCTTCGCCGGCAACGCGGCCCTCCTGGGCTGCTGTGACGTCATCATCGCCACCCGCGACTCGACGATCGGGATGGGCGGACCGGCGATGATCGAGGGTGGCGGTCTCGGGGTCTTCGCGCCCGAGGAGGTCGGGCCGATCGAGGTCCAGGGCAGCAACGGCGTCGTCGACGTGGTGGTGGACGACGAGGCCGAGGCGGTCGCCGTGGCGCGGCAGTACCTGGACTACTTCCGGGGCCGGCACGAGGAGTGGACCGTCGCCGACCAACGGGCACTGCGCCACGTCGTGCCGGAGAACAGGGTGCGTGCCTACGACGTCCACCGGGCGGTCGAGACCCTCGCCGACGAGGGGTCGGTCCTCGAGCTGCGCTCCGGCTTCGCCCCCGGTGTCATCACCGCGCTCGTGCGCATCGAGGGGCGGCCGATGGGACTCGTGGCCAACAACCCGCGCCACCTCGGCGGCGCGATCGACACCCCTGCCGCGGACAAGCTCGCCCGCTTCCTCCAGCTGTGCGACGCGCACGGACTGCCGGTCGTGTCCCTGTGCGACACACCGGGGTTCATGGTCGGACCCGACCACGAGCGGACCGCGACGGTGCGCCACTTCGCGCGTCTCTTCGTCATCGGGGCCCACCTGCGGGTGCCGATCGTCACCGTCGTCCTGCGCAAGGCCTACGGCCTCGGCGCCCAGGCGATGGCGGCGGGCAGCTTCCGGCGGCCGGCGGCCACCCTCGCCTGGCCCACGGGCGAGGTCGGCGGGATGGGGCTCGAGGGGGCGGTGCGCCTCGGCTTCCGGCGCGAGCTCGACGCGGTCACCGACCCGGCCGAGCGCCGTGCGCTCGAGCAACGGCTCCTCGACGACCTGTACGAGCGGGGACGGGCGGTCAACGCCGCCGCCGTCGTCGAGCTCGACGACGTCATCGACCCGGTGGACACCCGGCAGTGGATCCTCACGGCGATGTCGTCGTCACCGCCCGCGGACGTGCCGACGCGGTACGTCGACACCTGGTGAGCAAGGAGCGAGCAGTGGAGTACACCCAGCACCTCCAGGAGGTCCGGCGCCGGCAGGAGCGGGTCCGTCCCGCGGACACGCCCCGGGACGTCGTCCACCCCCTCGGTGACCTCACCGTGCCGGAGTACGTCGACGCCTGGGCGCAGCGGCAGCCGGACCGGGCGGCCGTGGTCCACGACGACGTCGTCATCGACTACCGGGAGCTCGCGGACCGGCAGGCCCGGTGGGCCGGCTGGCTGCGGGCGAAGGGGGTCGCCCCCGGCGAGCGCGTCGGCGTCCACCTGGGCAACGTCCCCCAGTTCGTCGTCGCCTTCCTCGGCTCGCTGCGCGCCGGGTGCGTCCACGTGCCGGTCAACCCGATGTTCCGGCACGCCGAGCTCGTCCACGAGCTCGCCGACTCCGGCGCGAGCGTCGTGGTGACGAGCGCGGCCCTGGCGCACCGGCTCTGCGACGCCGCGGCCGAGACAGAGGTGCGCACGGTCGTGGTCCTCGCCGGTGAGCGGGACCCCCTTCCCTCCGTCGACGGTGTCGAGGTGGTGCGGTGGAGCGAGACCCTGGCCGCGGACCCGCTGCGTGAGCCGGCCCGTGATCTCGACGCGCTCGCCGCCCTCAACTACACGGGCGGGACGACCGGTCTGCCCAAGGGCTGCGAGCACACCCAGCGGCACATGGTCTACACGGCGGTGAGTGCCTCGGGGGCCAACGGACTGGACGGCACCGACGTCGTCTCGCTGTGCTTCATCCCCGTCTTCTGGATCGCCGGGGAGGACCTGGGCATCCTCATCCCGCTCGTCATGGGAGGGACGACGGTGCTGCTCGAGCGATGGGACGCGGCCACGGTCGTCGATCTCGTCGAGCGCCACCGGGTGACCATGACCGCCGCGACCGTGGAGAGCTATCTCGAGATCCTCGAGGTGCCGGGGGTCGCGGAGCGTGATCTCAGCTGCTTCACCACGCCCATGGCGATGTCCTTCATCCGCAAGCTCACCCCCGAGATCCGCTGCAGGTGGTCGCAGGTGGTCGGCGCGGGCTCGGTGCTGCGCGAGGGGTCCTACGGGATGACCGAGAGCCACACCGTCGACGTCGTCCCCCACGGCTTCCACGAGGGCGACCACGACCTGCTCAGCGAGCCGGTCTTCTGCGGGCTGCCGGTGCCCGGCACCGACGTGCTCGTCGTCGACCCGGTGACGGGGGAGCCGGCGGCCTTCGGCGAGGCGGGGGAGATCCTCCTGCGGAGCCCGTCGATCATGACCGGCTACTGGCGCAACCCCGGGGCGACCGCCGAGCAGCTGCGTGACGGGTGGCTGCACACGGGGGACACCGGCTACCTCGACGAGGACGGCTGCCTGCACTACCTCGCCCGGACCAAGGAGATGATCAAGGTCAAGGGCATGAGCGTCTTCCCCGCCGAGGTGGAGACGATGCTCGCCCGCCACCCGGCGCTCGCCTCGGTCGCCGTGGTCCCTGCCGACGACGAGGTCACCGGGCAACGGCCCGTCGCCTTCGTCAGCCTGCGTGACGGGTCGTCGGTCACCGCTGCCGAGCTCGAGGAGTGGGCGCGCGGCCAGATGGCCGGCTACAAGGTCCCGCTCGTCGAGGTGCTCGCGCAGTTCCCGCTCACCGACACCGGGAAGATCCGCAAGGCGGAGCTGCTCGGGCGCGCCGAGGCGCTCACCCGCTCCTGACGCAGGACCCCCACCCTCCCGACGGGCGGGGCCCCCCTTCGCAGCGCCGCGGCGCCCCCGGCGTCTCACCGGCGACACGTGACCCTTGACACCCGCTCATGTCGGCCCCAACATGAACCCGAATCAGCATTCAACTAAGGAGACTCCATGACATCACCGACAACGACGTCGGACATGGTGCACGCACGGGCGACGCGGAAGGCCTTCCTGCGCCTGGTGCCCCTGCTGATGGCGGCCTACTTCATGGCCTTCGTCGACCGCACCAACGTCGGGCTGGCCAAGACCTCGCTCGAGGTCGACGCGGGGATCGACGCCGCGGCCTACGGCCTCGGGGCAGGGCTGTTCTTCATCACCTACGCGGCGCTCGAGGTCCCGAGCAACCTGCTGCTGCACAGGATCGGGGCGAAGGTCTGGATCAGCCGCATCGCCGTGACCTGGGGCCTGATCACCATGGCGATGATGTTCATCTCCAGCCCGACGGTCTTCTACGTGCTCCGGCTCCTGCTCGGCGCCGCCGAGGCCGGTCTGTACCCGGGGATCATGTACCTGATCACCACGTGGTTCGCGCAGAAGGACCGGGCCACGGTCGTCGGCCTGATCCTCACCGCCTCCTCGGTGGCCTTCATCGTCGCCAACCCGATCGGCGGCGCGCTGATGAAGATGGACGGCATCGGTGGCCTCCACGGCTGGCAGTGGCTCTTCGTCCTCGAGGGCATCCCGACAGTCCTGCTCGGTGTGCTGATCTTCGTCCTCCTGCCGAACTCGCCGCAGACGGCGCCGTGGCTCGACGCCGAGGAGGCGGCCGAGCTGACCCGGCGGGCCGTCGGCGAGGAGCCCCACGTCGAGGCCCACCCCGCCGCGATCGTGCGCAACGCCATGGCCAAGCCCTTCCTGCTGACCATCGCCGCGATCTACTTCATGAACCAGATCGCGACCTACGGCGTGATCTTCTTCGTCCCCTCGATCGTCGAGGCGATGGACGTGACCGACAGCTTCATGATCGGGCTGATCTCCGGCGTGGTCGGGATCGGTGCCGTCATCGGCGTCATCGTCGTGCCGCGGGTGCTCAAGAGGAGCCCGGGCAGCGAGGTGCGGCTCATCGGCATCACGACCGCAGCGGCCATCGCGAGCGCCCTGGCCTTCATCGTCGTGACCGACCCCGTGGCGCAGATGATCATCCTCAGCCTGACCATGCTCTTCATCGTCGGGGTCCAGCCGTTGTACTGGTCGGTCCTCATGGCCCGGCTCGGTGGGGTCGCCGCCGCTGCCGGCCTGGCCTTCGTCAACACGATCGGGCTCACGGGTGCATTCGTCGGGCCCTACGCATTCGGCCTGTCGGAGAAGGCGACCGGATCGCCCTCCTCGGGACTGTGGGTGCTCGTCGCGGCGACCGCGCTCGGCCTGCTGCTCGTGCCGGTGCTGCGGCGACGGCTGGCCAGCCACGACCGGGAGCACACCCTGCGCCCGGTCGAGGAGAGCGTGCCCAGCCCCACCTGAGCCACCCCATGACGAAGGGGGGTCCCCACCGCGGTGGGGACCCCCCTTCGCCCTGTGGTCAGCGGTAGTTGGTGAACTGCAGCGCGACCTCGAGGTCCTTGCCCTTGAGCAGGGAGATGACCTCCTGGAGGTCGTCGCGCGACTTGCCGGTCACGCGCAGCTCGTCTCCCTGGATCTGCGGCTTGATCCCCTTGGGGCCCTCGTCGCGGATGATCTTGGAGATCTTCTTCGCGTTGTCCTGGTCGATGCCCTCCTTGGTCGGGCCCGCGAGGACGTACTCCTTGCCGGAGGCCTGCGGCTCCTTGTCGCCGAAGTCGATGTTCTTCAGCGAGACGCCGCGCCGGACCAGCTTGGACTCGAAGACGTCGAGCACGGCGAGGACGCGGTCGGCGCTGTTGGCCTTGATGACGACGTTCTCCCCGCTCCACTCGATCGAGGCGCCGACGCCCTTGAAGTCGTAGCGCTGGGAGACCTCCTTGGCGGTCTGGTTGAGCGCGTTGTCGACCTCCTGCCGGTCGACCTTGCTGACGATGTCGAAGCTGCTGCTGGCCATGTCCTGGGATTCCTCTCGGGTCGGATTGTTCCGTGACCGGGTTGGCTTGCTATCGTTCCATGCGCACACGGCAGGTTGTCCGAGTGGCCAATGGAAACGGACTGTAAATCCGTCGGGTTATCCCTACGCAGGTTCGAATCCTGCACCTGCCACCCAGTGCACGAAGGCCCCCGGGAGGACTCCCGGGGGCCTTCGTCATGTCCGGGCCGCTGCGGCGCCGGGGCGGTGCGTCAGTTGGCGATGCCTCCGCACAGCACGGGCATGGTCGCCTCGAAGGGGATGCCGGAGCCGGGCGCGAGGGGGGCCTCGCCGGCGCCGTCGAGGTCATAGGTGCCGCTGCCGTTGACGTCGACGCCGTGGACGACGGCCTGGACCGTGTCGGCGTTGGCCAGCGCGGAGTCGTTGCGGAAGGTCCGGCTGTACTCCAGGTGGCCGTCGGCGTCCGCGACGGCGAAGCGATCCAGCGCCAGGGCGCTGGCGGCGGTGGTGTCGCCCGACGTCGTCAGCGACGCGAGGATCCCGCCGTAGAAGGGGGCGCCCTCCGGCACGGAGACGAAGCCGTCGCCGTCGGTGTCGGCATCCGGACCCGGGCAGGCCATGTCGGTGGCCGGGCCGTCGACGCCGTGCAGGTGCATGGCATGGGGGAGGCCGGGTGCCAGCCCGTCGGCGGTGACCTGGACCCGGACCTTGCCGTTGGGCAGGGACGTGATCCGCGTGGCCCCCTCCGCCGCGGCGCCCGGCACGTCGGAGGACTGGACGGCGGACAGGTCGTAGGCATAGGTGTTGACCTTGTCGGATGGGTTGGTGTCGTGCGCGGCGACGGCTGCGCCCGACGCCGCGAAGGTCGAGGCGGCGACGACCACGGCCACACTGCAGAGACGGAACTTCATGGCGGACTCCTTTGTCGCTGGCCCGGGGCTCGGACCGCTACCCCGGGTTCGTCGCGGAGGTCCCCTGCGGATTGACCCACGCGCGTCCCCGCCGGCCGACCGGAGGGCCCGGGTCGTCGGGCACGATGCGTGCATGGACGTCATCGTGGGAGAGGACGGGCTGGCGCGGCCCGCCTGGGCGAGCTCGGACCCGCTGCTGCAGGAGTACTACGACACCGAGTGGGGCATGCCCGTGCGCGACGAGCGCGGGCTCTTCGAGCGGCTGAGCCTCGAGGCCTTCCAGTCCGGGCTGTCGTGGGCGACGATCCTGCGCAAGCGGGAGAACTTCCGCGCCGCCTTCGCCGGCTTCGACCCGGACACCGTCGCCGTCTTCGACGAGGACGACCGGGCGCGGCTGCTGCAGGACGCGGGGATCATCCGCAACCGGGCCAAGATCGAGGCGACGATCCGCAATGCCGCGGCGACGATCTCCCTTCGCGGCGAAGGGGGTCTGCCGCACCTGATCTGGTCGTACCGGCCGCAGCGGACCCCGGTGCCGCGGACGATGGCGGAGGTCCCCACGACCTCGGACGAGTCACGGGCGATGGCCAAGGAGCTGAAGCGTCGCGGCTTCTCCTTCGTCGGGCCCACGACGGCATTCGCGCTCATGGAGGCCGTCGGCATCGTCGACACCCATCTCGTCGACAGCCACCGGCGGGGGGCCTCGGGTCTGTGGCGGCCGACGGGGGCGCAGTGCAGGATGGCTGACATGAGCGAGACCTTCCGACGTGAGTCCTACCCGCACTGGGTCGCGGTGCCCACGAGGTGGAGCGACAACGACCAGTTCGGCCACGTCAACAACGCCGTCCACTACTCCGTGATGGACACGACGATCAACAACTGGCTCAAGGCGCACGACTTCGACGTCGCGCAGGGCGGCGACACGATCAACCTCATCCCCGAGACCGGCTGCCGCTACCTGGCCGAGATGTCCTACCCGGACGTCTTCGAGGTCGGCCTGCGTGCGCTGTCGGTCGGGCGCTCGAGCGTGCGCTGGGAGTGTGCCCTGGTACGACAGAGCGACGGTGCGCTGGTGGCGCTGGCCACCTCTGCCCACGTCTTCGTCGACGCGACCACCCGGCGTCCGACGGCGATCCCGGCCGCGCTGCGGCGGCACCTCGAGGCGCTCGTCACCGGGACCCCAGAGGAGGAGATCCCGCACCGGGGCGGGCGGAGCGCGACGGCCGGCCCCCCGATTTCATGACTTGAGGGTGGGCCGTGTAATCTCTCCCGAGGTCATCCACCGCGGGCCCGAGCCGGCGGTGGACCCGCCCCCTTAGCTCAGTCGGCAGAGCGTTTCCATGGTAAGGAAAAGGTCGTCGGTTCGATTCCGACAGGGGGCTCTGGTCCGGTCCGTGCGACTGCACGGGTCGACCGCCATGGCGGGGTAGCTCAGCTGGTTAGAGCGCACGACTCATAATCGTGAGGTCGGGGGATCGAGTCCCCCTCCCGCTACGCGATCCCACGGTGCGCCTGGACCCCTTCGATTTCGGGTCCGGGCGCATCGTGGATTAGTCTTGTGCGTCGATGTGTTGTGTCCGCTGACGTGGACATGCACCACGTACCTCCCGCCCAGCGCAGACCGGCGTTGGCGAGTACCACCGATGAAGTGTGAGAGCAGGTTCCTACCGTGGCCACGAAGAGCGCCGACGTCCGCCCGAAGATCACCCTGGCGTGCACGGAGTGCAAGGAGCGGAACTACATCACCAAGAAGAACCGCCGCAACAACCCCGACCGGTTGGAGCTGGCGAAGTTCTGCTCGCGCTGCCGCACCCACACCCCGCACCGCGAGACCCGCTGAGGTCCGTGCACCCGCACCACCACGTCGCGGCCGTCGAGCACACGCTCGGCGGCCGCTTCCGTGTCCGTGTGTGCGCGCCGGCGTGCCCGAGGGGCCGCCTAGACTGGCCGGCATGGCCGTGAACGAGGACTTCCAGGGGCGCAGCTATCCGCCCACCCCACCCTTCGCCGTCGGGCGCGAGCACATCCGCGACTTCGCCGAGGCCGTGGGGGCGACCGACCCGATCCACCACGACCTCGAGGCGGCCCGTGCGGCCGGGTACGCGGATCTCGTGGCGCCGCCGACCTTCGCGGTCATCCCCGGGCAGCGCACCGACCGGCAGTTCGTCGCCGACCCCGAGGCGGGCGTCGACTACACCCGCGTCGTCCACGGTGAGCAGCGCTTCACCCACCACCGCCCGATCGTCGCCGGTGACGAGCTGCGGGGCATCCTGCACATCGACGCCATCCGCGCCGCCGGCGGCCACCAGATGGTGACGATGCGCAGCGAGATCGTCGACGCCGACGAGCAGCCGGTCTCGACGAGCCTGTCGACGATCGTCGTCAGGGGAGGGGAGTGAGCATGAGGGAGCAGAGCGTGCGCCAGTTCTCCGACGTCACCGAGGGCGAGAGCCTGCCCAGCCGCACCATCCCGGTGACCCGGGCCCACCTGATCCACTACGCCGGCGCCTCCGGCGACCGCAACGTCATCCACTGGGACGAGCGCACCGCGCAGGCCGTCGGCCTGCCCGACGTCATCGCCCACGGCATGTGGACGATGGGGGCGGCGATCCAGCTCGTCACCGACTGGGTCGGCGACGCGGGCCGGGTGCTCGACTACGGCACCCGCTTCACCAAGCCCGTCGTCGTGCCCCACGACGGCGGTGCGAGCCTCGAGGTCGCCGGCACCGTGAAGTCCCTCGACGCCGACGCCCAGCAGGCCGTCGTCGAGCTGACCGTGACGAGCTCCGGGGAGAAGGTCCTCGGCCGCTGCCGGGCGACCGTCCAGCTCGACTGATGGCCACGAGCGAGCACGGCGCCCCGCTGGCGCCGCTGACGACCATGCGCGTCGGTGGCCCGGCCACCCACCTGGTCACCGCGGAGACCGCCGAGGAGGTCGTCGCCGCGGTGCGGTCGACGGACGAGGCGGGGACCCCCCTTCTGCTCGTCTCGGGCGGGTCCAACCTCGTCATCGCGGACGGGGGCTTCGACGGCACCGTCGTGCGCATCGCGACGAAGGGGGTCCGCGCGGTCCCCGCCGAGGACGGCACCGTCGAGGTGACCGTCGCCGCCGGTGAGGTCTGGGACGAGCTCGTCGCCCGGGCCGTCGCCGAGGGCTGGTCCGGCATCGAGGCGCTCTCCGGGATCCCCGGCCTGACCGGCGCCACCCCGGTGCAGAACGTCGGGGCCTACGGCCAGGAGGTCGCCCAGACGATCTCGCGCGTCGTCACGTGGGACCGCGAGGAGATGCGCGAGCGCACCTTCACCGGCGCCGAGTGCGGCTTCACCTACCGCAGCTCGATCTTCAAGCAGACCGGCCGCTACGTCGTGCTCGAGGTGACCTTCCGGCTCGCCCTGGGTGACCTCTCCGCGCCGATCGCCTACGCCGACCTGGCCGCCCACCTCGGCGTGGAGCAGGGCGAGCGGGTGCCGCTGGCGGACGCCCGTGAGGCGGTGCTTGCCCAGCGCCGCAAGCGCGGCATGGTGCTGGACGCCGCGGACCACGACACGTGGAGCTGCGGCTCGTTCTTCACCAACCCGATCCTGCCGACCGAGGAGATGGACGCGCTCCTGGCGCGGGCCGCCGAGCGGCTCGGGCCCGACGGCCCGGTGCCGCCCACCTTCGCCGCGGACGAGGGGTGGAGCAAGACCAGTGCCGCCTGGCTGATCGACAAGGCCGGCTTCACCAAGGGCTACGCGATGCCGGGCCCGGCCGCGCTGTCGACGAAGCACACCCTCGCGGTCACCAACCGCGGTGACGCCACGGCCGCGGACATCGCTGCGCTGGCCCGCGAGGTGCGTGACGGCGTGCAGGCGGCCTTCGGGGTCATCCTCGTCAACGAGCCCGTCTTCGTCGGCCACTCGCTCTGAGCCTGCCACTCCGCAACTGCTTAGGCTCCTGCAAGTGGGGGCGCCGCCACTTCGCAACTGCTTAGAGGTCCCGCCAGTAGGTCATGGTCGCTTGTCCGGTCGTTTGTCCCAGCGGTGGGTGGTCCAGGCTTGGCGCAGGAGTCGGCGGACGATGATCGCGGCGTTGGCCAGGGCGATGAATGCGGTGATGACGTGGGTGCGGCGTTCGGTGCAGATGGCCAGCTTCTTGAAGCCGCGGTTGTGCCAGGAGTTGGTGCGCTCAACGACCCAGCGGGCGCCGGCCTGCAGGGGGAAGCCCTTGGCGCTGATCACGGGCGTGCAGCCCAGTTCCTCCAGCAGCTCTCGGGTGATGGCGCTGTCGTAGCCGGCGTCCAGGTGCACCGTGATCTGCTCGGGCAGCCCGACCCCGAAGCGGATCTCGAACCTGCCCAGCTGTTCCAGCGTGGGCCGCAGGAAGGGTGAGTCGTTGCGGTTGGCCGGGGCGACCATGCAGCCGATCGGGATCCCGGCCCCATCGGTCATCACCGACCGCTTGGTGCCTTGTTTGCCGCGGTCTACCGGGGATCTTCCTGCGGCGTGGCCACCGCAGGGAGCTTTGACGATGCACCCGTCGACGGTGATGTCTGCCAGGTCCAGGCCCACGATCCGGTCGTAGGCTTCCAAACAGATCTGCTCCAGCCGCTGAAAGAGCCCGGCGTGGATCCACGCATCGCGACGTCGGCGGATCGTCGTGGCCGAACAGGCCGAGTCCGCGATCCGTTCGTAGGCAGCACCCAGCACGAGGCTCTGCACGAGCTTGTCGAAGACGACCCGGTCATCGATACGGGGGTTGTGACATCCCAGCGGGTGGGTGTCGACGTGGTCGGGGATCAGCGCGGCGAACTGGTCCCACAGGGGTTCGATGACAGAAGATGGCAGGGCAGGCACAAGCACCTCGGAACGGAAGACGGCGTTAGACACCTCTTCCTGTACCGGTGCTTGTGCCTGCCCTACGTCACCGACACGCGCCCGCCGGCCAGCCACCTACTGGCGCAACCTCTTAGGCTCCTGCGAGTGGGGGCGCCGCCAGCCACGCGTCGATGTCGGCCATCGCCGTGGCCACCAGCTCGGCGGGGGCCGCGCTGGCGCGGAAGGAGCTGCGGGCCAGCTCGGCGATCCGGGCGTCGTCGAGGCCGTGGACCGCGCGGGCGGTCTCGTACTGGTCGAGCAGGCGGGAGTCGAAGAGCAGCGGGTCGTCGGCGCCGAGGGCGATCGTCGCGCCGGCGTCGATGAGCGTGCGCAGCGGCACCTCCGCCAGGTCGTCGTAGACGCCCAGCGAGACGTTGGAGCCGGGGCAGACCTCCAGGGCCACACCAGCCTCGACGACGGCCGCCAGGACCCGCGGGTCCTCCACGCTGCGCACACCGTGCCCGAGACGGTGGGGACGCAGCGCCTCGAGGGTCTCGGCGACCGCGTCCGCCCCGAGCAGCTCCCCGCCGTGGGGCACGAGCAGCAGCCCGGCGTCCTCCGCGATGCGGAAGGCCTTCGCGAAGTCGGTCGTGTCCCCCCTTCGCTCGTCGTTGGAGAGCCCGAAGCCGAGCACGCCCCCGGGGCCGGCCATCCTCCTGGCCAGGCGTGCGATGGTGCGCGCCTCGAGCTGGTGACGGGTACGGCTGGCGGCCATGAGCACCCCGACGCGGGCCGAGCCGGTCTCCGCGGCGGTCGCGTTCACCGACGCCGCCTCGTCGAGGACGATCTCCATCGCGGGGGTGATGCCGCCGACGAAGGGGGCGTAGGACGTGGGGTCGACCTGGATCTCCAGCCAGCGGGAACCCTCCGCGCCGTCGTCGAGGGCGGCCTCGCGCACGACCCTGCGCATGGCCTCCTCGCCGCGCACGACGTGCCTGGCCGAGTCGTAGAGGCGCTGGAAGCGGAACCAGCCGCGCTCGTCCGCCGCGGACAGCTGCGGCGGGTAGCCCTCGTAGAGCACGTGCGGCAGGCGCACCTCCTGCTGCGCGGCGAGGTCACGGACCGACTCGACGCGCATCGAGCCGGTGAAGTGCAGGTGCAGGTGGGCCTTGGGCAGGGCCCGCAGATCCCGACCCGTGGCGCTCAGATGCGGTCCCCGCGGTCCGTCGAGTCGCCGTCGATGACGTGGACCGCGGCCTCCTCGGCGGAGGCGGCCCCGCCGTCGACCCCGGCGTCGGTGGCCCACGACTGGTCCTCGTCGTCGGCGCCGCCCTGGTCGGGCCCCACGAGGCGTCCGGCGCGCTCGTCGCCGATCTGGGCGTCACCGAGCCAGTCGTCGTCGGCGTCGATCGAATCCTGGTCGTCCCCGCCCGAGCGCTCGCGGTCGAGCCCGGACTCGTTGTCCGGGGCGCCGTAGGCCGAGTGCGGGTCGGGGACCTCCTGCTTGATCCGCTCGTCGATCGTCTCCTCGTCCTCCTGCTCTCCGGCGGTCACGCCGTGGGCGTACGAGCCGCGGGCGGAGTCGGGCGGCGAGTATCCGGTGTCGAGCGCATCCTCGCCCGGCTCACCCGTGCCCGTGAGGGTGTCCTCCGGCTGGAGCTGGTCCTCGTCGTCGAGGCTGTAGCTCGTCAGGTCGGTGTCGAGGTTCTCGGGCTCGGACATGGGGACTCCTTCTAGTCGCGTGCGGTGAACTTCTCCGTCGCCGCGAGGAGCACGCAGGTGGCGACGGTCTCCATCGCTTCGGTCAGCTCCTCCATCGGCGGCATCGTCGGGGCCAGTCGGATGTTGGTGTCGTCAGGGTCCTCACCGTAGGGGAAGGAGGCACCCGCCGGCGTGAGCGAGAGCCCGGCCTCCTTGGCCAGCTCCACGACGCGCGAGGCGGTGCCGGGCAGGACGTCGAGGTTGACGAAGTAGCCGCCGGCAGGGGAGTTCCACGTGGCCACCCCGCGGCCGCCCAGGCGCTCGGAGAGCACCCGGTCGACCTCGGCGAACTTCGGCGCGAGGATCTCGCGGTGCTTGACCATGTGCGCCCGCACACCGTCGGCGTCGCCGAAGAACTCGACGTGCCGCAGCTGGTTGACCTTGTCCGGGCCGATGGATCCCTTGCCGAGGTGGGCGAGGTACCACTTCACCTGCTCGACCGAGGAGGCGAGGAAGGCCACGCCCGCGCCGGCCCAGGTGACCTTGGAGGTCGAGGCGAACAGCACCGCGCGGTGCGGGTTACCGGCGGAGGAGGCCAGCGACAGCACGTCGGCGCTCTTGGTCTCGTCCTCGGTGAGGTGGTGGATGGCGTAGGCGTTGTCCCACAGGATCTTGAAGTCCGGGGCGGCCGTCTCCATCGCGACCAGTCGACTGGCGACCTCCTGGGTGCACGTCGCCCCGGTGGGGTTGGCGTAGGTGGGCACGATCCACATGCCCTTGACCGAGGGGTCGGAGGCGGCGATCCGGGCGACCGCGTCGACGTCCGGGCCGTCCGGTGTCATCGGGACGGTGACCATCTCGATGCCGAGGTCCTCGAGCAGCGCGAAGTGGCGGTCGTAGCCGGGCACCGGGCAGATGAAGGTGATCTTCTCCTCCTGCGACCACGGGCGCGGGGAGTCGATCGCACCGAAGAGGAGCAGGTCGACCAGGACGTCGCGCATCATCGTCAGGGACGAGTTGCCGCCGGCGACGAGCTGGTCGACCTCGACATCGAGCAGCTCGGCGAAGATCTCGCGCAGCTCGACGAGGCCGCTCAGCCCCCCGTAGTTGCGCACGTCGGTGCCGGTGCGGTCCTTCGTCGACCGGGGGAGGGAGAGCATGTCGTCGGCGAGGTCGAGCTGGGCCGCGCTCGGCTTGCCACGGGTCACGTCGAGCGTCACCCCCTTCGCGGCCTGGGCGGCGTGGGCCTCACGCAGGCTCCCCGCGAGGGCGTCGAGCTCCTCGGCGGACAGGTCGGGCAGGGGGCGAGCATCATTCGCGGAAGTCACGCCGTCAGTCTTCCACTTCCGCCGAGTTCGCGGTGCGGGTGGTCGGTGACGTACAGTTGTTCCTCGGTTGACTTCGGCCAGACTATCCGTCGTGCCCGCACGCGGTGACGTCGACCCGAACGATCCGCGGACCGCCGCCCCAACCGTGGCGGTCCGAAGGGCAGTGGCTCAATTGGTAGAGCACCGGTCTCCAAAACCGGCGGTTGGGGGTTCGAGTCCCTCCTGCCCTGCGTTGCACGACTCGCAACACCCCCAGGTGTGCAGCACCACAGTGGGCGCCGCGCGACATGTCTGCGTGCGGAGCACGACGGAGACCCGGACGAGAAGAGATTGACGTGAGCCAGCTCGGAGCGCAGCCGACCAACGCGCGGCGCGGCCAGAAGGGCGGCAACCCGGTTTCACGGTTCTTCGGCTCGATCGGACTCTTCGTCGCCCAGGTCCTCGACGAGCTGCGCAAGGTCGTCCGGCCGACGCGCTCGGAGCTGGTCAACTACACGTTGGTGCTCATCGTCTTCGTGGTGGTGATGATGGCCTACATCTCGGGCCTGGATGCGGTGTTCACCCGGGCCGTGCTCTGGGTCTTCGGCGGCTGAGGCCGCCGGCACACGCCGTACTACCGGGCGCCCCGAGCGCCGTCGTTCGAAGTCGAAGTGAGGAAAACAGGTCATGTCCGACCCAGCTCAGACCCCCGATCCCCAGGAGACCGAGGGCTCGAGCGCGATCGCTGCCGAGCAGGCCGAGCGAGCCGCTCAGCCCCCGGCTGACCTGCCCACCGCGCAGGAGGCGGACGACGCCCGCGCCGCCGAGGAGTCCCTCGAGGAGGCCTCCGAGCCGGCCGGCGACGACGACGTCGCGGTCGAGACCGACGTGACCGAGTCCGACGACTCCGAGGCCGACGAGACCGAGACCGCCGCGCCGGTGGCCGAGGACGAGGACGGCGACCTGTTGCCGGAGGACACCGAGGACCCCGTCCAAGCCTTCAAGGACGACCTCGCCGAGCGGTGGGGTGACTGGTACGTCATCCACACCTACGCGGGCTACGAGAACCGCGTGAAGCACAACCTCGAGACGCGCATCGCGAACCTCGACATGGAGGACTACATCTTCGAGGTCGCCGTGACCATCGACGAGGTCACCGAGATCAAGAACGGCCAGAAGAAGACGCGCAAGCAGCCGCGCATGCCCGGCTACTGCCTCGTGCGCATGGACCTCACCGACGAGTCGTGGGGCGCCGTTCGGCACACGCCGGGTGTCACCGGCTTCGTCGGCAACGCACACAACCCGGTGCCGCTGGGCCTCGACGAGGTCTTCACCATGCTCAAGCCCGCCGACCTCGACAAGCCTGCCGCCGCGGCCGCCTCCGGCGCCCCGGCCAAGGGCGGTCAGTCGGCCTCGGCTCCCATCGACGTCGACTTCGAGGTCGGCGAGTCCGTCACCGTCATGGAGGGTCCCTTCGAGACCATGCCGGCGACGATCTCCGAGATCCTTCCCGAGGCCCAGAAGCTGAAGGTCCTCGTCTCCATCTTCGGCCGGGAGACCCCGGTCGAGCTCGGCTTCAACCAGGTGGCCAAGCTCTGATCCCGCCGGGGGCAACCCCCGGATGGTCAGGAATCCATTGCAACCGGGTCATCGCCCATGGCGTGGGCCCACCCGACGAAAGTAGGAACACCGCATGCCTCCCAAGAAGAAGGTCTCCGGCTACATCAAGCTCCAGATCCAGGCGGGCGCGGCCACGCCGGCCCCGCCGGTCGGTCCGGCGCTGGGTCAGCACGGCGTCAACATCATGGAGTTCGTCAAGGCGTACAACGACGCCACGGCGGACATGCGCGGCAATGTCGTCCCGGTCGAGATCACGGTCTACGAGGACCGGTCCTTCTCCTTCATCACGAAGACCCCGCCGGCCGCCGAGCTGATCAAGAAGGCCGCGGGCGTCAAGAAGGCCTCCGGCGAGCCGCACAAGACCAAGGTCGGCAAGCTCACCAAGGACCAGGTCCGCGAGATCGCCGAGACCAAGATGCCCGACCTCAACGCCCACGACATGGATGCCGCGATGAAGACCATCGCGGGGACTGCTCGTCAGATGGGTATCGAGACCGAGGTCTGAGCACCACCGACCACCCCGTGGGAGGGCCCGCGCTGGCCCCGACCACACCTCCATCACCACCAAGGAGCACCATGAAGCGCAGCAAGGCGTACCGCGCCGCAGCAGAGAAGATCAACGAGGATGCCGTCTACGCTCCCCTCGAGGCCGTCCGCCTCGCCAAGGAGACCGCCCGCACCTCGTACGACGAGACCGTCGAGGTCGTCTTCCGTCTCGGCATCGACCCCCGCAAGGCCGACCAGATGGTCCGCGGCACGGTCAACCTCCCCCACGGCACGGGCAAGACCGCCCGCGTCCTCGTCTTCGCCACCGGCGACAAGGCCGAGGCCGCCCGTGAGGCCGGCGCCGACCACGTCGGTTCCGACGACATGCTCGAGAAGATCCAGGGCGGATGGATGGACTTCGACGCCGTCGTCGCCACCCCGGACCTGATGGGCAAGGTCGGTCGTCTCGGCAAGGTCCTCGGTCCCCGGGGCCTGATGCCGAACCCGAAGACCGGCACCGTCACGATGGACACGGCCAAGGCCGTCTCCGACATCAAGGGCGGCAAGATCGAGTTCCGCAACGACAAGCACGCCAACCTGCACTTCATCATCGGCAAGGCGAGCTTCGACGAGAAGGCGCTGGTGGAGAACTACCAGACCGCCTTCGAGGAGATCCTGCGACTCAAGCCCTCCGCGGCCAAGGGCCGCTACATCTCCAAGGCGACGCTGAGCACGACGATGGGGCCGGGCATCCTGCTCGACGCCTCCCGCACCAAGGACCTCCTCGAGGAGTCCGCGCCGGTGGTCCTGGAGTCGGCTGCCGCCGAGTGAGCCAGCACCACCCCTGACGAAGGGGGCGCCGGTCCCGATTGCGGGAGCGGCGCCCCCTTCGCCGTCTCCACCCGGTGGCACACGCGGCGTGCACGGGGCGATCAGGTTCCGCCCAGCGGCGGTGTCCACACTGACGGCGTACGGCTGCCCAGCGGCCATCCGCGACGAAAAGGACGATCCGACGATGAAGACGACGACGACCGCGACCACTCTCGGTGCGGCCACGCTCATCGCACTGGCAGGGTGCGGTTCCGGCTCCGGCGCTGACGTCAGCGAGGGCGACAGCGTCACGCTGGACGCGCTCAGCAAGGACGTGAACGCCGCGATGGAGGGCGCCGGCACCGGTTCGATGAAGGCGACGTCCACCAATGTCGAGCTCGAGGGGGACTTCGAGCTCGGGAAGAACGAAGCGGCCAGCATCACCGGCACGACGGGGGAGCAGCCCGTCGACGTCCGGGTGGTCGACGGGGTGCACTACCTCAAGGCGCCCTCGCCCGAGGTCACGCAGAAGGGCAAGACCTGGATCAAGGCCGACCCGGGGAGCGGGAACCCGCAGGACCAGCAGCTCGCCGGCTCGATGGAGGCCATGGCCGACCTGAGCGATCCGCTCGCGGCGATCGGCGGCGCGGACGACGTGGATGCAGAGGTGACGAAGGTCGAGGACGGCAAGGTCACCTACGAGATCGCCCTGTCGAAGAAGCAGATGGGCGCGGTGCTCGAGCAGCAGGCCAAGGACGCGGGCGACG
This sequence comes from Janibacter cremeus, assembly GCF_029395675.1. Taxonomy (NCBI): domain Bacteria; kingdom Bacillati; phylum Actinomycetota; class Actinomycetes; order Micrococcales; family Intrasporangiaceae; genus Janibacter; species Janibacter cremeus. The sequence continues at coordinate 3,218,587 of NZ_CP115184.1, forward strand.
AGCAGGGAGCCGCGATGGCCGCCCAGCAGGCCCAGAAGACCACGACGACGCTCGTCGTCGACGAGGACGACCTCCCAGTCAAGGCCACGACGACGGCCGGCGACGCCACGCTGGACGTCGCCTACTCGGGCTGGGGCGACGACGTCTCCATCCAGGCCCCGCCGAAGGACGAGGTGGGCACACTGAAGATGCCGACCCCGGGCGGGGGTTCCCCCGGTTCCGGGTCCTCGTCCTCGGGCTGACACGTCGGGGCCGCCGCATCCGTTTTGACCAGCGGGGTGACGGCCCCTATCGTTGTCCACGACCACTGACCGCCGGTTGCCGTGCCTGCTTGCAGGCGAGGCTGAAGGTTCCGCGAGAGCGGGCGACCAGCGCAGGCCACGATTCGCGAGCACACGCCATGCGTGTGCGCCTCGAGCCCCGTGCCCTGTGCCGGGGCTCTTTTCTCGTCCGGGCCCGACCCGGTGGCACCACACGAGAAGGGAGGCCCGCATGGCGAACGCTCAGAAGGACGCCGCCATCGCCGAGCTGACGGAGAAGTTCCGCAGCTCCGGTGCGGCCGTTCTCACGGAGTACCGCGGTCTGACCGTGGACCAGCTTGCCAAGCTGCGCAAGAACCTCCGTGGCAACGCCACCTACTCCGTGGTGAAGAACACGCTGACCGCGCGCGCTGCCAAGGAGGCGGGCGTCGAGTCCGCCTTCGAGGGCCAGCTCGTCGGCCCGAACGCGATCGCCTTCGTCGAGGGCGACCCCGTCGAGGCCGCAAAGGGTCTGCGTGACTTCGCCAAGGAGCACCCCCTCCTGGTGATCAAGGGCGGGATCTTTGACGGGAACCCGCTCTCGCCGGAGCAGATCAACCAGCTCGCGCAGCTCGAGTCGCGCGAGGTGCTCCTGGGCAAGCTCGCTGGCGCCATGAAGGCCCAGCTCACCCAGGCAGCCCAGCTCTTCAACGCACCGCTCTCGCAGACCGCTCGGGTCGTCGACGCGCTGCGCCAGAAGGTCGAGGAGCAGGGGCCGCAGGCATCGGCCGACGAGGCCGCGCCTGCCACCGAATCCACCCCCGAGGGTGGCGACGAGGCCTGAGGCAGACGCCTCGAGCCCAACCACATCACGCCACTCACGGCGGAAAACTCAGCAGAAAGGACGCCCATCATGGCGAAGCTCAGCACCGACGAGCTCCTTGAGGCCTTCAAGGAGATGACCCTGATCGAGCTCTCCGAGTTCGTCAAGCAGTTCGAGGAGACCTTCGAGGTCACCGCTGCGGCACCGGTTGCCGTTGCGGGCGCCGCCCCGGCGGCCGGCGGCGGCGACGCCGGCGCCGAGGCCGAGGAGCAGAGCGAGTTCGACGTCATCCTCGCGTCGGCCGGCGACAAGAAGATCCAGGTCATCAAGGAGGTCCGCGCGCTCACCAGCCTCGGCCTCAAGGAGGCCAAGGACCTCGTCGACGGCGCTCCCAAGGCCGTTGTGGAGAATGTCGACAAGGAGGCCGCCGAGAAGGCCAAGGAGGCCCTCGAGGGCGCTGGCGCCACCGTCGAGCTCAAGTGATCTTCGCCCGTCTCTGACGGGCACACGAGATCTGCCGAAGGGCGGGTCGCACCCAGGTGCGGCCCGCCCTTCGCGCGTACGCCCTAGAGAAGGGGTCGCCAGGGGGAGAGGATGCCCTCGGTCACCCGGTTGATCAGGGGACGCGCCGTCCACTCCTGCAGGCTCAGCTCGGTGCAGTTGCCGGAGTCCAGCGCGAAGACCCGCTCCAGGTGCTCGGCGACCGAGGCGTCGAGGACCTCCATGTTGACCTCGAAGTTGCCGGCGAGCGAGAGGCGGTCGATGTTGGCGGTGCCGATCGTCGACCACACCCCGTCGATCGTGGCGGTCTTCGCGTGGACCATGGCGTTCTCGAAGCGCAGCAGGCGCACGCCCGCCTCGAGCAGCTTGTGGTAGCTCGCCCGGGAGAGCCAGTCGGCGACGATGTGGTTGCTGTAGTGCGGCACGATGATGCGCACGTCCACACCGCGGCGGGCCGCGTTGACGAGGCTGCGGGTGAAGGCGGTGTCGGGGATGAGGTAGGCCTGCGTCAGGTAGATGCGGTCCTGCGCACGGTCGATCGCCTCGAGGTACATGTTGCGGATCGGGTAGACGTAGTCGACCGGGACGTTGCGGTGCACGCGTGTCGTGCGACTCCACGTGCGCCGGCGGGGCTGGGGGAGGAGCGGCTTGCCGCCCTGCTCGTTCCAGTAGTCGACGAAGGCGTTCTCGAGCTCGACGACGATCTCGCCGGCGAAGCGGGCGTGGGTGTCGCGCCACTTCGTGGCGTAGAGACCACCGATGTTGTACCCGCCGACGTAGGCGGCCTCGTCGTCGACGACGAGCAGCTTGCGGTGGTTGCGCCCCCAGTTGTGCGGCATGAAGAAGGTCGGCCCCCCGGAGACCAGGGGGTGGCGCAGGACGTGGATGCCCTCGGGCAGGGATGCGAAGAACGAGCGCGGGACGACGAGGTTGGCGAACTCGTCGAAGACGACGTAGACCTCCACGCCGCGCTCGTGGGCGGCGACGAGGGCATCGCGGAAGCGCCCACCGACCTCGTCGCCCTTCCAGATGTAGGTCTCGAAGAAGACGCGTTCCTGCGCGGCGGCGATGTCGGCGAGCATCTCCTCGTAGAGGTCCTCGCCGTAGGTGTAGACCCGCACCTCGCCCCCCGGCACGGGCAGCGCCCGGGCGGGTGCGCGCGGGAACTCGCGGTCGGGCCGGTCGCGGCGGCGGATGCTGTCGAAGGCGAGCAGCCCTGCGGCGGTGAAGAGCTGGGTGCCGAAGGCGGCGCCGGCGGTCCGTCGCACCCAGCGACGGGCGCTAGCTCTGCGACGTCGTCGGAGAGCGGCACGGGGGGTCATGGGTGCCACCCTAGGTGGAGGGCGAAGGGGGTCGGGCCCCCGATCGCGGTCACGACCCGCCGCACGGGTCCCTTGACGTCGCCTTCGTCGTCGTCCATTCTCATGGCGTCGAATCATCCGGCGGAGCGCCTCCAGCGCTCGGCGCCGTGGACCACCCTCGAGCCGTCGGCTCGACCGGGTTGGACACCCGTGCACTTGTGCATCTAGACTGTCGCTTTGCGCTGCCCTTCTCCTGTCGTGGCCCCCGTCGGATCGCTCGAATCCCCTCAGCGCTGAGGTGTGTGGAGCGGTCGATCGAGGTCGTGATTGGTGGCTGTGCACCGTCGCCCGACTCTCTCGGCCCGTGGAAGGATCCATCCTTGGCTGCCTCGCGCACCGCTTCCCCGATGTCCACCGCACAGACTGCCAGTGGCCGTCTGTCCTTCGCGAAGATCCGCGAGCCCCTCGAAGTCCCCGATCTCCTTGCGCTGCAGACCGAGAGCTTTGACTGGCTCCTCGGCAACGAGAAGTGGCAGGAGCGTGTCGCCGAAGCCATCGAGGCCGGGCGCCGCGACGTGCCCGAGCGCTCGGGCCTGGAGGAGATCTTCGAGGAGATCTCGCCGATCGAGGACTTCTCGGGCTCGATGAGCCTCTCCTTCCGGGAGAGCCGCTTCGAGGAGCCCAAGTACTCCGTCGATGACTGCAAGGAGCGCGACCAGACCTACTCGGCGCCGCTCTTCGTCACGGCCGAGTTCATGAACGCCGAGACCGGCGAGATCAAGAGCCAGACGGTCTTCATGGGCGACTTCCCGCTCATGACCGACCGCGGCACCTTCATCATCAACGGCACCGAGCGCGTCGTCGTCTCGCAGCTCGTGCGCAGCCCGGGTGTCTACTTCGAGAGCTCCCCGGACAAGACCTCCGACAAGGACATCTACTCGGCCAAGGTCATCCCCAGCCGCGGTGCCTGGCTCGAGTTCGAGGTCGACAAGCGCGACATGGTCGGCGTGCGCGTCGACCGCAAGCGCAAGCAGTCGGTCACCGTCCTGCTCAAGGCCCTGGGCATGACCTCCTCCGAGATCCTCGAGGAGTTCGGTGACTTCGAGTCCATCCGGGCGACGCTGGAGAAGGACACCGTCGAGGACCAGGACGCCGCGCTGCTGGACATGTACCGCAAGCTGCGCCCGGGCGAGCCGCCCACCCGTGAGGCCGCGCAGAACCTGCTCGACAACCTCTACTTCAACCACAAGCGCTACGACCTGGCCAAGGTCGGTCGCTACAAGATGAACCGCAAGCTCGGGCGCGAGGTCGGGCTCAGCGAGTCGGTGCTCACGCTCGAGGACGTCGTCGCGACGCTGAAGTACCTCGTCGCCCTGCACGCCGACCAGCCCACCCTTCCGGGTGTGCGTGACGGCGAGAGCATCGAGGTGCCCGTCGAGGTCGACGACATCGACCACTTCGGCAACCGTCGCCTGCGCAGCGTCGGCGAGCTCATCCAGAACCAGATCCGCACGGGTCTGTCCCGGATGGAGCGCGTCGTCCGTGAGCGGATGACCACCCAGGACGTCGAGGCGATCACGCCGCAGACCCTGATCAACATCCGGCCGGTCGTCGCCTCCATCAAGGAGTTCTTCGGCACCAGCCAGCTGTCCCAGTTCATGGACCAGAACAACCCGCTGTCGGGCCTGACGCACAAGCGTCGCCTCTCGGCGCTGGGCCCGGGCGGCATCAGCCGCGACCGCGCCCAGATGGAGGTCCGTGACGTCCACACCTCGCACTATGGCCGCATGTGCCCGATCGAGACGCCGGAGGGGCCGAACATCGGTCTCATCGGTTCGCTCGCGAGCTACGGACGGATCAACGCCTTCGGCTTCATCGAGACCCCCTACCGCAAGGTCGTGGAGGGTCGCGTCACCGACGAGGTCGTCTACATCTCCGCGGACGAGGAGGACAAGGTCGTCGTCGCCCAGGCGAACGCCGTCCTGAAGGACGACGGCCACTTCCGCGAGGAGCGGGTGCTCGCCCGCACCCGTGGCGGTGAGGTCGACCAGGTCCCGGCCGAGGACATCGACTACATGGACGTCTCGCCGCAGCAGATGGTCTCTGCCGCGACGGCGATGATCCCCTTCCTCGAGCACGACGACGCCAACCGTGCCCTCATGGGCGCGAACATGCAGCGTCAGGCCGTGCCGCTCGTCCAGGCCGAGGCCCCCTTCGTCGGGACCGGCATGGAGCACCGCGCCGCGCTCGACTCCGGTGACGTGGTCCGCGCCGAGAAGGCCGGTGTCGTCACCGAGGTCTCCGCCGACCTCGTGACCGTCCTCCAGGACGACGGCGGCAGCAAGACCTACAAGATGATGAAGTTCTCCCGCTCCAACCAGGGGAACAGCTACAACCAGCGCGTCATGGTCGCCGAGGGCGACCACCTCGAGGCCGGCCAGCTGATCGCCGACGGTCCCGCGACCGACGGTGGCGAGATGGCCCTGGGTCGTAACCTGCTCGTGGCGTTCATGCCGTGGGAGGGCTACAACTACGAGGACGCCATCATCCTCAGCCAGCGCCTCGTCCAGGACGACGTCCTCTCCTCGATCCACATCGAGGAGCACGAGGTCGACGCCCGCGACACCAAGCTCGGTCCGGAGGAGATCACCCGGGACATCCCGAACGTCTCCGACGACGTGCTCGCCGACCTCGACGAGCGCGGCATCATCCGCATCGGCGCCGAGGTCCGCGACGGCGACCTCCTCGTCGGCAAGGTCACCCCGAAGGGGGAGACCGAGCTGACCCCGGAGGAGCGCCTGCTGCGCGCGATCTTCGGCGAGAAGGCGCGCGAGGTCCGCGACACCTCGATGAAGGTCCCGCACGGCGAGACCGGCACGGTCATCGGCGTCAAGGTCTTCGACAAGGACGAGGGCGACGAGCTGCCCCCGGGCGTCAACCAGCTCGTCCGCGTCTACGTGGCCAACAAGCGCAAGATCACCGACGGTGACAAGCTCGCCGGCCGCCACGGCAACAAGGGCGTCATCTCCAAGATCCTCCCGGTCGAGGACATGCCCTTCCTCGAGGACGGCACGCCGGTCGACGTCGTGCTCAACCCGCTCGGTGTCCCCGGCCGCATGAACATCGGCCAGATCCTCGAGCTGCACCTCGGCTGGGCAGCCAGCCGCGGCTGGGAGATCGCGGGCAACCCCGAGTGGGCCGAGATGATCCCGCAGGACGCGCGCCAGGCCCCGCCGAACACCCGCGTCGCCAGCCCGGTCTTCGACGGTGCCGAGGAGGAGGAGATCACCGGTCTCCTCGACTCGACGTTGCCGACCCGCGACGGTGACCGGCTCATCGGTGCCTCCGGCAAGGCCAACCTGTTCGACGGCCGTACCGGTGAGCCCTACGAGGACCCGGTGTCCGTCGGCTACATGTACATCCTCAAGCTGCACCACCTCGTGGACGACAAGATCCACGCGCGCAGCACGGGTCCGTACTCGATGATCACCCAGCAGCCCCTCGGCGGTAAGGCCCAGTTCGGTGGCCAGCGCTTCGGCGAGATGGAGGTGTGGGCCCTCGAGGCCTACGGCGCCTCCTACGCCCTGCAGGAGCTGCTGACGATCAAGTCCGACGACGTGACCGGTCGCGTCAAGGTCTACGAGGCCATCGTCAAGGGGGACAACATCCCCGAGCCCGGCATCCCCGAGTCCTTCAAGGTGCTCATCAAGGAGATGCAGTCCCTCTGCCTGAACGTGGAGGTGCTCAACTCCGAGGGCGGCACCATCGAGATGCGCGACAACGAGGACGACGTCTTCCGCGCCGCCGAAGAGCTCGGCATCGACCTGTCCCGGCGCGAGCCGAGCAGCGTCGAAGAGGTCTAAACCTCCGGGGGGCTCACGGCCCTGACGGGCCTGCGCCCCCCGGATCCCCTCGAAATACCCGTATGGCTGAGTCATCGGACAGCGGGAACAGAACTTATCGAGAGCCATCCTCGAGAGAACGAGAGTAAGGAAGCACATAGTGCTGGACGTCAACTTCTTCGACGAGTTGCGCATCGGCCTCGCCACTGCGGAGGACATCCGCGCCTGGAGCCACGGCGAGGTCAAGAAGCCCGAGACCATCAACTACCGCACCCTGAAGCCGGAGAAGGAAGGCCTCTTCTGCGAGCGCATCTTCGGCCCCACCCGGGACTGGGAGTGCTCCTGCGGCAAGTACAAGCGGGTGCGCTTCAAGGGCATCATCTGCGAGCGGTGCGGCGTCGAGGTCACTCGCGCCGGCGTGCGCCGTGAGCGCATGGGCCACATCGAGCTCGCCGCCCCGGTCACCCACATCTGGTACTTCAAGGGTGTCCCGTCGCGGCTGGGTTACCTGCTCGACCTCGCCCCGAAGGACCTGGAGAAGGTCATCTACTTCGCGGCCTACATGATCACGAGCGTCGACGAGGAGCAGCGCCACACGGACCTGCCCTCGCTCGAGGCCCAGATCGAGGCCGAGAAGAAGGAGCTGGAGAACCGCCGCGACGCCGACGTGGAGAAGCGCGCGCAGAAGCTCGAGAAGGACATCGCCGAGCTCGAGACCGAGGGCGCCAAGTCCGACGCCAAGCGCAAGGTCCGCGACTCCGCCGAGCGCGAGATGAACCAGATCCGCAAGCGGGCCGACCAGCAGGTCGAGCGCCTCAGCCAGGTCTGGGACCGGTTCAAGAACCTCAAGGTCCAGGACCTCGAGGGCGACGAGATGCTCTACCGCGAGATGCGTGACCGCTTCGGTCTGTACTTCGAGGGTGGCATGGGCGCCGCGGCTCTCCAGAAGCGTCTGGAGAGCTTCGACCTGGACGCCGAGTCGGAGAAGCTGCGCGAGATCATCGCGACCGGCAAGGGCCAGAAGAAGACCCGCGCCCTCAAGCGCCTCAAGGTCGTCACCGCCTTCCAGACCACGGACAACAAGCCGGCCGGCATGGTCCTGGACGCCGTCCCGGTCATCCCGCCGGACCTGCGTCCGATGGTCCAGCTCGACGGTGGCCGCTTCGCCACCTCGGACCTGAACGACCTGTACCGCCGCGTCATCAACCGCAACAACCGCCTCAAGCGACTTCTTGACCTCGGCGCGCCCGAGATCATCGTCAACAACGAGAAGCGGATGCTGCAGGAGTCCGTCGACAACCTCTTCGACAACGGTCGTCGCGGTCGTGCGGTCACCGGTCCGGGCAACCGGCCGCTGAAGTCCCTGTCGGACATGCTCAAGGGCAAGCAGGGGCGCTTCCGCCAGAACCTCCTGGGCAAGCGCGTCGACTACTCCGGCCGTTCGGTCATCGTCGTCGGCCCGCAGCTGAAGCTGCACCAGTGCGGTCTGCCCAAGGCGATGGCGCTGGAGCTGTTCAAGCCCTTCGTGATGAAGCGGCTGGTCGACCTCGACCACGCCCAGAACATCAAGTCGGCCAAGCGCATGGTCGAGCGTCAGCGCTCGGTCGTGTGGGACGTCCTCGAAGAGGTCATCACCGAGCACCCGGTCATGCTCAACCGTGCGCCCACGCTGCACCGTCTGGGCATCCAGGCCTTCGAGCCGCAGTTGGTCGAGGGCAAGGCCATCCAGATCCACCCGCTCGTGTGCACCGCCTTCAACGCGGACTTCGACGGTGACCAGATGGCCGTCCACCTCCCGCTGAGCGCGGAGGCCCAGGCCGAGGCCCGGATCCTGATGCTCTCGAGCAACAACATCCTCAAGCCGGCCGACGGCCGCCCCGTCACCATGCCGACCCAGGACATGGTCATCGGCCTGTTCCACCTCACCTCCGAGGTGGCGCGCGAGGGCGAGCACCTGCGGTCCTTCACCTCGACCGCCGAGGCCCAGATGGCCCTGGACGCCGGGGAGATCAAGGTCGGGAGCCCGATCCGGATCCGCCTGGAGGACATCGTGCCGACGCCCGGTGTCGAGCTGCCCGAGGGTGCCGAGCCGAACGAGGCCGGTCAGCTGGCCACGTGGACCACGGAGACGACCCTGGGACGCGCGCTCTTCAACGCGACGCTCCCGGTGGACTACCCCTACGTCAACGAGCCGGTCGACAAGAAGCAGCTGTCGACGATCGTCAACAACCTCGCCGAGCGCTACTCCAAGGTGCAGGTTGCCGCGTCGCTCGACGCCCTCAAGGAGGCCGGTTTCTACTGGGCCTCCCGCTCCGGCACGACCGTGGCCGTCTCCGACGTCGTCACGCCCGAGCGCAAGCCGGAGATCCTCGCGATCTACGAGGAGAAGGCGACCAAGGTCCAGAAGCAGTACGAGCGCGGTCTGATCACCGACGACGAGCGTCGTCAGGAGCAGATCGAGATCTGGACCCAGGCGACGAACGAGGTCGCCGCCGAGATGCAGGGCAACTTCCCGACGGACAACCCGATCTACCGGATGGTCTCCTCGGGTGCCCGAGGCAACTGGTTCCAGCTGCGTCAGATCGCCGGTATGCGTGGCCTCATGGCCAACCCGAAGGGCGAGATCATCCCCCGACCGATCCGCACGAACTTCCGTGAGGGCCTGTCGGTGGTCGAGTTCTTCATCTCCACGCACGGCGCCCGCAAGGGTCTGGCCGACACGGCCCTGCGCACGGCCGACTCGGGGTACCTGACCCGTCGTCTCGTCGACGTCTCCCAGGACGTCATCGTGCGTGAGGAGGACTGCGGCACCTCGCGTGGCCTGGCCATGCCGATCGCGCAGTTCGACGAGCTGACCGGCACGCGTCGTCTCCACGACGACGTCGAGTTCACCGCCTACGGCCGGTGTGTCGCCACGGACGTGGAGCACGAGGGCACCGTCATGGCCGAGGCCGGCTCGGACCTCGGTGACGTCGTCATCGACCGCCTCTACGCGGCAGGTGTCGACGAGGTCAAGATCCGCTCGGTCCTCACCTGCGACTCCAAGGTCGGCACCTGCGCCAAGTGCTACGGGCGTTCGCTGGCCACGGGTCAGCTCGTCGACATCGGCGAGGCCGTCGGCATCGTCGCGGCGCAGTCGATCGGTGAGCCCGGTACCCAGCTGACGATGCGCACCTTCCACACCGGTGGTGTGGCCGGTGACGACATCACGCAGGGTCTGCCGCGCGTCGTCGAGCTCTTCGAGGCCCGTACGCCCAAGGGCGTGGCGCCGATCGCGGAGGCCGACGGCCGGGTGACCATCGAGGAGACCGACAAGGGTCGTCGCATCCTGCTCGTCGCGGACCGCGACGGCGAGGAGCACGCCTACCCGGTGACCAAGCGTTCGCGCCTGCTCGTCGAGGACGGCCAGCGCGTGCCGGTCGGCACCCAGCTGGTCCAGGGCGCCATCGACCCGAAGCAGGTCCTGCGCATCCTCGGCCCGCGCCACGCGCAGAAGCACCTGGTCGACGAGGTCCAGAACGTCTACCGCCAGCAGGGTGTCTCGATCCACGACAAGCACATCGAGGTCATCGTCCGGCAGATGCTGCGCCGGATCACGATCCTCGAGTCGGGTGACACCGGCCTGCTCCCGGGCATGCTCGCCGAGCGGGCGCAGTTCGAGACGCAGAACCGCCGCGTGGTCTCCGAGGGCGGTCGCCCGGCCTCGGGTCGTCCGGAGCTGATGGGGATCACCAAGGCCTCGCTGGCCACGGACTCCTGGCTCTCCGCCGCCTCCTTCCAGGAGACGACCCGCGTCCTCACCGAGGCCGCGATGGAGGGTCGTTCGGACCCGCTGCTGGGCCTGAAGGAGAACGTCATCCTCGGTAAGCTCATCCCGGCCGGTACGGGGCTGCCCCGCTACCGCAATGTGGACGTCGAGCCCACTGAGGAGGCCAAGGCCGCGATGTACTCGCTGCCGAACTACGACGAGTACGCCTACCCGGTCTTCGGTCCGGGGTCCGGCGAGGCGATCCGCCTCGACGACCTCGACCTGGACGTCTGAGTCACGCGTCTCGAAGGAGGGGCCGGTCACCGTGCAGGTGACCGGCCCCCTTCGCGTGCCGTGGTACGGGTGTGACGAATGAGGTCACCATGGCGGGTCCTTTGCCCAGGATCGCCGGGAAATCAAGGGAAACACGCCGCCTGCGAAGTCGACGCCGGTACCGCGTTCGTGGTTGATTGGACTCTGTTCGAGACCACGAACTTCACAGATGGAGAACCACATGAACAAGTCTGAGCTCGCCAGCGCCGTCGCCGAGAAGGCCGGCGTGTCCGCGTCCTCGGCCTCCGAGGTCATCACCGCCCTCCAGGCGGTCCTGTCCGAGTCCGTCGCGAAGGGTGAGAAGGTGACGGTTCCCGGCTTCTTCAGCCTCGAGCGCGTCGAGCGCGCGGAGCGCAAGGGCCGCAACCCGCAGACCGGCGAGGAGATGACGATCCCGGGTGGCTACGCCGCCAAGCTGTCCGCCGGCAGCGCCCTCAAGTCCGCTGCCAAGGGCTGAGCACCACCACACCCGAAGGGCGCTGCCCTGAGGTGTGAGGGCCTCCGGGCCCGAGCCTCGAAGGGGGCCGGTCACCGCTGCGGTGACCGGCCCCCTTCGTGGTGCGGGCGGAGGCGGTGACGATGAGAGGATTGGGCCCATGCCCGACTCCGACGACCAGCCCATGACGGTGCGGGCGACCGCGGCGCGGTGGGCCCTGGGCAGCGTCCTCACCGTCGGCGCGGTGGCCCTGCTGCTGAAGCCGGGTGGTCTGAGCAAGCTGCTCGCCCTCGTCCTCGCCGGTGCCGCCGTGGCGACCTTCGCCCGCCGCTCGCGCACGGACGCGGGGATCATCTCGGTCGTGCTGCTCGCCGTCGCGGCGTTCTTCCTCGTCGCCTTCTTCAGCGGCAACAGCGAGTGGATCACGGAGCGGTACTGATGCGCGAGGACCTGGTCATCCGCCGGGAGCGCCCGGACGACGCGGCGCCCACCCTGCAGCTCCACGACATGGCCTTCGGCGTCCCGGAGGGGCGAAGGGAGTCGCTCGAGTGCGAGCTGGTGCGCGGGTTGCGTGCGGACGGCTCGGTCATCGACGAGCTGACCTTCGTCGCCGAGCTCGAGGGCGAGGTCGTCGGGCACGTCGTGTGCAGCCGCGCCACCGTCGGCGAGGCACCCTCGGTGGGGCTGGGGCCCATCGCGGTGCTGCCAGGGCACCAGCAGCAGGGGATCGGGGCCGCTCTGCTCATGTCGGTCGTGGCCAGCGCCGAGCGCCTCGCCGAGCCGGCGATCGTGCTGCTGGGGGATCCGGCGTACTACGGGTTCTTCGGCTTCGTCCCCGCCTCACGGCGCGGGATCGGCTCGCCGGGACCGTGGGACGACCAGCACTTCCAGGCGTTGACGTTGCGCGCCTGGCGACCGGAGCTGGCCGGACCCTTCCGGTACGCGCCGGCCTTCGCGCGGTTGTAGGGGCGCCCCGGGCATCCTCGATCGAGGGTGGGTTTCGGGGGATCCCGGGGGCGCATGCCCGCCAGGGCCGTGAGCCCCCGGGGGTTCGGATTTGTGAGGCTTTCCACGCCCCGGTATCGTTGATCCGCGTGCGTGGTACGACCGTGTCGTGACGCGCATGAGGACGGCCGAAGATGGTCGGTCTCGAACCTCTCGCCGGGCGTCCGGTCGCGGATCTTCACTGGTCCGTGGCGGGGAGTGCAGGGGGGAGCACCGTCCATGACACACCCGAGTGCGGGGGTGGGGGGCGGCATCCAAGGAGCGTCGACCGGGTCCTCGACCCGGCAGGCGCAGACAACATCACCGAACTTACGGAGACAACAGGTTGCCTACCATCAACCAGCTGGTGCGCAAGGGCCGGCATGACAAGACGACGAAGAATGCGACGCCTGCCCTCAAGGGCTCGCCGCAGCGTCGTGGTGTCTGCACCCGCGTCTACACCACCACCCCGAAGAAGCCGAACTCCGCCCTCCGCAAGGTCGCCCGCGTGCGGCTCACGAGCGGCATCGAGGTCACGGCCTACATCCCGGGCGTCGGCCACAACCTGCAGGAGCACTCGATCGTGCTCGTGCGTGGTGGTCGTGTGAAGGACCTCCCCGGTGTCCGTTACAAGATCGTGCGCGGTTCGCTCGACACCCAGGGTGTCAAGGGTCGTCAGCAGGCCCGCAGCCGTTACGGCGCCAAGAAGGAGAAGAAGTAATGCCTCGCAAGGGTCCCGCTCCCAAGCGCCCGCTCGTCATCGACCCGGTCTACCAGTCCCCGCTGGTGACCCAGCTGGTCAACAAGATCCTCGTCGACGGCAAGAAGTCCATCGCCGAGGCCATCGTCTACGACGCCCTCGAGGGCTGCCGTGAGAAGACCGGCACCGACCCGGTCCAGACGCTCAAGCGCGCCCTGGACAACGTCAAGCCCTCCCTGGAGGTCAAGTCCCGCCGCGTCGGTGGTGCGACCTACCAGGTCCCGATCGAGGTCAAGCCCGGTCGCGCCACGACCCTGTCGCTGCGCTGGCTCGTCGGCTACTCGCGTCAGCGTCGTGAGAAGACGATGACCGAGCGCCTCATGAACGAGATCCTCGACGCGAGCAACGGCCTCGGTGCCGCGGTGAAGCGTCGCGAGGACACGCACAAGATGGCCGAGTCCAACAAGGCCTTCGCGCACTACCGCTGGTGACAGCAGGTCGGGGCCGGCTCCACCGCCGGCCCCGACCCACCCGCCCGATCCGGGCAGGAACGACCCGCCCGACCCGGGCAGACACGACCGCAACGAGCGAGATGAGATAACGAGTGGCACAGGACGTCCTGACGGACCTGACCAAGGTCCGAAACATCGGCATCATGGCGCACATCGACGCCGGCAAGACGACGACGACTGAGCGCATCCTCTTCTACACCGGGGTCAACCACAAGCTCGGTGAGACCCACGACGGTGCCTCCACCACCGACTGGATGGAGCAGGAGAAGGAGCGCGGCATCACGATCACCTCCGCCGCGGTCACCTCCTTCTGGGACGACACCCAGATCAACATCATCGACACCCCCGGCCACGTCGACTTCACCGTCGAGGTGGAGCGCTCGCTGCGCGTCCTCGACGGCGCCGTCGCCGTCTTCGACGGCAAGGAGGGCGTCGAGCCCCAGTCCGAGACGGTGTGGCGCCAGGCGGACAAGTACGACGTCCCCCGCATCGCCTTCGTCAACAAGATGGACAAGCTCGGTGCCGACTTCTACTTCACCGTGCAGACCATCAAGGACCGCCTCGGTGCGGAGCCGCTGGTCATGCAGCTGCCGATCGGCGCCGAGAACGACTTCGTCGGTGTCGTCGACCTGATCACGATGAAGGCCCTCGTGTGGCCGGGTGACGCCAAGGGTGACGTGACCCTGGGCGCCTCCTACGAGACCCAGGACATCCCCGAGGACCTGCAGGCCAAGGCCGAGGAGTACCGCAACCACCTCGTCGAGCGCGTCGCCGAGTCCGACGACGAGCTGATGGAGAAGTACCTCGGTGGCGAGGACCTCACCATCGAGGAGCTCAAGGCCGGCATCCGCCACCTGACCGTCACCTCGCAGCTCTACCCGATCTTCTGCGGCTCCGCCTTCAAGAACCGCGGTGTCCAGCCGATCCTCGACGCGGTGCGCGACTACCTGCCGAGCCCGCTCGACGTGCCGGCGATGGAGGGTCACGCCCCGGGCAACGAGGACGAGGTCGTCCTGCGCAAGCCGAGCACCGAGGAGCCCTTCTCCGCGCTCGCGTTCAAGATCGCGGCGCACCCCTTCTTCGGGACGCTGACCTTCATCCGCGTCTACTCGGGCAAGATCGTCCCGGGCACGCAGATCGTCAACTCCACCAAGGGCAAGAAGGAGCGCATCGGGAAGCTCTTCCAGATGCACGCCAACAAGGAGAACCCGGTCGAGGAGGCGATGGCGGGCCACATCTACGCCGTCATCGGTCTGAAGGAGGTCACCACGGGTGACACCCTCAGCGACGCCACCAACCAGGTCATCCTCGAGTCGATGTCCTTCCCGGAGCCGGTCATCCAGGTGGCCATCGAGCCCAAGACCAAGGGTGACCAGGAGAAGCTGGGCAGCGCGATCCAGCGGCTCGTCGCCGAGGACCCGACCTTCCAGGTCTCCCTCGACGAGGAGACCGGTCAGACGATCATCGCCGGCATGGGCGAGCTCCACCTGGACGTCTTCGTCGACCGGATGAAGCGCGAGTTCAAGGTCGAGGCGAACATCGGCAAGCCGCAGGTCGCCTACCGCGAGACCATCCGCAAGGCGGTCGAGAAGTACGACTACACGCACAAGAAGCAGACCGGTGGTTCCGGCCAGTTCGCGAAGGTCCAGATCACCTTCGAGCCGCTGGACACCACGGAGGAGGGCGAGCTCTACGAGTTCAAGAACTCCGTGACCGGTGGTCGCATCCCGCGTGAGTACATCCCGAGCGTCGACGCCGGTATCCAGGACGCCATGCAGTACGGCATCCTCGCCGGCTACCCGGTCGTGGGCGTCAAGGCGACGCTGCTCGACGGTCAGTTCCACGACGTCGACTCCTCGGAGATGGCGTTCAAGATCGCGGGCTCCATGGCCTTCAAGGAGGCCGCTCGCAAGGCCGACCCGGTCCTGATGGAGCCGATGATGCGCGTCGAGGTGCGCACGCCCGAGGACTACATGGGTGACGTCATCGGCGACATCAACTCGCGTCGTGGTCACGTCCAGTCCATGGAGGACGTCAGCGGTGCGAAGGTCGTCACCGGCCTCGTCCCCCTGTCGGAGATGTTCGGCTACGTCGGCGACCTGCGGTCGAAGACGCAGGGCCGGGCGAACTACTCCATGGAGTTCGACTCGTACGCCGAGGTCCCCAAGAGCGTCTCCGAGGAGATCATCAAGAAGGTTCGTGGTGAGTGACCGGTAGGATTACCGGCAAGCCCACCCCGATAGCACGACCAATCGCAATCCACGCCACCCTGCCGGGCAAAGGCGTAACCAAGAAGACGTCCTGAGGAGGACACACAGTGGCGAAGGCAAAGTTCGAGCGGAGCAAGCCGCACGTCAACATCGGCACCATCGGTCACATCGACCATGGCAAGACGACGCTGACTGCTGCAATTTCCAAGGTGCTCGCCGACAAGTACCCGGACCTCAACGAGGCCGCGGCGTTCGACAAGATCGACAACGCGCCGGAGGAGAAGCAGCGCGGGATCACGATCAACGTCTCGCACCAGGAGTACCAGACCGAGTCGCGCCACTACGCGCACGTCGACGCCCCTGGGCACGCCGACTACGTCAAGAACATGATCACCGGTGCGGCCCAGATGGACGGCGCGATCCTCGTGGTCGCCGCCACCGACGGTCCGATGCCGCAGACGAAGGAGCACGTCCTCCTGGCCCGCCAGGTCGGCGTCCCCTACATCGTCGTTGCCCTCAACAAGTGCGACATGGTGGACGACGAGGAGATCATGGAGCTCGTGGAGATGGAGGTCCGCGAGCTGCTGACCGCCTACGAGTTCCCGGGCGACGACGTCCCGGTCGTGAAGGTCTCCGCTCTCAAGGCGCTCGAGGGCGACGAGAAGTGGGCCGAGGCCATCATGGAGCTGATGAACACGGTCGACGAGTACGTCCCCACGCCGGAGCGTGACCTCGACAAGCCGTTCATGATGCCGATCGAGGACGTCTTCACGATCACCGGTCGTGGCACCGTCGTCACCGGCCGCATCGAGCGCGGCGTCCTCAAGGTCAACGACGAGGTCGAGATCGTCGGCATCAAGGAGGAGAAGCAGAAGACCACCGTCACCGGGATCGAGATGTTCCGCAAGCTGCTCGACGAGGGCCAGGCCGGTGAGAACGTCGGTCTGCTGCTGCGCGGCACCAAGCGCGAGGACGTCGAGCGCGGCCAGGTCATTTGCAAGCCGGGTTCGATCACCCCGCACACCCAGTTCGAGGCTCAGGTCTACATCCTCTCGAAGGAGGAGGGCGGCCGTCACACGCCGTTCTACGACTCCTACCGTCCGCAGTTCTACTTCCGGACCACCGACGTCACCGGTGTCGTCACGCTGCCTGAGGGCACCGAGATGGTCATGCCGGGCGACAACACCGAGATGACGGTCGAGCTGATCCAGCCGATCGCCATGGAGGACGGCCTGAAGTTCAACATCCGCGAGGGTGGCCGCACCGTCGGCGCCGGTCGCGTCACCAAGATCCTCAAGTGATCCTGGGCTGACCTCGGTCAGCATCACGAAGGGCCCGCCTTCCCCGTCAGGGGAGGCGGGCCCTTCGCCGTGCGCGGAGAACGGTGGGGGAGTCCCCTTCGCCGTAGGGTGTATCCGAACGCCGCACCCGATCACGGAGGTCTCCGTCGACCATGGCACCTGAGGTCCCCACCCCCGGGACGGGGGGCGATGTCGCAGTCCGCTCCGAGCTGCCCGAGCGCGCTCCGCTGCGCACGCTGCCGGGGCGGCACTGGGCCTTCGCGGCCAAGCGGGCGCTGAAGGAGTTCTCCAGCGACGGGTGCACGGACCTCGCGGCCGCCCTGACCTACTTCTCGGTGCTCTCGATCTTCCCGGCGATGCTGGCTCTCGTCTCCATCCTCGGCCTCGTCGGTGAGCCGGAGGAGACGAAGGAGACCGTCCTGGACGTCATCACCCAGCTCAGCCAGGGCAACGGGGACAAGGCGATCGAGACGATCTCCGGACCGTTGGACCAGATGGTCAACTCCCCGGCGGCCGGTATCGGACTCGTCGTCGGTCTGGGTGGTGCCCTGTGGACGGCGTCCGGGTACGTCGGCGCCTTCGGTCGCGCGCTGAACAGGGTGCACGGCGTGGAGGAGGGCCGTGGCTTCATCAAGCTGCGCCCCGCCCAGCTGGGCATCACGGCCGTGCTGCTGCTGCTCGCCGCAGTCTCCGTGCTGGGCATCGCCGTCAGCGGCGGTCTGGCCCGCGCCATCGGTGAGACGATCGGTCTCGGGGAGGCCGCGGTGACGACGTGGAACCTCGCGAAGTGGCCGGTCATCCTGCTCATGGCGATCTTCATGATCGGCCTGCTCTACTTCGCGACGCCGAACGTGCAGCGTCCCTTCCGCTGGCTCAGCCCGGGGGCCGCCCTGGCGATCGTCGTGGCGATCATCGCCTCGATGGGCTTCTTCTTCTACGTCTCGAACTTCGGCTCGTACAACGCCACCTACGGCTCGCTGGCCGGCGTCATCGTCTTCCTGCTGTGGCTGTGGATCCTCAACAACGTGCTGCTCCTCGGTGCCGAGTTCGACGCCGAGCTCGAGCGCTCCCGCCAGTTGCGTGTCGGCGAGGCCGTCGAGGGTGGTCTCGTCCTCGAGGTCCGCGACACGACGAAGTCCGACGCCGCCGCCGAGAAGCGCGAGGCGGACCTCGAGCAGGCCCGCTCGCTGCGCATCCAGGGCCTGCACGACCACGGCAGGTCCGCCGCGGCGCTGGCCGACGAGGACATCCGCCGGGACTGACTCCCTCGATTTGGACTGCGGTCCCACGCTCTGGCACACTGTTCAGGTTGCTTGTTGAGCGGTGACGCCGTGATCGGATTTGCCCTGGTCATGGAGGTGCCGCCCTCCCGATGACAACGCATCGAACCGCGTCCTGCGCGGGGCGACACATCGGACGAGAGCATGATCCGGTTCCACCGGGTCGCTGACCAAGACCGCACGACGTGGCCCCCGGGCTCGTCGTCGGGCCGCGGAGCGGGTGCGACACACCCGACCGCGTGGGTCGGAGGCCAGGGCGGACCCACACAGACCAGGCAAGACGGCGAGAGAGAGACGGAAGCACAGATGGCGGGACAGAAGATCCGCATCCGGTTGAAGTCGTATGACCACGAGGTCATCGACAACTCGGCGCGAAAGATCGTCGACACCGTGACCCGTGCCGGCGCGACGGTTATCGGCCCCGTGCCGCTGCCGACGGAGAAGAACGTGTTCTGCGTCATCCGGTCGCCGCACAAGTACAAGGACAGCCGCGAGCACTTCGAGATGCGCACCCACAAGCGCCTCATCGACATCATCGACCCGACGCCCAAGGCCGTCGACTCGCTGATGCGTCTCGACCTCCCGGCTGACGTCAACATCGAGATCAAGCTCTGATCCGGGAGAGACGAGACATGACCACCACCATGACCAAGACCGTCAAGGGCGTCCTCGGCGAGAAGCTCGGCATGACGCAGGTCTGGGACGAGGAGAACCGCCTCGTCCCCGTGACCGTCGTCCAGGCCGGGCCGTGCGTCGTCACCCAGATCCGCACCACCGAGACCGACGGCTACGAGGCCGTCCAGCTCGCCTACGGCGCGATCGACCCCCGCAAGGTCAACCAGCCCACCAGCGGCCACTTTGCCAAGGCCGGCGCCACCCCGCGCCGTCACCTCGTCGAGCTGCGCACGAGCGACGCCTCCGAGTACAGCCTCGGCCAGGAGGTCACCGTCGAGCTGTTCGAGGTCGGCCAGGAGGTCGACGTCACCGGCACGACCAAGGGCAAGGGCTTCGCGGGCGTCATGAAGCGCCACGGGTTCGCCGGTGTCAGCGCCTCGCACGGTGCCCACCGCAACCACCGCAAGCCGGGCTCGATCGGTGGCTGCGCCACCCCGGGCCGCGTCTTCAAGGGGATGCGCATGGCCGGCCGCATGGGCGGCGAGCGCCAGACCACCCAGAACCTCACGATCCACGCGGTCGACGCCGACAAGGGCCTGCTGCTCGTCAAGGGCGCCGTCCCCGGCCCCCGCGGTGGCATCGTCCTCGTCCGCGCTGCAGCGAAGGGAGCCTGACGTGCCGACCATCGACATCATCAGCCCGCAGGGGTCGACCTCCGGCACCGTCGAGCTGCCCGCCGAGATCTTCGACGTGCAGGTCAACGTCCCGCTGATCCACCAGGTCGTCGTCGCCCAGCTCGCCGCCGCGCGCCGGGGCACGCACAAGACCAAGACCCGGGCCGAGGTCCGCGGCGGTGGCATCAAGCCCTACCGCCAGAAGGGGACCGGCCGCGCCCGCCAGGGCTCGATCCGTGCGCCGCAGTTCGCCGGCGGTGGCATCGTCCACGGCCCGCAGCCGCGTGACTACGGTCAGCGCACCCCCAAGAAGATGAAGGCCGCCGCCCTGCGCGGTGCCCTCTCCGACCGGGCGCGCCACGGCCGCATCCACGTCCTCAGCTCGCTCGTCGAGGGCGACACCCCATCGACGAAGGGCGTCACGTCCGTCCTCGGCGGACTCACCGAGCGCAAGAACCTGCTCGTCGTGATCGAGCGCGGCAACGAGACCGCGTGGAAGTCGGTGCGCAACCTCGCCGACGTCCACGTCCTCTTCGCCGACCAGCTCAACACCTACGACGTGCTCTGCGCCGACGACATCGTCTTCACCCAGGCGGCGCTCGAGGGCTTCCTCGCGCCCAAGACAGAGGGGACTGCCAAGTGAGCCAGATCAGTTCAGGTTCCCAGACCAAGGACCCGCGCGACATCCTCATCCGTCCCGTCGTGTCCGAGAAGTCCTACGGCCTGCTCGACGAGGGGAAGTACACCTTCATCGTCGACCCGCGGGCGAACAAGACGGAGATCAAGATCGCCGTCGAGCAGATCTTCGACGTCAAGGTCGACTCCGTGCACACCATGAACCGTGTCGGCAAGGCCCGGCGCACGAGGTTCGGTACCGGTAAGCGCAAGGACACGAAGCGCGCGATCGTCACCCTCCGCGAGGGCACGATCGACATCTTCGGCGGCCAGGGCTGACGGAGAGGACAAGGAAGAACCAATGGGTATCCGCAAGTACAAGCCGACCACTCCCGGTCGCCGCGCCAGCTCCGTCGCCGACTTCGTCGAGGTCACGCGTGACGCTCCGGAGAAGTCGCTGGTCCGTCCGCTGAGCAAGTCCGGTGGACGCAACGCCTCCGGTCGTATCACCAGCCGTCACATCGGTGGTGGCCACAAGCGTGCCTACCGCGTCATCGACTTCCGTCGCCACGACAAGGACGGCGTCCCCGCGAAGGTCGCGCACATCGAGTACGACCCGAACCGCACCGCCCGCATCGCGCTGCTGCACTACGCCGACGGGGAGAAGCGCTACATCCTGGCGCCGAACCGCCTCGGTCAGGGTGCGGCCGTCGAGAACGGCCCGGGCGCGGACATCAAGGTCGGCAACAACCTGCCGCTGCGCAACATCCCGGCCGGTACGACCGTCCACGCGGTCGAGCTGCGTCCGGGCGGCGGCGCCAAGCTGGCCCGCTCCGCCGGTGCCAGCATCCAGCTGCTCGCCAAGGAGGGTCAGTACGCCACGCTGCGCATGCCCTCCGGCGAGGTCCGTCGCGTCGACGCCCGCTGCCGCGCGACCATCGGTCAGGTCGGCAACGCCGAGCAGACCAACATCCGTTGGGGCAAGGCCGGCCGCATGCGGTGGAAGGGCAAGCGCCCCACCGTCCGCGGTGTCGTGATGAACCCGGTCGACCACCCGCACGGTGGTGGCGAGGGCCGCACGTCCGGCGGTCGCCACCCCGTCTCGCCCTGGGGCCAGCCCGAGGGTCGTACCCGGCGTCCCGGCAAGGCGAGCGACAAGCTCATCGTCCGTCGCCGCCGCACCGGCAAGAAGCGCTGATAGGAGCATTGGGAAATGCCTCGTAGTTTGAAGAAGGGCCCCTTCATCGACGACCACCTCCAGAAGAAGGTGGACGCCCAGAACGAAGCGGGCAGCAAGAACGTCATCAAGACCTGGTCGCGCCGTTCGGTGGTCTCGCCGGACATGCTCGGCCACACCCTCGCCGTGCACGACGGCCGCAAGCACGTCCCGGTGTTCGTCACCGAGGCGATGGTCGGCCACAAGCTCGGTGAGTTCGCCCCGACCCGCACCTTCCGCGGCCACGTGAAGGACGACAAGAAGGGACGTCGTCGCTGATGCCTGCCACCGACACCACCGAGCAGGAGGCCCTGGTCGCCCGTGCCTCCGCACGCCACGTGCGCGTCACGCCGATGAAGGCGCGCCGCGTCGTCGACCTGATCCGCGGCAAGGACACCCAGACCGCGATCGCGACGCTCCAGTTCGCCCCCCAGGGTGCGGCCGAGCCGATCCTGAAGGTCCTGAACAGCGCGATCGCCAACCTGCGCGTCAAGGCCGACGAGGCGGGGGAGCCGTTCGACGAGCGCAACCTCCTCGTCACCTCGGCCTACGTCGACGAGGGCCCGACGATGAAGCGTTTCCGTCCGCGGGCCCAGGGCCGCGCCGGCCGGATCAACAAGCGCACCAGCCACATCACCGTCCTCGTGACGAGCAAGCCTGAGAAGGCCGCGAAGGGAGGGACCCGCTGATGGGTCAGAAGATCAACCCGCACGGCTTCCGTCTGGGCATCACCAACGACCACAAGAGCCGCTGGTTCGCCGACTCCAACAAGGAGGGTCAGCGTTACCGCGACTACGTCAAGGAGGACGTGGCGATCCGCAAGCTCCTGTCCACGGGCATGGAGCGCGCCGGGATCGCCCGCGTCGAGATCGAGCGCACCCGGGACCGCGTGCGGGTGGACATCCACACCGCGCGTCCGGGGATCGTCATCGGTCGCCGTGGCGCCGAGGCCGACCGCATCCGCGGTGAGCTCGAGAAGCTCACCGGCAAGCAGGTCCAGCTGAACATCCTCGAGGTCAAGAACCCCGAGATCGAGGCCCAGCTCGTCGCCCAGGGCATCGCCGAGCAGCTCGCTGCTCGCGTCACCTTCCGTCGCGCCATGCGCAAGGGGATGCAGTCCTCCCTCCGCGCCGGTGCCAAGGGCATCCGGATCCAGTGCTCCGGTCGCCTCGGTGGTGCCGAGATGTCCCGCTCCGAGTTCTACCGCGAGGGTCGCGTCCCGCTGCACACCCTCCGCGCGAACATCGACTACGGCTTCTACGAGGCCCGCACGACCTTCGGCCGCATCGGCGTCAAGGTCTGGATCTACAAGGGCGACATGACCGAGAAGGAGTTCGCGGCCCAGCAGGCGTCCGCCGCTCCGCGTGGTCGTGGCCCGCGTCGCGAACGTGACGACCGTCCCGCCCGCGCCCGGCGTGGTGGCGACCGCAGCAAGGAGGCGCCGGCCCAGGCCGCCGCCTCGGCTGAGGCCCCCGCCGCCGAGGCTCCGGCCAAGACCGAGGGAGAGTCCTGAGATGTTGATCCCCCGACGGGTCAAGCACCGCAAGCAGCACCACCCGAAGCGCTCGGGCATGTCGAAGGGCGGCACCACCGTCTCCTTCGGTGACTACGGCCTCCAGGCTCTGGACCCGGCCTACGTCACGAACCGTCAGATCGAGGCGGCTCGTATCGCCATGACGCGTTACATGAAGCGTGGCGGCAAGGTCTGGATCAACATCTACCCGGACCGTCCGCTGACCAAGAAGCCGGCTGAGACCCGCATGGGTTCCGGCAAGGGCTCGCCCGAGTGGTGGGTGGCCAATGTCAAGCCGGGCCGGATCATGTTCGAGATCTCCGGTGTCGACGAGAACGTGGCGCGCGAGGCGATGCGCCTGGCGATGCACAAGTTGCCGATGAAGTGCCGCTTCGTCGCGCGTGAGGGTGGTGACAACTGATGGCAGTCGGATCCAAGGACCTGACCCCGGCGGACCTGCGTGAGCTGACCGATGACCGTCTGGTCGACGAGCTGCGCAAGGGCAAGGAGGAGTTGTTCAACCTCCGCTTCCAGTCGGCGACCGGCCAGCTGGACAACCACGGCCGTCTGCGCGCGGTCCGCAAGGACATCGCCCGGATCTACACCGAGATGCGTGAGCGCGAGCTTGGAATTGGAAGCAGCATCGGGTCCGGTGACGCGAAATGAGCGAGAATGTGAAAGAAGGCCCCGTGAGCTCCACCCCAGAGCGGAACGACCGCAAGACGCGTCGCGGCTACGTCGTCAGCGACAAGATGGACAAGACCGTTGTCGTCCAGGTCGAGGACCGCGTCAAGCACGCCCTGTACGGCAAGGTCATGCGCCGGACCGAGAAGGTCAAGGTGCACGACGAGGAGAACACCGCCGGCATCGGCGACCACGTCGTCATCATGGAGACGCGGCCGCTGTCGGCCAGCAAGCGCTGGCGCCTGGTCGAGATCCTCGAGAAGGCCAAGTAATAGGTCCTGGGGACGTCGTCCCCAGGATGCTCCCCTGACGACCCGCGTGGCATCGCCGCGTAGGGAGTCAGGGATCGAGAGGGAACGAGTTCCCTCTCCCACAGACCGAAAGTCCAGTTCGGCAAGGCTCCGTCCGGGTTCGCCCGGGCAGGAGAACCAGCACGACGACAGGAGTGAGAAGTGATCCAGCAGGAGTCGCGACTGCGCGTCGCCGACAACACCGGTGCCAAGCAGATCTTGTGCATCCGCGTGCTCGGTGGCTCCGGCCGCCGGTACGCCGGCGTCGGCGACACCATCGTCGCCACCGTCAAGGACGCCATCCCCGGCGGCAACGTCAAGAAGGGCGACATCGTCAAGGCGGTGATCGTCCGCACGACCAAGGAGAGCCGCCGCGTCGACGGTTCGTACATCAAGTTCGACGAGAACGCTGCCGTCATCCTCAAGGCTGATGGCGAGCCGCGCGGGACGCGCATCTTCGGGCCGGTCGGTCGCGAGCTTCGCGACAAGAAGTTCATGAAGATCGTCTCGCTCGCACCGGAGGTGATCTGACCCATGAGCAAGCTCAAGATCAAGAAGGGCGACCTCGTCCAGGTCCTGTCCGGCAAGGACAAGGGCCTGCAGGGCAAGGTCATCTCGGTCAGCACCGAGACCCAGCGCGTCGTGGTCGAGGGTGTCCAGCGGGTCACCCGCCACACCAAGGCCGGCTTCGGCGGCCAGGCCGGCGGTCTGGTCGTCACCGAGGCGCCGATCCACGTGAGCAACGTGGCCATCGTCGACCCGGAGGACAACAAGCCGACCCGCGTCAAGACCCGCGTCGAGTCCGTCGAGCGTGACGGACGCACCAAGGCGAGCCGCACCCGTGTCGCGGTGCGCTCGGGCAAGGACCTCTGAGATGACTGAGACCATGACCAGCCCCGCGACCCCGCGACTGAAGACGAAGTACGCCGAGACGGTCGTTCCCTCGCTGAACGACCAGTTCGGCTACACCAACCCGATGCAGGTTCCCCGCGTCGTGAAGGTCGTCGTGAACATGGGCGTCGGTGATGCCGCCAAGGACAGCAAGCTGATCGAGGGCGCCATCCGCGACCTGACCGCCATCACCGGTCAGAAGCCGCAGGTGACCAAGGCCCGCAAGTCCATCGCGCAGTTCAAGCTGCGTGAGGGCATGCCGATCGGTGCGCACACCACCCTGCGCGGTGCGCGCATGTGGGAGTTCCTCGACCGCCTCACCTCGGTCGCGCTGCCCCGCATCCGTGACTTCCGTGGCCTGAGCCCGAAGCAGTTCGACGGCAACGGCAACTACACCTTCGGTCTGACCGAGCAGTCGATGTTCCACGAGATCAACCAGGACAAGATCGATCGCGTCCGTGGCATGGACATCACCGTGGTCACGACCGCCACGAACGACGACGAGGGCCGCGCGCTGCTGAAGGCGCTGGGCTTCCCCTTCAAGGAGAACTGAGATGGCCAAGACCGCCCTGATCAACAAGGCGAACAAGAAGCCGAAGTTCAAGGTCCGCGGTTACACGCGGTGCCAGCGCTGCGGCCGGCCGCACTCGGTCTACCGCAAGTTCGGCCTGTGCCGCGTGTGCCTTCGTGAGATGGCCCACCGCGGTGAGCTTCCCGGCGTGACCAAGTCCAGCTGGTAGACGTCCGCTCGGGGGGCCTCGCTCCCCAGGCACCCCCACAACCCGCGTGGCTCCCTTCGTCCGAAGGGCCACATCCAAGAACTCCTACATCGAAGGTCGCCCCTCAGGGTGAAACCGCGATGAGAGAGGGCAGGCAGAGCCCATGACCATGACCGACCCGATTGCGGACATGCTGACCCGCGTGCGGAACGCCAACTCGGCGCACCACGACGAGGTCTCCATGCCGTACTCCAAGTTGAAGTCGCACATCGCGGAGATCCTCCAGGCGGAGGGTTTCATCGCGGGGTGGACCGTCGAGGAGGCCACCGTCGGCAAGACGCTGGAGATCTCCCTCAAGTACGGCCCGAACCGTGAGCGTTCCATCGCGGGCGTGCGCCGGGTGTCCAAGCCCGGTCTGCGCGTGTACGCGAAGTCCACCAACCTGCCGAAGGTTCTCGGCGGCCTGGGCGTGGCGATCATCTCCACGTCCTCCGGCCTCCTGACCGACAAGCAGGCCGCAACCAAGGGTGTGGGCGGGGAAGTCCTCGCCTACGTCTGGTAAGGGGAAGCAGACATGTCGCGTATCGGACGACTCCCTGTCGCCATCCCCAGCGGTGTCGACATCACCATCGATGGCCAGACCGTCACGGTCAAGGGCCCCAAGGGTGAGCTGCAGACGACCGTGACCGAGCCGATCACGGTCGCCCGGACCGAGGATGGCGTCGAGGTCTCCCGCCCCGACGACGAGCGCGAGTCGCGTTCGCTCCACGGGCTCTCCCGCAGCCTCATCAACAACATGGTCGTCGGTGTCACCGACGGCTACGAGAAGAAGCTCGAGATCCACGGCACCGGTTACCGCGTGCAGCACAAGGGCAACTCCCTGGAGTTCGCGCTCGGGTACAGCCACCCGGTCGTCGTCGAGGCGCCCGAGGGGATCAGCTTCACGGTCGAGAACCCGACCCGCTTCGCCGTGCAGGGCATCGACAAGCAGCTGGTCGGTGAGACCGCTGCCAACATCCGCAAGCTCCGCCGCCCCGACCCGTACAAGGGCAAGGGTGTTCGGTACGAGGGCGAGCAGATCCGTCGCAAGGTCGGAAAGGCTGGTAAGTAAGCCATGGCAATGATCGTCAAGCGAGCCAAGGGCAAGAGCGCCGCTCGTGGTCGTCGCCACCTGCGCGTGCGCAAGAAGGTCACCGGTACCGCGGCGCGTCCGCGCCTGGTGGTCAACCGCAGCAGCCGCCACGTCTTCGTCCAGGTCGTCGACGACACCGTCGGCAAGACCGTCGCCTCGGCGTCGACCATGGAGGCCGACGTGCGTGCACTGGACGGCGACAAGACCGCGCGGGCCAGGAGGGTCGGCGAGCTCGTGGCCGAGCGGGCCAAGTCCGCCGGCATCGAGGCCGTCGTCTTCGACCGGGGCGGCAACCGGTACCACGGTCGCGTCGCCGCGATCGCCGATGGTGCCCGCGAAGGGGGTCTGGCGCTGTGATGCAGACCCAGAACGTCGAGAAGAGGAACATCTGATGCCCGGACCCCAGCGTCGAGGCGCCGGTGCCGCTGGCACCAACGAGCGCTCCAACAACGATCGTCGTGACAACCGTGGCGGCGGAGGCCGCGGCGGTGGCCGCGACCGCAACGAAAGCCAGTACCTCGAGCGGGTTGTGACCATCAACCGCGTCGCCAAGGTCGTCAAGGGTGGTCGTCGCTTCAGCTTCACCGCCCTGGTCGTCGTCGGTGACGGCGACGGCACCGTCGGTGTCGGCTACGGCAAGGCCAAGGAGGTCCCCTCCGCGATCGCCAAGGGTGTCGAGGAGGCGAAGAAGAACTTCTTCACCGTCCCGCGCATCCAGGGCACCATCCCGCACCCGATCGTCGGCGAGGACGCGGCCGGTGTCGTCATGCTCCGCCCGGCATCGCCCGGTACCGGTGTCATCGCCGGTGGTTCCGTGCGCGCCGTGCTCGAGTGCGCCGGCATCCACGACGTGCTGAGCAAGTCGCTCGGCTCGGACAACGCGATCAACATCGTCCACGCGGTGGTCGCGGCCCTCAAGGGCCTCGAGCGCCCGGAGGCCGTCGCGGCCCGCCGCGGTCTGCCCCTGGACGAGGTGGCCCCGGCCGCCATGCTGCGCGCCCAGGCTGCTGGCCGCGCAGAGGCTGCCGACAAGGCGAAGGCGGGTGCCTGATGGCTCAGCTGAAGGTGACCCAGACCCGTTCGGAGATCGGTGGTACCAAGCGTCAGCGTGACACGCTGCGCAGCATCGGTCTGAAGCGCATCGGCGACATCGTCGTCAAGGAGGACCGCCCGGAGTTCCGCGGCATGGTCCAGACGGTTCGCCACCTGGTGACCGTCGAGGAGGTTGACTGATCATGGCTGACTCCAAGGCCAACCCCACGCCGGGGGAGCAGGCGGACGCACCCGCGCTGAAGGTGCACCACCTGCGCCCGGCCCCCGGGGCGAAGACCGCGAAGACCCGTGTGGGTCGCGGTGAGGCCTCGAAGGGCAAGACCGCCGGCCGCGGTACCAAGGGCACCAAGGCCCGGTACCAGGTGCCGGCCCGCTTCGAGGGCGGTCAGACGCCGCTGCACATGCGTCTGCCCAAGCTCCGCGGCTTCAACAACAAGTTCAAGACCGAGTACCAGGTCGTCAACCTCGACCGCATCTCGGCGCTCTTCCCGGAGGGTGGCGCCATCGGCGTCGACGAGCTCGTGGCCAAGGGAGCCGTCCGCGACGGCCATCTGGTCAAGGTGCTCGGCTCCGGCGAGATCTCGGTGAAGGTCGACCTCACGGTGGATGCCTTCTCCGCGAGCGCCAAGGAGAAGATCGAGGCGGCCGGCGGCAGCGTCACCGCACGCTGACCCCCTTCGGTCCCTGCTCGAGGCCGTCCCGCTCGCGGGGCGGCCTCGAGGCGTCTCCGCCCGGCGTGTCCCGCAGCACCCGGGTCCCCGCGCGACCCCCTGACCCACGGCAGGTATCGTCTGTCAGGTTGTGCCGCCGCACGGCGGCCGATACCCAACCGGTCCATCTGCATCCCACGGCACCGACGGCACCGTTCATGGAGGATCCACGTGCTCTCCGTCTTCACTCGGGCGTTCAAGACGCCCGATCTGCGGCGAAAGCTGCTCTTCACGCTGGGCATCGTCATGCTCTTCCGTCTGGGGACCTTCGTGCCGACGCCGAACGTGAACTACTCGGCCGTCCAGGAGTGCATCGACGGCGCCCGCCAGGGGGACGCCGGCAACCAGCTGCTCGGCATGGCCAACCTCTTCAGCGGTGGCGCGCTGATGCAGCTGTCGATCTTCGCGCTGGGGATCATGCCCTACATCACCGCGAGCATCATCGTGCAGCTGCTCACGGTCGTCATCCCCCGCTTCGAGGCGCTGAAGCAGGAGGGCCAGCAGGGTCAGGCCAAGATGACCCAGTACACGCGGTACCTGACGATCGGGCTGGCGGTGCTCCAGTCCGCGACCTTCGTGACCTTCGCGCAGAACCCCGCTGCCCTCTTCGGCAACGCCAACTGCACCCAGATCCTCTACCGCGACAACGTCCTGGACACCGTCTTCATGGTGCTGACGATGACCGCCGGCACGGGCCTGATCATGTGGCTCGGTGAGCTGATCACGGACAAGGGTGTCGGCAACGGCATGTCCCTGCTGATCTTCACCTCCATCACCGCCACCTTCCCCGGTTCGCTGTGGGCCATCCAGCAGCGCGACGACCGCTGGGACCTGTTCATCCTCGTCATCATCATCGGGCTGCTGATCATGGCCGCCGTCGTCTTCGTCGAGCAGTCGCAGCGGCGCGTGCCCGTGCAGTACGCGAAGAAGATGGTCGGTCGCCAGATGTACGGCGGGACCTCCACGTACATCCCGATCAAGGTCAACATGGCCAACGTGATCCCGATCATCTTCGCCAGCTCGATGCTCGCGCTGCCGCAGATGGTGGCCCAGTTCCAGTCGGATCCCCAGGGCAACAACCCCGCCTACGTCGACTGGATCAACACCTACCTGGTGCAGGGCGACCACCCGATCTACATGGCCGTCTACACGGTCATGATCCTGTTCTTCACCTTCTTCTACGTCTCGATCACGTTCAACCCGAACGAGGTCGCGGACAACATGAAGAAGTACGGGGGTTTCATCCCCGGTATCCGGGCCGGGCGACCCACGGCCGAGTACCTCAGGTACGTCATCACCCGCATCACCGTGCCGGGTGCCATCTACCTCGCCTTGGTCTCACTGATCCCGCTCATCGCCTTCGTGCTGATCGGGGCCAACCGTGACTTCCCGTTCGGCGGTGCGTCTATCCTCATCATGGTGGGCGTCGGTCTCGACACGGTGAAGCAGATCGAGTCCCAGCTCCAGCAACACCACTACGAAGGATTCCTGCGCTGATGCGTCTGATCATTCTGGGCCCCCCCGGGGCCGGCAAGGGCACCCAGGCCAGCCGGATCGCCGAGCACTACGAGATCCCCGCGATCTCGACCGGCGACATCTTCCGGGCCAACATCAAGAACGAGACCGAGCTCGGCAAGCAGGTCAAGGAGATCCTCGCCTCCGGCGGCTACGTCTCCGACGAGGTCACCAACGCGATCGTGGCCGACCGCCTGCAGCAGGAGGACGCCTCGCGCGGATTCCTGCTCGACGGCTACCCGCGCACCACCGCGCAGGTGGCCGCTCTCGACGAGATGCTCGCCGAGTCCGGCCAGCAGGTCGACAAGGTGCTCGAGCTCGTCGTCGACGACGAGGTCGTCGTCGGCCGACTGCTCAAGCGCGCCGAGGTCGAGGGACGCGTCGACGACACCGAGGAGGTCATCCGCGAGCGGATGGCGCTCTACCACCGCGAGACCGAGCCCCTCTCCGCGGCCTACGACCAGCGCGGGCTGCTGGTCCGGGTCGACGGGGTCGGTGAGGTCGACGAGGTCGCCCGGCGCATCCTCGACGCCCTCGGTTCCTGACCGGCGGGAGTCGTCCCGTGGGTCTCTTCGCACGTGAGCGGGTCCGTGCGCGCACCCCGCAGCAGCTGCGGGCCATGCGCGTCGCGGGCCTGCTCGTCGGACGCACCCTGGCGATGCTCCAGGAGGAGATTCGACCGGGCATGACCACGGGGCATCTCGACGCGCTGGCGGAGGACCACATCCGCAGCGGCGGCGGGATCCCCAACTTCCAGCTCGTGCCCGGCTACGAGCACACCCTGTGCACCTCGGTCAACGAGGAGATCGTCCACGGCATCCCCGGGGACCGTGTGCTGCGCGAGGGGGACCTGTTGAGCATCGACTGTGGTGCAGAGGTCGAGGGGTGGAACGGCGACGCGGCGATCACCGTCGTCGTCGGTGGTGCGCAGGCGGGCGACCCGGCCGCGGCCCGCCTGTCCGAGGTCACCCGCCGCTCCCTGTGGGCCGGTATCGCCGCCCTCCGCCGCGGAGGCGACCTCAACGACGTCGGCGGCGCGGTCGAGGACTCGGTGCACACGGACGCGCGTGCCGACGGCGTCGAGTACGGCATCGTCGAGGACTACACCGGTCACGGCATCGGTGAGCAGATGCACCTGCCGCCCATGGTGCCCAACTACCGCATCCGTGGGCGGGCCCCGGGCACGCCGGTGGGCAGCACCATCGCCATCGAACCGATGATCACGCTCGGCGCCGAGGCCAACCACGTGCTGGCCGACGACTGGACGGTCGTCACCGACTCCGCGCTGCCCGCAGCGCACTGGGAGCACTCGGTCGCGCTGACCGAGCGCGGCATCTGGGTGCTCACGGCCCTCGACGGTGGCGAGGCCGAGCTGACCGCTCGCGGCGCCCCCTTCGGCCCCCTGGACTGACCGGCGCTCCTCACCCGACGTCGTAGACCAGCTCGACGGTCCCTCCGGCGAACCGACGTTCGCTGCGCAGCCGCAACGGCGTTGTGTAGCCGTCCGGCAGGAATCGCAGCCCACCCCCGAGCACGTGTGGGATGACGTAGGCGCGGACCTCGTCGACCAGCCCGGCGCGCAGGGCACCGGCGGCGAGCGTCGGGCCGCTGATCGAGACGTCCCCGGCGGCGGATGCGACCAGCTCACGCAGCGCCCCGACATCCAGCCGTGACCACAGTCGGGTGCGGGGCGCGTCGACCGACGAGAGCGATCGGGAGACGACCACCTTGTCGGTGTCCTGCCAGGCCTGCGCGAAGCCGCGGTACTGGGGTGACTCGAGGTCGGCGGCCGGCGGATCCTGCCAGTAACGCATCGTCTCCCACATGTGGCGACCGTAGACCTCCAGCGCGCTGGCGGCCTGGATCCGGTTGAAGTGCTCGTGCAGCTGCGCGTCCGGCTCGGTCCAGTCGAGGGACCCGTCGGGGCCGCGGACGTAGCCGTCGAGCGAGACGAGCATCCCGTAGCTCAGACGTCCCATCGCTCTCTCCTTCGTGGATCGTGGTGAGGCAACCACCGTCCCCGCCCCTCTCACGGTGGCGCGCCCGGCGGCCGGGGGCAACACCTGCGCGGCCCGGGGCACGACGTGTTCCGGTGTGGCGCACGCGACGCGGACGGCACGTCCCCGCGGCCACGCCGATCGGTAGGGTGCGAAGTCAGTCATGCCGTCTGCCGAGCCGACGGCGTCGTGTCGATGAGGAGCACCTCGAGGATGACCATTCCCCCTGACAGTCCCTCCGGAGCCGATGACGTCCTGAGCCTGGCCGCGGGTTTTCCCCCGGCCGATCCGGACACCTGGGCCGACATGGCCGCAGCGGTGGTCAACAGGTCCCGGAGCGACGACGCCGCGGTCGACGGGCCCGGTGCAGTCGACGCGCTCTCGAGCGAGCTGCCCGGTGGTCTGCGGATCGACCCGATCTACTGGCCGCAGGAGCGCAGCCTGGGCCTGCCCGGCGCGATGCCCTTCACCCGTGGCCGGGGACCGCGCGACCCGGACCTGCCGTGGCACGTGTGCCAGCTGCACGACGACCCGGACGCCACGACCAGCCGCAGGGCGGTCCTCGAGGACCTCGAGCGGGGCGTCAGCGCCGTCTGGCTGCACGTCGGTGACGACGGCATCGCTGCCGACGACGTCGCGGAGGTCCTCGCCGACGTCATGGTCGATCTCGCCCCCGTGACGGTCTCCTCGTGGACCGACCAGCCCGCCGCCGCGGCCGCGCTCGTCTCCGCGTGGGAGGCGAAGGGGGTCGACCCCGCCGTCGTGCGCGGCAGCCTCGGCCACGACCCGATCGGCCTGGCCGCCGCCGTGGGCGGTGCCCCTGACCTCGCCCCGCTCGCGGACGCGGTCGCACTGTGCGCCGAGCGCTGGACCGGCGTGCGGGCGATCACCGTCGACACCCGCGTCCACCACGACGCCGGAGCCAGTGACCAGGACGAGATCGCCCTCGCCCTCGCGACCGCACTGGACTACGTGCGCCACCTGACCGCCGCCGGGGTCCCGGCCGCCGAGGTCTTCCGCCGGATCGAGTTCCGCGTCGCGGCGACCGCCGACCAGTTCGTCACGATCGCCAAGCTGCGCGCCCTGCGTCGTACGTGGGCGCGCATCGGTGAGGTCCTCGAGGTGCCGCAGGCCGATCGCGGCGCGTGGGTCCACGCCGTGACCTCCTGGCGCATGCAGACGCGCACCGACCCGTGGGTCAACATCCTGCGCGACACGATCGCCTGCCTCGCGGCCTCCGCCGGCGGCGCCGATGCCATCACCGTGCTGCCCTACGACCACGTGCTCGGGCTGCCGACCCCCTTCTCCCGCAGGGTGGCCCGCAACACCCAGTCGATCCTCGCGGCCGAGTCCAACGTCGCCCGGGTCGCCGACCCGGCCGGAGGCTCCAACTACGTCGAGACGCTCACCGACGACCTCGCCCGTGCGGCGTGGACCTGGTTCGGCGAGCTCGACGCCGCGGGTGGGGCCGCGGCCTCGCTGGCCTCCGGTGCCGTCGCCGAGCGCCTGGCGGCGACGCGCGCTGCACGGGACGCGGACCTGGCCACCCGTGAGCTGCCGCTGACCGGCACCTCGACCTTCCCGCTGGCGGGGGAGCAGCTCCTCGAGCGCACCCCGCGGGCACAGGTGGCCGCCGAGGGGCTGCCCCGTCGACGCGACGGGCAGGTCTTCGAGGACCTGCGTGCGCGCACCGCCACCGGCGATGTCTCCGTGCCGGTCCTCGCACTCGGCTCCCCGCGCGAGCACACCACCCGGGTCAGCTTCGTCGCCAACCTCCTCGGTGTCGCCGGCATCCGCCCCGCGACCGTCGAGGTGGCGACCGCCGACGACATCACCGACGCGGTCGAGTCGGCGAAGGGGGCGAAGGTCGCCGTGCTCGCGTCCTCGCTGAAGGGCTACGAGGGTCTGGCCGGTCCGACCACCCGGGCCCTGCGCGCCGCAGGCGTCGAGCGGGTCGTCCTCGCCGGACCCGCGGGCGAGGCGCCCGACGCGACCGTCGACGGCGAGATCGTCGCGGGCATGAACATCGTCGCCTTCCTGGGCGACCTCCTCGATCACGTCGGCGCCCAGCAGGTAGGAGCGAACGCATGAGGTACGCGCACCCCATCCCCACTTTCGACACGGTCGAGCTCGGCGACGGCGCACCCGCACCCGACGGGCAGCAGCGCTGGCAGGAGGCGCTGGAGGCGACCCCGGGGGCTGCCGACGGCTGGACGACCCCGGAGCACATCGAGGTCGCCCCGGTGTACACCGAGGAGGACACCGACGACCTGGACTTCCTGCGCACGGTCCCGGGCAAGGCACCCTTCCTCCGTGGCCCGTACCCGACCATGTACGTCAACCAGCCGTGGACGGTCCGGCAGTACGCCGGCTTCTCCACCGCCGAGGAGTCCAACGCGTTCTACCGCCGCAACCTCGCCGCCGGGCAGAAGGGCCTTTCGGTCGCCTTCGACCTCGCGACGCACCGCGGGTACGACAGCGACCACCCCCGCGTCTCCGGCGATGTCGGCATGGCCGGTGTGGCCATCGACTCGATCTACGACATGCGCACGCTCTTCAGCGGCATCCCGCTGGACCGGATGAGCGTGTCGATGACCATGAACGGCGCGGTGCTGCCGATCCTCGCCCTCTACGTCGTCGCGGCCGAGGAGCAGGGGGTGAGCCCGGAGCAGCTGAGCGGCACCATCCAGAACGACATCCTCAAGGAGTTCATGGTCCGCAACACCTACATCTACCCACCGCTGCCCTCGATGCGGATCATCTCCGACATCTTCGCCTACACCAGCACGAAGATGCCGCGCTTCAACTCGATCTCCATCTCCGGCTACCACATGCAGGAGGCCGGGGCCACGCAGGACCTCGAGCTGGCCTACACCCTCGCCGACGGCATCGAGTACATCCGGGCGGGGAAGGAGGCGGGGCTGGACGTCGACGCGTTCGCACCGCGGTTGTCCTTCTTCTGGGCCATCGGGATGAACTTCTACATGGAGGTCGCGAAGCTGCGTGCGGCCCGCCTGCTGTGGGCGCGCCTGGTCAAGGAGAACTTCGGCCCGGAGAACCCGAAGTCGCTCTCCCTGCGCACGCACTCGCAGACCTCCGGCTGGAGCCTGACGGCGCAGGACGTCTACAACAACGTCGTGCGCACCTGCGTCGAGGCGATGGCCGCGACCCAGGGGCACACCCAGAGCCTGCACACCAACGCCCTCGACGAGGCGATCGCCCTGCCGACCGACTTCTCGGCGCGCATCGCGCGCAACACCCAGCTGGTGCTCCAGCAGGAGTCGGGCACGACGAGGGTCGTCGACCCGTGGGGTGGCAGCGCCTACGTCGAGCGGCTGACCCACGACCTCGCCCAGCGCGCCCTCGCACACATCGAGGAGGTCGAGAAGGCCGGCGGTATGGCCAAGGCCATCGAGGCCGGCATCCCCAAGATGCGCATCGAGGAGGCGGCCGCCCGGACCCAGGCGCGGATCGACTCGGGGCAGCAGCCGCTGATCGGGATCAACACCTATCCCGTCGACGAGGACGAGCCCATCGAGATCCTGAAGGTGGACAACGCCGCCGTGCGCGCGTCGCAGATCGCCGGGATCGAGCGGCTGCGGGCCGAGCGCGACGAGGAGCAGACCCAGTCCGCCCTCGCCGCCCTGACCGAGGGTGCGAGGGCCGATGGCGGCACCATGGAGACCAACCTGCTCGCGCTGGCCATCGACGCCGCGCGCGCGAAGGCCACCGTCGGTGAGATCTCCTCCGCGCTGGAGAAGGTCTACGGGCGCTACACCGCGCAGATCCGTACCATCTCCGGTGTGTACCGGGACGAAGCAGGGGCGGGCGGAGCCGTCGAGGAGGTCCAGGCCAAGGTCGAGGAGTTCGAGCAGGCCGAGGGCCGTCGCCCGCGCATCCTCGTGGCCAAGATGGGCCAGGACGGGCACGACCGCGGCCAGAAGGTCATCGCGACCGCCTTCGCCGACCTCGGCTTCGACGTCGACGTGGGCCCCCTCTTCCAGACCCCGGCCGAGGTGGCGCGCCAGGCGGTCGAGGGCGACGTGCACGTGGTCGGGGTCTCCTCGCTGGCCGCGGGGCACCTGTCCCTCGTGCCGGCGCTGCGGGCCGAGCTGGACGAGCTCGGCCGCCAGGACCTGATGATCGTCGTCGGCGGGGTCATCCCGAAGCAGGACTTCGAGGAGCTGCGGGCCGCCGGTGCCGACGACATCTACCCCCCGGGCACCGTCATCGCCAGCGCCGCCGGCGGTCTGGTCGACCAGCTGCGGGAGCGGGCCGCCGCCGCCCATGGCTGAGTCGGTCGCCGACCTCGCGGCGGGGGTGCGCGCCCGCTCTCGGGCGCACATCGCCCGGGCGATCACGCTCGTCGAGTCCTCCCGTCCGGACCACCGGGCACGCTCGAAGGCGCTGCTCGCCGAGCTCGCCGTCGATACCGGCCACGGGTTGCGGGTGGGCATCTCCGGCATCCCCGGTGCCGGCAAGTCGACCTTCATCGATGCGCTCGGCATCCGGCTGATCGAGAAGGGGCACCGCGTCGCGGTCGTGGCCGTGGACCCGAGCAGCGCCCGCACCGGCGGGTCCGTGCTCGGTGACCGGACCCGGATGGCGCGGCTGACGGCGAGCGACGACGCCTTCGTGCGCCCGTCCCCGTCGGGGGCGCACCTCGGGGGAGTGGCCCGCGCGACCCGCGAGTCGATGCTCGTCCTCGAGGCAGCCGGCCACGACGTCGTGCTCGTCGAGACGGTCGGTGTCGGGCAGTCGGAGGTCGCCGTCGCGGAGATGGTCGACACCTTCCTCATGCTGGCGCTGGCCCGCGGCGGTGACCAGCTCCAGGGGATCAAGCGCGGCATCCTCGAGATGGCCGACGTCATCGCGGTCAACAAGGCGGACGGGGAGCATGCCGGCGACGCACGCGTCGCCGCCCGTGAGCTGTCCGGCGCGATGCGCCTGATGAACCCGGACCCGCAGGGACGCCGTCCGCCGGTGCTCACGTGCAGCGCCCAGACCGGTGACGGCCTCGACGAGGTCTGGGACGCCGTCCTGGAGCACCGCGCGTGGCTCGAGTCGCAGGGCTCGCTGCACAGTCGTCGCGCCGAGCAGCAGCGCGAGTGGATGTGGGCCATGGTCGACGCCGAGCTGCGTGACGCGGTCCGGCACTCGCCCCGGGTGCGCGAGCTGCTCACCGAGATCACGCCCGGCGTGCGCGCCGGTCAGGTGACTGCCGTGGAGGGCGCCGAGCGCATCATCGCCGCCTTCTCGGCCGACCTCTCCGACCGGGACTGATCCCTCAGCCCTCCGCCGGTGCGCCCATCGTGCGAGGGGCGATCCCGGCGCGCCGGGCCTGGTGGAGCAGGATCGCCATCATGATCAGGGTGGCGATCCCGCCGAGCCCGCCCGCGGCGGCGTCACTGGTCGTCGTGTCGGTGATGTAGGCGCCCTCGAGCCCACCGACGAGGGTGAGCAGGACGATGAGGACGACGTTGTTGACCGTGTGCAGCACGATCGCCGCCTCCAGTCCGCCGGTGCGCCAGGTCAGGTAGCACGTGGCGAAGCCCATGGCACCCAGCTGCAGCAGGACCCACGGGTCCAACGAGGCGTGGGCCAGGGCGAAGAGCACCACGGACAGCGCGGTGCCGACGGCCAGTGCGACGACCGGCTTCTTGATCCAGGCCCCGACCCCCTGCAGCAGCCCGCCGCGGAAGGCGATCTCCTCGGCCGCGGCCTGGAACGGCGTGGTGAGCAGGGTGATGAGGATCAGCCACGGCCAGTGATCGGGCCGCTCGGTGACCTCACCGCCCTCCACGAACCATCCCAGGACGATGTACGCCCCCCAGACGACGAGCGTGACCAGGCTGGCGCGTCCCAGCCACCGCCACCGGATCCGGCCGGTCACCGACAGCAGCTTGCCCATCGGTCGCCAGTGACCCAGCCGCGTCGCCACGAGGGTGGCCGGGATGAGCGCGATGAGCATGAGGTTGCCCATGAGCATCGTCACGGGCGCGGTGAGGTCGATCTGCGCCATGCTCAGGTCCGGGTCGCGCATCGCCGGGTCGACGACCAGCCAGATGATGGTCAGGGCGAGCAGCTCGAAGATGAAGACGCCGACGCCCAGCGCCAGCGCCAGCAGCGGTCGCCACCAGCGGTAGCCCTCCGTGCGCATCTGGTGCACATAGCTGCGTGGCTCGTCGTCGGGCAGTGCCCGCAGGGACCTCCGGCGCCGGGGTGGGGCCATCGGCGCGCCGGCGGGGCCGTACGGGAGCGAGGGGAGCCGACCGGCCGCCCGTCCGCGGACGGTCGACGCGAAGTCCAGCAGCAGCGGGTGGACCCCGGCGTCCGTGGCCAGCGGGTAGTCGGTCAGGGCGACGAAGGGGGCGCCCGCCGCGCGCACGGTCGCCGGCTGCGACCCCCGGTGGGCCTCGGGGAACCACACGGTGCCCGGGGCGTCGACGTAGTCGCGCGCCGCACGCCCGCCGGCGATCGCCTGCGGCAGGTCGAGCGGGCCGGCCCCGACGATCCCAGCCAGACGGGAGCCGGGCACCGCATGCACGAAGGGGGTGGCCCCCCCTTCGCCGGCCACGGGACCGACGAGGGGGACGTGGAGCTCCAGGGCGCGCGCCGTGGTGGTGTCGTGGACCTGCGGGGAGGCCGCGGGCGGGGGAGCGAGCAGCCAGAGGCCGTCCACGTCGGGGGAGGGATCGGCACCGGGGGGCAGCAGCTCGACCGAGGCCTCGGGCAGGACGGCGGCCAGGGCGCGGCGGGCGTGCTCGACGCCGGCCCACTCCGGGTCCCCGACGAGGGCAAGGCGCGGACCAGTCATGGGGTCGATCGTACGGACCGCGGCGGCCGACCCCACCGTGGGGCCGACCGCCGCTGTCCGGGTGACGCCGGCGGGTCACCTGGGGACGTCGCTCCTGTCATCGGCGGTGGCGTCCTGCTGCGTCACGGGCTGCTCGCCGGAGACCTCACCCCGGTCGAGAGCCTCCCTGCCGGCGAAGACCGCCTCCTCCGGGACGCCGCGGACCTTCGTGACGAACTGCAGGTTCTCCTTGCGCAGGGCGACGAGGAAGCTGATGCCCGCGAGGAACATCAGGGTGAACATCGGTAGCCCGACGACGGTGATCACCTGTTGCAGGGCGTTGAGCCCCTCGTCCCCGGCCAGCACGATGAGCAGCGCGGCGAGGACGCCCTCGCTGACGCCCCAGAAGACGCGCTGGCGGGTCGGGCCGGCGTCGCCGTCACCGGTGCAGAGCATGTCGACGACGAGGGACGCGGAGTCGGAGCTGGTCGCGAAGAAGATCGCGACGATGACCACGGCGAAGCCCTGGATGAACGTCGTCAATGGGTAGTTCTCGAAGAAGGCGAACATCGACAGCGGCACGGACTCCGCCACCGCAGCCGAGATCGGTCCCTCCGAGCCGTCCATGCCGTCGATACGCAGCGCCGACCAGCCGAAGATGACGAACCAGATGATGGTGAAGATGCTCGGCGCGAAGAGCACACCCAGGATGAACTCGCGCACCGTGCGCCCCTTGGAGATGCGGGCGAGGAAGATCCCCATGAAGGGGGCCCAGCTGACCGTCCAGGCCCAGTAGAAGACGGTCCAACCGCCCTGCCAGCCCCAGCCGTCGTCCTTGGTGATGTTGGCCATCGCGTCGTTCCAGAGCATGAGCTGGGGCAGCTCGGAGACGAAGTTGCCGGTGGTCTCGAAGAGTTGCCGGAGGAGGAAGAGGGTCATCCCGCCGGTGAGGAAGACGAAGATCATCAGGCCGATGGCCATGAGGATGTTGATGTTCGACAGGACCTTCACGCCCTTGTCCAGGCCGCGGACGATCGAGGTGACGGCCACCGTGGTGAGGACGATGACGATGAGGACCTGCAGCGTCGTGTCGTTGGCCCACCCGAAGAGCTCGCCCAGACCGGCGCCGATCTGCGAGGTGCCCAGCCCGATGGAGACCGCGACGCCGAAGAGGGTGCCGAGGATGGCGGTGATGTCGATGGCCCGCCCGATCGGGCCGTAGATG
Source organism: Janibacter cremeus (assembly GCF_029395675.1). NCBI lineage: Bacteria > Bacillati > Actinomycetota > Actinomycetes > Micrococcales > Intrasporangiaceae > Janibacter > Janibacter cremeus. The sequence continues at coordinate 3,258,442 of NZ_CP115184.1, forward strand.
CCGTCCTTGAGGAAGGGGTAGAACACCGAGCTGACCCGCACCGGGAGCTCGTAGCGGTGGATGAAGTAGGCGAAGGCGAGACCCGGCAGGCAGAAGATCGCCCAGGTGTGCAGGCTCAGGTGGTACAGGGCGAAGTTCATCCCGTCCTGGGCCGCCTCGACGGTGTACGGCTCCACACCCGCTTTCGGCGGTGTGGAGAAGTGCGAGATCGGCTCGGCCACACCCCAGAACATCAGGATGGTGCCGATACCGCCGGCGAAGAGCATGGCGAACCACGAGGGGAAGCTGTACTCCGGCGGTTCGTCCTTGCGGCCGAGCTGGACCTGCCCGTAGGGGCTGAAGGCGACGGCGAGGAGGATGATGAACCACGCGGTGACGCCGAAGATGAAGTACCACCCGAGGTTGGTGACGATCCACTCGCGGCCGGCGCCGAAGCTCTTGTTGAGCTGATCGGGGAAGAGCAGCAGGAGTATGAGGAAGACGACCATGAGCCCCGCCGAGACGAAGAAGATCGTCGGTTGGGTCCGCAGTCCGAGCTTGCGTGCCAAGGCTTGCATCGTCCGGCCTTCCAGTCGTCCTGTGACGCCACCCCGGGAGGCCGGGGGTGCGTCCGGTGGTCGTCGACACTAGTCGGGATGGGGCGCGAGCGGCGTACTGAGAGCGTGACGATTTCACTGCGGACGACCCCGTGCCGTACTCTTGACTGTCGGTCACGTCTGTCTGCCTTCCTGCTGTGTGCCGGGAGGCGAGGCGGTGTGGCCGGACGAGGGTCGACCCCATCCGGGGGACGGCCACCGACGGATTGAGAGGGTATGGCCAAGAAGGACGGTGTCATCGAGGTCGAGGGCACGATCATCGAAGCGCTCCCGAACGCGAACTTTCGGGTGGAGCTGACCAATGGTCACAAGGTTCTCGCCCACATCTCGGGCAAGATGCGGCAGCACTACATCCGGATCCTCCCCGAGGACAAGGTCGTGGTGGAGCTCAGCCCGTACGACCTGACCCGCGGCCGTATCGTCTTCCGCTACCGCTGATCGAGGCGGTCACCGCATGCCGGTGACCGACGAGAGAGGCACCACGAGCACGACCCGTCGCCACGCACCGGCGGCGGGACAGATCGAGACAGATGCGAGACGGCAATGAAGGTTCAGCCGAGCGTCAAGAAGATCTGCGACAAGTGCAAGGTGATCCGCCGCAACGGCCGGGTCATGGTGATCTGCGACAACCTGCGCCACAAGCAGCGCCAGGGCTGATCGCGGTCCACCAGGACCGGTGAGGCGGGGAACCGGGTACTTGCCCAGGTCCTCGAGCAACGCCAACTGAAGAACAAGCACCACCCGGCCCCTGCTCCCCGACGAGCAGGACGTCACCCCCGGCTCGGAGGCCGGGGACCGAGCGGCCCGCGACCATACGCGGGACCACCCGCCGGACTGGTGGTGTACCAGACCTCCGAACAGAAGATAAGGAAGCCATCACATGGCACGTCTTGTTGGAGTTGACCTCCCGCGCGAGAAGCGCGTCGAGGTCGCCCTGACCTACATCTTCGGTGTGGGCCGCACGACTGCGCAGAAGGCAGTCGCGGCAACCGAGGTCGACCCGAGCACCCGCGTGAAGGACCTCGGGGACGACCAGCTCGTCGCCCTGCGCGACTGGCTCGAGGAGAACGTCCAGCTCGAGGGAGACCTCCGCCGCGAGGTCGCTGCCGACATCCGCCGCAAGGTCGAGATCGGCACCTACGAGGGTCTGCGCCACCGCCGTGGCCTCCCGGTGCGCGGTCAGCGCACCAAGACCAACGCGCGCACCCGCAAGGGCCCCAAGCGCACCGTCGCAGGCAAGAAGAAGGCCTGATCCCTCATCCGCGGGCGCGGCGGCCGAGCCGCGCGCGGTGAGCACCACACACCGAAGCACTTCGTAGGAGAAACATGCCCCCCAAGACCCGCGCCACCAAGGTGCGTCGCAAGGTCAAGAAGAATGTGTCCGTGGGCCAGGCTCACATCAAGAGCACGTTCAACAACACCATCATCTCGATCACCGACCCCACCGGTGCCGTGATCTCCTGGGCCTCCGCGGGCCAGGTCGGCTTCAAGGGGTCGCGCAAGTCGACCCCGTACGCCGCCCAGATGGCCGCCGAGGCCGCTGCCCGTCGCGCCATGGAGCACGGCATGAAGAAGGTCGACGTCTTCGTCAAGGGCCCCGGCTCCGGTCGTGAGACCGCGATCCGCTCCCTGACCGCCACCGGCCTCGAGGTCGGCGCGATCCAGGACGTCACGCCCAGCCCGCACAACGGTGTCCGCCCGCCCAAGCGCCGTCGCGTCTGAGCAGCAGAGATACGGGAGACAGATAGAACATGGCTCGTTACACCGGCCCCATCACCAAGAAGTCCCGTCGGCTCAAGCTCGACCTCGTCGGCGGCGACAAGAACTTCGAGCTCCGTCCCTTCCCGCCCGGCCAGCACGGTCGCCGGCGGATCCAGGAGAAGGAGTACCTCACCCAGCTGCAGGAGAAGCAGAAGGCCCGCTTCACCTACGGCGTCATGGAGAAGCAGTTCCTCCGGTACTACAAGGAGGCGGCCAACCGCCCCGGGCAGACCGGTCACAACCTGCTGACGATCCTCGAGACCCGTCTCGACAACGTCATCTACCGCGCCGGGCTCGCCCGCACGCGTCGCCAGGCCCGCCAGCTGGTCACGCACGGCCACTTCGAGGTCAACGGCAAGCGCACCAACGTGCCCAGCCAGCGCGTCGAGCAGTACGACATCATCACCGTGCGCAAGCAGTCGATCGAGGCCTTCCCGATCCAGGTCGCGCGCGAGACCTTCGGTGAGCGCCCGGTCCCGGCGTGGCTGCACGTCGTCCCGGGCAGCCTGAAGATCCTGGTGCACCAGAAGCCGACCCGCGAGCAGATCGACACGCCGCTCACGGAGCAGCTGATCGTCGAGCTGTACTCCAAGAACTAACGCTCAGGGGGACTCCGTCCCCCCGAGTGCCCCCCTGAAGCCCGCGTGGTTGCCCAGGTGCATTGCGCCCCCGGGTGGTCACGCGGGCGAAGGGGGGAGCGGGTCAGCCGCGCGGACAGAGGCGCGGCGACCGCCGGAATCCAGACCGGCACCTTCACGAGGCGTCATATAGCGGTCGCCCGTGGGAAGGAAGAACACCGTGCTCATCGCACAGCGCCCGAACCTCAGCGAAGAGGTCCTCGCCGACAACCGTTCGCGGTTCGTCATCGAGCCCCTCGAGCCCGGCTTCGGCTACACCATCGGCAACTCCCTGCGTCGCACCCTGCTCTCGAGCATCCCGGGTGCCTCGCTGACCTCGATCCGGATCGACGGCGTGCTCCACGAGTTCTCCACCGTCCCCGGGGTCAAGGAGGACACCACCGAGATCATCCTCAACATCAAGTCCCTCGTCGTCTCCAGCGAGAACGACGAGCCGGTCGTGATGTACCTGCGCAAGTCGGGTGCCGGCGCGGTCACCGCCGCCGACATCAACCCGCCGGCCGGTGTCGAGGTCCACAACCCGGACCTGCACATCGCCACGCTCAACGACAAGGGCTCCCTCGAGATGGAGCTGACCGTCGAGCGCGGTCGCGGGTACGTCTCCGCCCAGCAGAACAAGTCCGCTGACCAGGAGATCGGCCGCATCCCGGTCGACTCCATCTACTCGCCGGTGCTCGCCGTGACCTACAAGGTCGAGGCGACCCGTGTCGAGCAGCGCACCGACTTCGACAAGCTGGTCGTCGACGTCGAGACCAAGAACTCGATGGCCCCCCGGGACGCGCTGGCCTCCGCCGGCAAGACCCTCGTCGAGCTCTTCGGCCTGGCCCGTGAGCTCAACGTCGAGGCCGAGGGCATCGACATGGGCCCGTCCCCGACCGACGCCGCGATCGCCGCCGACATGGCGCTGCCGATCGAGGACCTGGACCTGACGGTCCGCTCCTACAACTGCCTCAAGCGCGAGGGCATCCACACCGTGGGTGAGCTCGTCGGTCGCAGCGAGGCGGACCTGCTCGACATCCGTAACTTCGGTGCGAAGTCGATCGACGAGGTCAAGGCGAAGCTGCACGAGATGGGGCTGACGCTCAAGGACAGCCCTCCCGGGTTCGACCCGACGGCCGTCCCCGGCTACAACGACGAGTACGACGAGCCCGGTGACGAGGACGCCTCGTTCGCCGAGGACGAGCAGCTCTGACCCACCGTTATTCGTGACCTGACCGCCGTACGCGGTGAGGTCAGACCTCCAAGGAGAACACCATGCCCACCCCGACCAAGGGTCCCCGTATCGGGGGCGGCCCGGCCCACGAGCGCCTCATCCTGGCGAATCTGGCCACGTCGCTCTTCGAGTTCGACCAGATCACGACGACCCAGGCCAAGGCCAAGCGGCTGCGTCCGCTCGCCGAGCGCCTGATCACCTTCGCCAAGCGTGGCGACCTCGCCGCGCGCCGCAAGGTGATGACCGTCGTCAAGGACAAGGGCGTCGTCCACCGCCTCTTCGTCGAGATCGCGCCCGACGTGGCCGACCGGCCCGGCGGCTACACCCGCATCACCAAGATCGCCCCGCGCAAGGGCGACAACGCCCCGATGTGCGTCATCGAGCTCGTCCGCGAGCCGGTCAACGCCAAGCCGAAGCGCGCCGTCGTCGCCGAGGCGGAGGGTGCCACCAAGCGCTCCGCCAAGGACGAGGAGGCCGCCGCGGCCGAGGCCCCCGCCGAGGAGGCCACGACCGAGGAGACCACCACGGAGGCCACCGAGGCCCCGGCCGAGGAGACCGCCGAGGCCCCCGAGGCGGAGTCCGAGGACAAGGCCTGACGGGACCTCACCCGCGCACGCCGCAGGCGATGTCCTGAGGCGCGACGCAGGAGCTCTCGAAGGGGCGCCGCTCACCCGCACGGGTGGGCGGCGCCCTTCGTCATGACCGGGAGACCCCGCGGTGACCAGCATGTCGTGGGATGACCGCGGCACGACCCGGTCAGCCCCTGATTTCCCGGTCATGTCGAGCGGCCCCGGCCTCGCCTACGCTGACCCGCATGCGGCTGCGACTCGACCTCGCCTACGACGGCACCGACTTCCACGGGTGGGCCGCGCAGCCGGGGTTGCGGACGGTCGAGGGCGAGCTGACGGCCGGCCTGACGAGGATCATGCGCCCGCCGGACCCGGTGCGGGTCACGGTGGCGGGGCGCACGGACGCGGGCGTGCACGCCCTGGGGCAGGTCGTCCACCTCGACGTCGACCCGAGCGACCTCGAGCGCGTCCGTGGGCACTCCGACCGGCCGCTGCTGGCGACCCTCGTCACGCGACTGCGTGGCGTCCTGCCTGGTGACGTCGTCGTGCGCTCCGCCTTCGAGGCGCCCGAGGGCTTCGACGCACGCTTCTCCGCCACGAGCCGGCGCTACCGCTACCTCCTCTGCGACGACCCGACGCGGCTGGACCCCCTCCGCCGCCGGGAGGTGGTCCCGCTGCGCACGCCGCTGGACGTGGACGCTATGAACGCCGCCGCCACGCGGCTGCTGGGGTTGCGCAACTTCGCGGCGTTCTGCAAGAAGCGCGAGGGCGCGAGCACCACCCGCACGCTGCTGCGCTACGACTGGCAGCGCCGCGAGGACGGCCTGCTCGAGGCGACGGTTCTCGCCGACGCCTTCTGCCACTCGATGGTGCGGGCGCTCATCGGGGCGCTCGTGCCGGTCGGGACGGGGGAGCAGGGCCCGCAGTGGCCCGAGCAGGTACTCACCGCCGGGGTGCGCGACCCGCGGGTGAAGGTCATGCCCGCGCACGGCCTCACGCTCGTCGAGGTGGCCTACCCACCCGCGGAGCAGCTCGCCGAGCGCGCGCACGAGGCCCGGGCCCGCCGGGAGGAGTGACCCGCGCTCAGCTGCGCAAGCCGTCCGGGAGGTCAGCTGCGACGGGGGAGCGGCGTCAGGCCGACCACCGCCGTGACCCGCCGGGCGCCGGGGGTGCCGGCGCCGCGGCGCCGGTAGCGGTCCAGGACGGCACCGAGCTCCGCGCGCAGTGCCGCCAGCTGGGTCTCGTCCACGAGGACCTCGCGCTCGTCCAGGCCGCACTCCTCCTGCCAGACCATGGGCCACGAGACCTGCGCGTCGATCCACCCGTGGAGACGGTGGGCGTGGTGGTCGACGTGGTCGTGGGCGAGCCAGAGGGCGTCGGCGAGCTCGTCCGCGTCGGAGATGGTGCTCACGGCGACCGAGGTGTCGACACCCTCCTCGTCCACGTCCTCCGCGACGGCCCACACGCGTGAGCGACCGTCGCCCAGGCCGGTGTCGACGAGCAGGCCGGCGTCCGCGAGCACCCGGGAGTGGTAGCTCGTCGCGCCGGTGTTGCTCCCCAGGGCGCGGGCGAGGTCGGCGGCGGTCGTCCCGCCGTGCAGACGCAGGTGCGCGAGGATGCGGGAGCGAAGGGGGTGGGCCAGCAGCCGCCACGTGGCCGGCGTCGAGGAGGCGGGGGGGCCCGGACCGTCACGATCAGCCATGCGCCGATGATTGCACAACTATTGTGCAATCCTCGGTGAAGGGCACGTCCGACCATGCCGTCGGCACGCGAGAAGCCCATGGAATCAGGGGTTTCCCGGCCGTTTGCGCGATTTCGGGCCGCGTGTGCCGGTCCGTAGAATGGTGTGCAGCGATGCCCCGCCCACCACGTGGCCGGGGGCGTCACCCCCTTCGCCTTGCGGAGAGGGGCCGGAAGCACCAGACGAGAGCAGAAGGCATCACTCATGCGCACGTACTCCCCCAAGGGTGGTGAGATCACCCGTCAGTGGCACATCATCGACGCCACCGACGTCGTGCTCGGCCGCCTCGCGAGCCAGACCGCCACGCTGCTGCGCGGCAAGCACAAGACGACCTTCGCCCCCCACATGGACATGGGCGACTTCGTCATCATCATCAACGCGGACAAGATCGCGCTGACCGGCGCGAAGGCCGAGCAGAAGCGCGCCTACCGCCACTCGGGCCACCCGGGCGGTCTGTCCTCGATGAACTACACCGAGATGCTCGAGAAGCACCCGACCCGGGCGGTCGAGAAGGCCGTCCGCGGCATGCTCCCCCGCAACAGCCTGGGCCGTGAGCAGCTGGGCAAGCTCAAGGTGTACGCCGGTGCCGAGCACCCGCACGCCGCCCAGCAGCCGACCCCCTACACGATCTCGCAGGTCGCGCAGTAAGCGCTGCCGAGAAGGAATCAGAGGCTTATACCGTGGCTGACACCACCGAAAACACAAACCCAGAGGTGCTCGAGGGCGACGAGCCCGAGCTGAGCTCCTACACCTCCGAGTCCGAGGGCCCGGTCGGCGCGGCCGAGCCCGTCGCTCGCCCCTCCGCCTCCGCGCCCGGCGCCGGCACCGGACGCCGCAAGCAGGCCATCGCCCGCGTGCGGATCGTCCCCGGCACGGGTGAGTGGAAGGTCAACGGGCGTCCGCTCGAGGAGTACTTCCCGAACAAGGTCCACCAGCAGATCGTCAACGAGCCGCTCGTCGCGCTCGAGCTCGACGGCGCCTACGACGTGCTCGTGCGCGTCCACGGCGGTGGCCCCTCCGGCCAGGCCGGTGCCGTCCGTCTCGGTGTCGCGCGTTCGCTCAACGGGGTCGACCCCGAGCTGAACCGCCCGACCCTGAAGAAGGCCGGTTACCTCACCCGGGACGCCCGCGTCCCGGAGCGCAAGAAGGCCGGTCTCAAGAAGGCCCGCAAGGCGCCCCAGTACAGCAAGCGCTGATCGGTTCCTGAGGGGCGAGGCCGTTCGCGGCCGAGCCTCGAGGGGCTGCAGCCCGGTGCGTTGGGCGGTTCCCACCTGGTGGGGACCGCCCTTCGTCGTCCTGGGGTGCGGCGGAGCGGGTCCCACGTCCCGCGTGGGCGCCGCGACGGGGCGTCCGCGCGGGCGGCCGCCTCAGCCCGCGTCCGCGGCGATCGGCAGCGGCCGCCCGGCGCGCATCTCGGCAACGAGCGAGCGGGTCACCTCCACGAGGTCCCCCCGGTGCTCGGCCGCGACGGCGAGCTGGCGCTGGTAGCTCGCGCCGACGCGCATGATGTGCTCCACCTCGGCGAGCTCGGCCTCGCAGCCCAGGCGGCGGGCGACCGGGGTGAGGCGCTCGAGGAGGTCGTGCAGCTCGTCGGTGACGAGCCGCTCCCGGTTGCGGGAGTCGAGGATGATGATCGCGTCCATGCCGTAGCGCGCGGTGCGCCACTTGTTCTCCTGCACGTGCCACGGCGGGAGGGAGGGGACCGTCCCGCCGTCGGTGAGCCGGTCGTCCAGGTGGACGAGCAGGCACTGCGTCAGGGCGGTCAGCGCGGCGATCTCGACGAGCGTGGGGACGCCGTCGCACACCCGGACCTCGAGCGTGCCCAGGTGCGGGGACGGTCGCAGGTCCCAGCGCACCTCCTTCAGCTCGTCGATGACGCCGGTGACAAGCAGATCGTCGATGTAGCCCTCGTACTCGTGCCAGTGCTCGAACTGGAAGGGCAGCCCGGCCGTCGGCAGCTGCTGGAAGAGCAGCGCCCGGTTGCTCGCGTAGTCGGTCGGCACGCCACCCCACCAGGGGGAGGAGGCCGACAGCGCCTGCAGGTGCGGGGCGTAGGTGAGCATGCCGGCGAGCAGGGGCAGCACCTTGTCCCGGTGGGTGACCCCGATGTGGGTGTGCACGCCGTAGATGAGCATCTGCCGACCCCACCAGCGGGTCCGGTCGATGAGGGTCGCGTAGCGGGCTCCCTCGCTGACCTGCTGGCTCTCCCAACGGGCGAAGGGGTGGGTGCCGGCCGACAGCAGCTCCAGGCCGAGCTCGTCGGTGACGCCGCGGAGACGATCCAGGCTCGCCGTGAGGTCGGCGACGACCTCGGGGACGCTCTGGCACACGTCGGTGACCAGCTCGACGGTGTTGGTGAGCAGCTCGCGGTGCACGCGTGGGGTCACCCCACCATCGGCGATGAGCGACTCCACGACGTCCTCGGCCAGCGGCACGAGGTCGAGCGTCTCCCGGTCGAGCAGCGCGATCTCCCACTCGACGCCGAGCGTGGGACCAGCGGATGGCGTGAACTCGATCATCTGGGCCTCTCGACGCCGCGACCTACCGGTGGTCAAGCCTACCGGCCGGGTATCGTGACGAAGCCTGTCCACTGAGTTCGATCCCGGACCGGTTCCCCACGGAAGGTTGCACGACCATGCCCCGACTCTTCGGCACCGACGGTGTGCGCGGGCTCGCCAACGGCGAGACCATCACAGCCGACTTCGCGCTCCGCCTCGCCCAGGCCGCTGCCCGCGTCCTGCGCGACCCGCAGGGCACGGAGGGCAGGCGCCCCGTCGCCGTCGTCGGGCGGGACCCGCGCGCCTCGGGAGAGTTCCTCTCCGCAGCCGTCGTGGCGGGCCTGGCCAGCAGCGGCATCGACGTCCTCGACGCCGGCGTCGTGCCGACGCCCGCACTGGCCTTCCTCACCTCCGAGGTGCACGCGGACTTCGGGGTCATGCTCTCGGCCTCCCACAACGCGATGCCCGACAACGGCATCAAGTTCTTCGCCGTCGGGGGCCACAAGCTCCCGGACGCGGTCGAGGACGCCATCCAGGCAGCCATGGACGACGAGCCGGACCGCCCGACGGGCATCGACGTGGGGCGGGTCACCTTCATGGACGACGCCGGCGCCCGCTACGTGCGCCACCTCCTGGACGCCGTCGAGCCGAACCTCAGGGGCCTGACGATCGTCCTCGACGCCGCGCACGGCGCCGCGAGCCAGGTCTCGCCCGAGGTCTTCCGGCTGGCCGGAGCCGAGGTGCACGCCATCGGGGCCCGCCCCGACGGGCTCAACATCAACGACGGCTGCGGCTCGACCCACCTCGAGAGCCTGCAGGCCGCCGTCGTCGAGCACGGCGCGCACCTGGGCATCGCCCATGACGGCGACGCCGACCGGTGCCTGGCCGTCGACGCGAGCGGGGAGCCGATCGACGGGGACCAGATCATGGCGATCCTCGCGCTCGCGCTGAAGGAGAAGGGCGAGCTCGCCGAGAACACCCTGGTCGCGACCGTCATGAGCAACCTCGGGCTGCTGCGGGCCATGGAGTCCGCCGGCATCGAGGTCAAGCAGACCGGGGTGGGGGACCGATACGTCCTCGAGGAGATGCGTCGGGGTGGCTACTCCCTCGGTGGAGAGCAGTCCGGCCACCTCATCATGCTCGAGCACGCGACCACGGGCGACGGCGTCCTCACCGGCCTGATGCTCGCGGCGCGGGTCGCCGAGACCGGTCAGTCGCTCGCGCAGCTGGCCGCTGCCATGACCCGCATGCCGCAGGTCCTGATCAACGTCAAGGACGTCGACAAGGACCGCGTGGACGGCGACGAGGGCGTGCGCTCGGCCGTCGCCGACGAGGAGTCCTCCTTGGGAATGGAGGGACGGGTCCTGCTGCGCAAGTCCGGCACCGAGCCGGTCGTGCGGGTCATGGTCGAGGCCGCGACGGAGGAACGCGCCCGGACCACGGCCGACCGCCTCTCCGGGGTGGTCAAGGAGCGTCTGTCCCTCTGACGGGGGCCGGGCGGGGGCTGCGCCCCAGCCGGACACCGGCGGGGGCCGCGCCCCAGCCGGACACCGCGGGCCCGCGGGTCAGACCGCCGGTACGTCGAAGTAGGAGTGCCGGGTGAGTGCGCGGCCGTGCCCGTCGAGGACGAAGAAGTCGCAGAATCCGACGCGCGCGGCGCTGCCGTCCTTGAGCGTGCCCTCGAAACGGCCCCGCACCGCGACCTGGTCGCCGTCGACGAGCAGTGCATCGAGCACGTGCCGCCCGTCGGCGATGACGCGCTCGCCTCCGTAGAAGGCGGCGAGTGACTCCCGGCCGACCATCGGGGCGTACCCGGGCCGGTGGTAGACCGCATCGTCGGTGAAGCAGTCGAGCACCCCCTCGACGTCTCCGGCGTCCACGCGCTCGTAGTACCGACGCACCGCGTCCGCCCCGCTCACGCGACGACCTCCCGGCCCAGGGCCGCGGACGCCCGCTGCAGTGCCGCGGCCAGGGGCGTGATCCCCTGCGCCTCCGCCGTCCTGAGCAGCTCGGTGACACGATCGCCGATCCGGTCGACCGCGGCCAGCGTCTGCGCGTCGCTCCAGCCGGAGACGCCACCGTGGACCTGCACGACCCCGCCGGCATTGGCGACGAAGTCGGGGACGAAGGTGATCCCCGCCTCACGCAGCGCCTCGGCGCAGCCCGGCTCGTCGAGGGTGTCGTTGGCCGCTCCGGCGATGATCCGGGCGGGGATGCGCTCGATGTTCTCGCGGGTGAGCACGCGCGCGACGGCGCACGGGGAGAACACGTCGGCGGGGTGGAAGGGGGCCTGCTCGGCGTCGACCGTGCGACCGCCCAACTCGGCGGCCAGCGCCTCGGCGCGGGAGGTGTCGACATCGGCCACGGTCACCCCGGCCCCGTCCGCGTGGGCGAGGCGGGCGACCTCGGCGCCGACGCTGCCGACGCCCTGGACGACGACCTCCGCACCGGCCAGGCCCCCTTCGCCGTGGTGGTGGACGGCCGCGGCCCGCATGGCGGCGTGGACGCCCCGGGCGGTGAAGGGGGAGGGGCTCACCTCGTCGCAGAAGGCACGTGCGCCGCCCTCGTCACGGATGGTCTGCATGTCCTCCAGGCGGGTGCCCATGTCGACGCCCGGGATGTACGTGCCGGCGGTGCGGGCGATCATCTCGCCGAAGCGGGCGAAGAGCGCGCGGCGCTCCGACGATCCGGGGGCGGGGGCCTCGCCGTCGAGCATGACGACGGACTTCGCCCCGCCGTAGGGCAGCTCGGCCAGGGCGTGCTTGAGGGTCATGGCGGCGGCGAGGCGCTGCGCCTCGCGCGCGGCGGCCGTGGTGGAGGGATAGGAGCGGTAGCGCACCCCGCCGAAGCCGGGGCCGAGCGTCGTGTCGTCGATCGCGATGATCGCCCGGAGGCCGGTGCGCTCGTCGTGGCAGGTGATCATCTGCTCGCTCGCCCAGGGCTCGGCGATGGAGTCGGACGCCGGGGTTGGTGTCGTGACTGTGGTCATGGACCCCATCGTGACAGGGGTCGTGTGACCCCTGTCACGTGGGCCGAGGGCTCAGAACTTCTGGTCGATCAGGCCGGTGTCCACGTCGTAGACGAAGCCGCCGACCTTGGCGCGCTCGCCGATGAGCGGGTGGGTCCGCACGGCGGCGACGTCCTGACGCAGCGCGTCGACCTGGTCGTGCACGACGTGGAAGCCCTGCCACGAGGCGTCCTGGCCGGCGGAGGCCCCGACCTTGGCGCGGAACTCGTCCTCGGTGGCGCTGCCCATGGCGCAGCGGGTGTGCGGGATGACGAGGATCCGCTCGACCTTGAGCAGGTGGACGCCGAGGACGAGGGCCTCGAGCGCGGCGGGCGTGACGCGCCCACCGGGGTTGCGGAAGATCTTGGCGTCCCCGGGCTTGAGGCCGAGCATGCCCAGCGGGTCGATCCGGCTGTCCATGCAGGTGACGATGGCGACGCCAGCATGCGCGATGCCGTCGAAACCGCTGAGCTCGAAGTGCTCGGAGAAGGTCCTGTTGGCCGACAGCAGGTCGGCGAAGTCCTCGGGGGCGGACGGGGTTGCGGGCATCGGATTCCTTTCGACGGGTGTCCCTGCACAGTAGCTCTGACCCGGCGACCGGCGACGCACCTGTTCGTGCGCCCCTCGTCACCGAGCGTGCGCGGTCGCGTCGTCCCCATCACGAATTCGTCGCGACACGAAAATCGTGAGGTCCTTGCTGTGTCATGGACCACACGGGCGGTGTAGACAGGCCTGTGGGAGGCGACGCTCAGGACCCGACACGTCGCGTCCGCGGACGAAGGGAGCGACGTGGAGACACGACGACGAGGCAGGGTCGCCCTCGCGGCGGCCGCCACCACCGCTGTGGCGCTCGGGCTCTCGGCCTGCGGCGGGGGCAGCAGTGCCAGCGGCGGGACGCAGCTGACGTGGTGGATCAACCCGGACGGTGGCGGATCGGACCCGGAGGGCGGCGGGCAGGCCCAGCTGGCCAAGGAGTGCACCGACAAGTCCGAGGGCGCGTACACCATCGATTTCCAGCTGCTGCCCAACAGCGCCAGCGACCAGCGCCAGCAGCTGCTGCGCCGGCTCGCCTCGAGCGACACGGGAGTCGACCTCATGTCGATCGACCCCGTCTTCGTCGCGGAGTTCGCCGAGGCAGGGTTCCTGGCCAAGGTGCCGGAGGACAGGACCTCCGATTTCACCGACGGCGTCGTCCCTCCGGCCGTGACGAACGCGCGTTGGGACGACCAGTTGTACGCGGCGCCCTTCTGGGCGAACACGCAGCTGCTCTGGTACCGCGAGTCCGTGGCCGAGGAGGCCGGGCTCGACATGGACAAGCCGGTCACCTGGGACCAGCTGATCGAGGCCGCCGAGAAGATGGACACCGAGATCGGTGTGCAGGCTTCCCGCTACGAGGGCTACATGGTCTGGATCAACGCACTGATCGAGGGGACTGGCGAGCAGATCGTGCAGAACCCGGGCGCCTCGGGCGAGGACCTGAAGTTCGGGCTCGACACCGATGGTGGCAGGAAGGCGGCTGCCGTGATCCAGAAGCTGGCGGATGCGAATGTGGGGGGTCCCGCGCTCGGCTCCACCAACGAGACGACCTCGCTGGAGATGTTCCAGAACGAGCGAGCCCACTTCATGCTCAACTGGCCCTACGTCTACGCCGCGCTCAAGGACGCCGAGGTCAAGTGGATCGACGACCTCGCCTGGACCCGCTACCCGCAGACGGTCGAGGGCAAGGAGTCCAGGCCCCCGCTCGGCGGCATCGAGATGGGTGTCAACGCCGCATCGGACAACAAGGAGGCCGCGTGGGACGCGGTCGAGTGCATCACCTCCGCCGAGAGCCAGAAGACGTACATGCTCGGCACGGGCAACCCCGCCGCCCGCACCGAGGTCTACGACGACCCGGAGATCCGGGAGGCGTTCCCGATGGCCGAGCAGATCCGTAGCTCGCTGGCCGACTCGGGTCCGCGTCCGCTCACCCAGTACTACGGTGACGTCTCCTCGGGCATCCAGCGGGTCTACAGCCCACCCGGGTCGGTCGACCCCGAAACGACGCCGGAGCGGGCCGAGTCGCTCCTGCACGCGGTGCTGAAGGGAGATGCGTTGCTGTGAGTGCCTCGACACCCACCCGGGAGCGGGCGAAGGGGGGGAAGACGCGCCTGTCCGACCGATCGCGCAGCGAGCAGCACCTGGGGTGGAAGCTGGCGATGCCGGCCTTCGTCGTCATGGTCCTGGTCACCGGGTACCCGATCCTCCAGGCCGTGTGGAACAGCTTCTTCGCCTACCGGCTGACCGACCCGGAGAACCGCCGCTTCGTCGGCCTGAACAACTACCTCGTCTCCTTCACCGACCAGGTGTTCTGGTCGGCGATGTGGATGACCATCCTCGTCACGGTGATCACGGTCATCGTCGAGCTCGTGCTGGGCTTCATCATCGCCCTGGTGATGCACCGGATCGTCATCCCGCGCAAGACCCTGCGCACCCTGGTGCTCATCCCGTACTCGATCATCACCGTGGTCTCGGGCTTCACCTGGCTGTTCGCCTTCCAGACCGGCACGGGCTTCGTCAACCAGTGGATCCAGTGGATGCCGGGCATCGACGCGAACTACAACTGGTTCGGTGGCTTCTGGTCCTCGCTCTTCGTCATCTCCCTGTCGGAGATCTGGAAGACGACGCCCTTCATGTCGCTGCTGCTCCTCGCCGGCCTGGCCCAAGTCGACAGCTCGATGGAGGAGGCGGCCAAGGTGGACGGCGCGTCGTGGTGGCAGGTGCTGATCAAGGTCATCCTGCCGAGCATGAAGGCGGCCGTCATGGTCGCGCTGCTCTTCCGGACCCTCGACGCGTTCCGCATCTTCGACAACATCTTCATCATGACCGGTGGGGCCAACGACACGAGCTCGCTGTCGATGCTCATCTACCGCCAGACCATCGACCGCACGGAGATCGGGCTGGGATCGGCCCTGTCGGTGATCCTCTTCCTCTGCGTGCTGATCATCGCAGCCGTCTTCGTCAAGGCGTTCAAGGTCGACCTCGCCGAAGGGAGGGGCTGACATGAAGCAGTCAACCAAGGGGACCGGCATCTGGAGCGTCCTGGCCATCCCGATCATGCTCTGGACCGCGGTCCCGCTGCTGTGGATGCTCTCGCTCTCGCTCAAGAGCGCCGACGACCTCGCGAACAAGGACGCGAGCATCCTGGGCAACTTCTGGCCCAAGGACCCGACGATCGAGAACTACCAGCTGATCTTCAGCGGTGGCGCGAGCGAGCTCTTCATGCCCGCGCTGCGCAACTCGCTCATCGTGTGTCTGCTGGCGACCCTGATCTCGGTGGTGCTCGCGATGTTCTGCGCCTACGCGATCTCCCGGCTGGAGTTCAAGGGCAAGAAGATGATCCTCGTGACCGCGCTCGCGGTCAGCTTCTTCCCCGTGGTCGCGATGGTCACCCCGCTGTTCGAGATCTGGAGCAAGACCGGGCTCTTCGACACGATCCCCGGTCTGGTCATCCCGTACCTCGCGCTGACCCTCCCGCTGTCCATCTGGACGATGTCGGCCTTCTTCCAGCAGATCCCGTGGGAGATGGAGCAGGCCGCGCAGGTCGACGGCGCGTCGAGCTGGCAGGCCTTCCACAAGGTCATCGTCCCGCTCGCCGCCCCGGGAGTCTTCACCACGGCGATCATCACCTTCTTCATCGCGTGGAACGACTTCGTCTTCGCGATCTCGCTCACCTCGGACCAGGCACGAACCGTCCCCGCCGCGCTCGCCTTCTTCACCGGGGCGAGCCAGTTCGAGCAACCGACGGGCGCGATCATGGCGGCCTCGGTCATCGTGACCATCCCCGTGGTCATCCTCGTCCTGCTCTTCCAGCGGCGCATCGTCGCCGGCCTGACCTCGGGCGCCGTCAAGGGCTGACCCCGCCTTTTCGAAACAGGAGAACCCCATGGCTGAGATCACCCTGAAGAACCTCGTGAAGAAGTACGGCGACGGCTTCCCCGCGATCAACGACGTGAGCCTTGACATCAAGGACGGCGAGTTCATGATCTTCGTCGGCCCGTCCGGCTCCGGCAAGTCGACGCTGCTGCGGATGGTCGTCGGGCTCGAGGACATCACCAGCGGCGAGCTGCACATCGGCGGCAAGCAGGTCAACGACCTCTCGCCGAAGGACCGCAACCTGTCGATGGTCTTCCAGAACTACGCGCTCTACCCCCACCTGACCGTGTTCGAGAACATCGCCTTCCCCCTGCGTCTGGCCAAGGGCAAGCACTCCGACAGCGAGATCAAGGACAAGGTCAACACGGCCAGCGCCCTGCTGGAGCTGGACGAGCACCTCCAGCGCAAGCCGAGCAACCTCTCCGGTGGCCAGCGCCAGCGTGTCGCGATGGGGCGGGCGATCGTCCGTGACGCGGACGCCTTCCTCTTCGACGAGCCGCTGTCCAACCTGGACGCGAAGCTGCGCGGCCAGATGCGCACGGAGATCGCGCGGATGCAGCGCCGCCTCGGCACGACGACGATCTACGTCACCCACGACCAGACGGAGGCGCTGACCCTGGGCGACCGGGTCGCCGTGCTCAGGAAGGGCCTGCTGCAGCAGGTGGCGAGCCCTCGGGAGCTCTACGACCAACCGGTCAACCTCTTCGTCGCCGGCTTCATCGGCACGCCCCCGATGAACTTCCTGCCGGCGGAGGTGGACGGTGACGAGCTCGTTCTGCCGTTCTGCTCCGCGCCGCTGCCGTCCGGGGTCAAGGAGCGGCTCACCGGTCAGAAGCTCCTGCTCGTCGGGATCCGGCCGGAGCACATCAAGGACGCCGACCTGGGCGACACGGTGGCGGGCGGGGTGCGCTTCGACGCTGTCGTCGACCAGACGGAGTGGTTGGGCAACGAGCAGTACGCCTACGTCCCCTTCGACGTCGACGGTGACGTCAAGGAGAAGCTCGATGAGCTGGACCAGGAGCTCGATGGTGAGGGGATGCGCACGCAGATGGTCGTCAATCTCGATCCCCGGTCGCGGGTCCGGGAGGGCGACGTCGCCCACTTCGTCTTCGACCCGGCGCTGATGCACGTCTTCGACCCGGAGTCCGAGGACTGCCTCACCCGCGACGACGAGGCGGCCGCCGAGCTCGCCCGACAGTCCGAGGAGGACCGCCAGCGGGCGCTCGAGCGCGCGCGGGAGCGCGAGGCCGAGGCCGTCACCTAGTCGCGCGAGGCCCCGTGGGGGTGGTCAGCGCCTGGGGGCCGGAGCCGGCAGGCCGAGGTCCGCGCGGGTCGGCGGCTGGGCACCGACCCGGGTGACGGTGACGGCCGCGGCGTCGAGCCCACGCTGGAGGGCGGGCACGACGACCCGACCGCGGGCCTTGCGCAGGCGTGAGCGGGCATCGGTCCCGCCGAGCAGGCCGGCGTCGAGCAGCCCGGACAGCAAACCGGACATGAACGAGTCCCCGGCGCCCACGGTGTCGGCGACGTCCACGGACGCCCCGGGCAGGGAGAGGTGCCGACCGGAGGGGAGCACGGCCAGCGCACCGCGCTCCCCGCGGGTGCACACGGCCAGCATCGGGCCGAGGTCCCGCCACGCGCGCAACCAGCCGAGGAGGTCGTCCTCGTCGAGGGGGCGACCGGCGAGCCACTCGAGGTCCGCGTCGCTCGCCTTGACGACGTCGCTGACGGCGATGCGCCGCTCGACCTCCGCAAGGGCCCGGTCGTGGTCGGGGACCAGGGCGGGACGGATGTTGGGGTCGTAGGAGACGGTGCCGGTGCGCCGCCCGCCGTCCATCGCGGCGAGCACGTCGAGGCCACCGGGGCGCATCAGGGCGCCATAGGACCCGGTGTGCAGGTGACCGGCACGCTGGGCCAGCTCCGGCACCCGCCAGGAGACCTCGAAGTCGTACTCGGCCTGACCCTGCTCGTCGATGGTCGCGGTGGCGACCGGGGTGTCCTCGGCGCGGTCGCTGTGGGGGACGAGGCCCACCCCCGCCTCGGAGAGGTGCTCCCCGATCATGGCGCCGTGGCGGTCCCGACCGATGTGCGTGGCCAGCGAGACCGGGTGGCCCAGGCGGGCGAGCCCGACGGCGACGTTGAGCGGGCTGCCGCCGACGTGCTCCCTGCTCGCCCCGTCAGGGGCGCGGACGACGTCGATGAGTGCCTCACCGATGACCAGCGACGCACCTGGGGTCCCGCGGCGGCCGGGCATCGTCAGGAGCTGAGCTGGGGGGAGAGCCGCTGGACCTTGGTGAGGTTGTGGTGCGCCTCGACGATGCGGGTGGTGCCGGACTTGCTGCGCATGACGAGGGACTCGGTGGTGGCACCGCCGGGGCGGTAGCGCACGCCGCGCAGCAGCTCGCCGTCGGTGATGCCGGTGGCGACGAAGTAGCAGTTGTCCGTCTGCACGAGGTCGTCGGTCGTGAGGACCTGCTCCAGGTCGTGGCCGGAGTCGATGGCGTGCTGACGCTCCTCGTCGTCGCTCGGCCACAGACGTCCCTGGATCACGCCACCGAGGCACTTGATGGCGCAGGCGGTGATGATCCCCTCGGGGGTCCCGCCGACGCCGAGCAGCAGGTCGATGCCGGTACCCGGGCGAGCGGCCATGATCGCGCCCGCGACGTCGCCGTCGGAGATGAAGCGGATGCGGGCGCCGGCGGCGCGCACCTCCTCGGCGAGCCCGGCGTGCCGGGGGCGGTCCAGCATGACGACGGTGACGTCGTCGGGATGCGTCGACTTGGCCTTGGCGATCCGCCGGATGTTCTCCGCGACGGGCAGTCGGATGTCGACGGCGTCGGCGGCATCAGGACCGGTGACGAGCTTGTCCATGTAGAAGACCGCGCTCGGGTCGTACATCGTGCCGCGGTCGGCGACGGCCATGACGGAGACGGCGTTGGTCATGCCCTTGGCGGTGAGCGTGGTCCCGTCGATCGGGTCGACGGCGACGTCGCAGGCGGGGCCGTGCCCGTCGCCGACCTGTTCGCCGTTGTAGAGCATCGGGGCCTCGTCCTTCTCGCCCTCACCGATGACGACGACACCGGACATGCGCACGCCCGCGATCATCGAGCGCATCGCGTCGACGGCGGCGCCGTCGGCGCGGTTCTTGTCACCGCGACCGACCCACCGCCCACCGGCGAGGGCAGCGGCCTCGGTGACCCGGACCAGCTCCATCGCCAGGTTCCGGTCGGGGTGCATGACCCCGGGGCTGGGGGCGGGCGTGCTGGGCTGGTCCATGGTTCTCCTCCGCGTGGTGCTCGTCGCGCCCGAGCCTATCTGTCGCGCCCGGGCCCGCGTGCGACCATGTCAGCCATGAGTTCCACGCCCGGCGAGCACGCCGAGTCAGCCCCCCAGCCGCAGCGCCCGGTCGATCCCACCCCGGCCGAGCTGGCGGCGCAGCAGGGTGTCCCGGCGCGCGGGGCGAGCCACTACGCCAAGGGCACCGCGGCCAACATGGTCCGGTCCATGGTCGTCATCGTCGTGATCACCTTCGCCCTCTACCTCATCTCCGGGCGCACCAACGGCACCGCCACCGACACCGTCGACGTCGTGGGCACGGCCCAGCACCACGCCCAGCAGTCGGGCCACCCCTTCGCCCACCCGAAGGACCTGCCGGCGGGGTGGGCCCCATCGAGCGTGCGCTACGCGAGCAGCGAGGGCGCCATGACCTGGCAGGCCGGGTACACCACTCCCGACGACGAGTACGTCTCGGTCAAGCAGGCCGCCGACCCCGCGGAGGAGTGGGTCGGGGTCCAGACGCACGGTGGCGCCGCGACCGGCGAGCTGACGACCGACGACGGCCGGGAGTGGACCAAGCGTGCCACCGACGGTGGTGGCCAGCGCAGCCTCGTGCTCCAGCCGCAGGAGTGGGACGGGCTGACGACCGTCGTGACCGGGTCGGGCAGCTGGAGCCAGCTGGAGGAGTTCGCCGAGCGGCTGGTCCCGGCCTCGACGGGGGCGAAGGGGGAGTCCCCCGCCTGATCGCGTGCCCGAGAGGGACTCCTGGCGCAGAACCCCCGAGAACCTCGGGGTGTCGGTGGCCGGGAGTCCCTCTTGTGCACGCTGAGCTGGCCGGGAGGGAGGTCTCGCCCTGCTCCTCGCGGTTCAGTCGGCGGGCGTCGGCCCGGACGAGTCCTCCGACGTGCCTGTGGTCGGGGCCTGCTGCGACAGGCTGGCCTCCGCCTTGTCCAACCAGGCCTCGCAGTGCGCGGCGAGCGCCTCGCCGCGCTGCCACAACCGCATGCTCTCCTCGAGGCCGGCCTGGCCCCCTTCGAGCCTGGCGACGAGCTCGACCAGCTCCTGCCGGGCCTCCTCGTAGCCGAGGTCGGCGATGTCGGCGTCCGGCTCGGTCGTGTCGGGGTGCGCGGGCTGCTCGGTCATGGCCACCACCCTAGGCGTCGGGACCGACTGCGTCGGTGCCCTCAGGAGTCGCTGACGCGGGCGGCGAAGTCGCCGTCGGCGACGGTCACCCGCAGCAGGTCGTCGATCTCCAGGACCTCGCGGCTGGCGACGACCTCCCCGTCGGGCCGCTGGACGATCGCGTACCCGCGCTCGAGGGTGGAGGCGGGGGAGAGGACCCGGGCCTGGGAGCGCAGGTGGGTGACCCGGTCGCGCTCGCGGTGCATGCGGGCCTCCACCCGGCCGTGGGCCCGCCGGTGGAGCGAGTGGATGACCTCGCGCTGGGCCCGCACGAAGGCGGTGCGGTCGGTGAGCACGGGCCGCGAGGTCAGCTCCACCAGGCGGTTGCGCTCGCGGTGGACGAAGCCCGCCAGGCTCGCTCGTGCGCGGGCCCGGGCATCCGCGATGCCGTCGCGCTCGGCGGCGGCGTCCGGGCAGACCAGCTTGGCGGCGTCCGTCGGGGTCGAGGCCCGCACGTCGGCGACCAGGTCGAGCAGCGGGGTGTCGACGTCGTGGCCGATGGCACTGACGACCGGGGTGCGGGCGCCCGCCACCGCGCGCACCATCGTCTCGTTGCTGAAGGGCAGCAGGTCCTCGACCGAGCCGCCGCCCCGCGTGACGATGATGACGTCGACGTCGTCGATCGCGTCGAGCTCGGTGATGGCGGCGCTCACCTCGGCCACCGACTGGGGGCCCTGCACCGGGACCTGCCGGATCGCGAAGGGCAGCCCCGGCCACCGGCGGTGGGCGTTCTCGATGACGTCACGCTCCGCGGCGCTGGCCCGCCCGCAGACGAGGCCGACCCGACGCGGCAGGAAGGGGAGGGGGCGCTTGCGGGAGGCGTCGAAGAGGCCCTCCGAGCGCAGGTTCTGCTTGAGGTACTCGATCCGGGCGAGCAGCTCGCCCACCCCGACGGGGCGCAGCTGGCGCACGTCCATGGTCAGCGAGCCGCGTTGCGTCCAGTAGTCCGGCTTCGCCTGGACCACGACCCGCGCACCCTCGCTCAGCGGGGTGGGCATGGCGTCCAGGGCGGTCACCCGCACCGAGCACGAGAGGGACATGTCGACGTCGGGGTCACGGAGGGTGAGGAAGGCGGTGCGGGCCCCGGGGCGCACCCGCAGCTGGACGACCTGTCCCTCGATCCAGGTCACCGACATCCGGTCGACGTACTCGGCGATCTTCATGCTGAGTACGCGCACCGGCCACGGCGCCTCGGCAGAGGTGTCGGCGGCCCTCTCCGGAAGGGGGCTGCTCACGGTCGACCTCCTCTCCTCGGCGTCTGTCCCGGGACAGTCAAGCAGGTCGCACCGACGACCGTACGGGGGAGGAGGCCGCCATCAGCGGCTGTTCAGGGCCCTCACCTACGATGGTGGGCATGACCACCAGTGCACCCACGTCCGCCGCCTCCGACGCCGGGCAGAGCACGAAGCGAGTGCTGCTTGCCGCGCCCCGCGGTTACTGCGCCGGGGTCGACCGCGCCGTCGTCTCGGTCGAGCGAGCCCTCGAGCTCTACGGCCCACCGGTCTACGTGCGCAAGGAGATCGTCCACAACAAGCACGTCGTCGCCACCCTGGAGAAGCGGGGCGCGATCTTCGTCGAGGAGACCGACGAGGTCCCCGAGGGCGCCACCGTCGTCTTCTCGGCGCACGGCGTCGCCCCCGTCGTCCACGACGAGGCCAAGGCCCTGAGCCTGAAGACCATCGACGCGACCTGTCCGCTGGTGACCAAGGTCCACCGCGAGGCCGTGCGCTTCGCCGGCGACGACTACGACATCCTGCTCATCGGCCACGAGGGCCACGAGGAGGTCGTCGGCACCTCCGGGGAGGCCCCCGAGAACATCACCCTGGTCGAGAGCCCGGAGGACGTCGACAACGTCGAGGTCCGGGACCCGGACAAGGTCGTCTGGCTCTCCCAGACGACGCTCTCGGTCGACGAGACGATGGAGACCGTGCGCCGCCTGCGGGAGAAGTTCCCGGCACTGCAGGATCCGCCGAGCGATGACATCTGCTATGCCACGCAGAACCGCCAGCTCGCGGTGAAGCAGATGGCCGAGCACTGCGACCTCATGCTCGTCGTCGGCTCGCGCAACTCCTCCAACTCCGTGCGCCTGGTCGAGGTCGCCATCGAGCACGGTGCCCGCGACGGGCACCTCGTCGACTATGCCGACGAGATCGACGAGTCCTGGCTGGACGGCGTCCGGACCGTCGGTGTCACCTCGGGTGCCTCCGTTCCCGAGATCCTCGTGCGCGGCGTCCTCGACTACCTCGCCGAGCGTGGCTACGGCGACCCGCAGCCGGTCACGGCGGTGGAGGAGAGCGTGGTCTTCTCGTTGCCGAAGGAGTTGCGCAAGGACCTCAAGGCCGCCGGTCTGGACGACAAGATGAAGCACGACGCCGGGTCCCTCGAGGACGCCGGGCAGCTGCACTGATCCACCGACCGCCCGCCGGCGGTCAGAGTCTCGATCCGATCGCCTCGGCCACCCTCTTGGTGGCCGAGGCGAGGTCGTCCTGGGCCGCCTCGCCGATCTCCTCGTTGCGGAAGGTGATCGCGACCGCCGCGACGGGGTGACCATCACGGTCGAGCACCGCGGAGGCCACCGAGGACAGCTCCGGCTGGATGCTGCCCACCTCGAGTGCGTGGCCGCGGGCACGGACCGCGACGAGCTCGCGGCGCAGCGCGGAGGGCGTCGCCGGCCCGCCGTCGACCATCACCGCAGCCGAGGGGTAGAGCGCCGTCACCTGCCGTCGGGGCAGCGCGGCGAGCACGGCCAGGCCACTGGCGGTGAGCGTCGCCGGCAGCCGCACGCCGACGTCCGTCACGAGTGAGGGCCGACCGGCGGCGCGCTCCTCGATGACGTAGAGGACGTCACGGCCGGTCAGCACGGCGAGGTGCGCGTTGTGCGTCGTGGTGTCGACGAGGCGCTCGACGTGTGGTCGCGCCAGCCGCTGCAGCGGGTCCTGCCGCTGGTATCCGGCGCCGAGCTCGTGCACCGCCGAGCCGAGCCCGTAGGTGCGCTCCTCCGGGTAGTGCACGACGTAGCCGTGCTCCACGAGCACCGTCAGCAGGTGGTAGGTGCTGCTGCGGGGCAGACCCAGTGCGCGTGCGAGGTGCGCCGCCGGGACCGGCTCGGCGCGGCTGGCCAGGTGGGTCAGCGCGCGCAAGGCGTGCCCCGCTGCGGTCGCGTTCGCCATGGGTCGCTCCTCCCGAGTCGGTGTCACCGGCAAGCGGGCGAAGGGAGGGGTTTGGCCCGACTCAGGCCGGCGTCCGCACTCGTGCACCCGGGGGAGGGATGCGCCCGGTCGTGCGGACGACGCGCCAAGGGCCATCCCCTTCCTTCACCCGCGTCCTTTCGAGGTTCGGCCGCGGACGGCGGTTTCGAGGCTCGCCCGCCAGGGCGGACTCGCACCTCAACCCACGGCTCGCACCTCAGGGAGCGGTGATGCTGTCTTGCATCCCAGACACTATCCCGTCCGACCGGGTCCCCGCGAGGGAGCGAAGGGGGTTGCATGGGGGACATGACCACGCAGCAGCAGACCCGCACCGTGACCATCGGCGAGCGTCCCCTGACCGTCGACGAGGTCGTCGCCGTCGCCCGCCACCACGCCCCCGCGGAGATCAGCGACGCCGCCTGGGAGCGCGTGCGCGCCGCCCGAAGCGTCGTCGAGGGCCTCGCCGAGGACACCGTCGCGCATTACGGCGTCTCCACCGGCTTCGGTGCGCTCGCGACCAAGCACATCCCCCACGACAAGCGCGCGCAGCTGCAGCGCTCGCTCGTGCGCAGCCACGCCGCCGGCAGCGGGCCGGAAGTCGAGGAGGAGGTCGTGCGCGCCCTGATGCTGCTGCGCATCCAGACCCTGGCCACCGGTCGCACCGGCATCCGCGAGGAGACCCTGCGTCTCTACCTCGCGCTGCTGACCGAGCGGATCACCCCCGTCGTCCACGAGTACGGATCCCTCGGATGCTCCGGAGACCTGTCGCCGCTGAGCCACTGCGCGCTCGCGCTCATGGGCGAGGGCAGCGTCCGCGTCGCCGGTGGTGATGTGGTCGATGCGGGCGAGGCGCTCGCGACCGCGGACCTCACCCCGGTCGAGCTGCTCGAGAAGGAGGGCCTGGCCCTCATCAACGGCACCGACGGCATGCTCGGGATGCTGTGTCTGGCCATCCACGACCTGCGCACGCTGCTCACGACCGCCGACATCTCCGCCGCGATGAGCATCGAGGGCCTGCTCGGCACCGACGACGTCTTCGCCGCGGACCTGCAGGCGCTGCGTCCGCACCCCGGCCAGGCCCTGGCCGCGGCGAACATGCGCGCGGTCCTCGCCGACAGCCCGATCCGTGACAGCCACCGCGACCCGCAGGCCTGCACCCGCGTCCAGGACGCCTACTCCCTCCGCTGCTCGCCCCAGGTGCACGGAGGCGCCCGCGACACCGTCGAGTACGCCGCGACCGTCGCCGCGCAGGAGCTCGCCGCGGCCGTCGACAACCCGGTCGTCACGCCCGACGGGCGCGTCGAGTCCAACGGCAACTTCCACGGCGCCCCGGTGGCCTACGTCCTCGACTTCCTGGCGATCGTCGCCGCCGACGTGGCGAGCATGAGCGAGCGGCGCACCGACCGTTTCCTCGACCCGGCCCGCAACCACGGCCTGCCGCCCTTCCTCGCGGACGACCCCGGTGTCGACTCCGGCCTGATGATCGCCCAGTACACCGCCGCCGGCATGGTCAGCGAGATGAAGCGCCTGGCCGCCCCGGCGAGCGTCGACTCCATCCCGAGCAGCGCGATGCAGGAGGACCACGTGTCGATGGGCTGGGGCGCGGGCCGCAAGCTGCGCCGCAGCGTCGACGCCCTCTCCCGCGTCGTGGCCATCGAGCTCTACACCGCAGCGCGGGGGATCGCGCTGCGCGCCCCCCTTCGCCCCGCACCGGCCACGGGTGCGGTGATCGCGGCCCTCGCCGAGCGCGGGGACGTTGCCCCCGGACCCGACCGCATCACCTCGCCGGAGCTGGCCGCCGCGCACGGCGCCGTCCTCGACCGAGCCGTCGTCGCCGCCGCCGAGTCGGCGACCGGCCCGCTGAACTGACCACACCACCGAATCCCACGACCCGGTCCCTTCGAGGCTCGTCGCAGAGCTCCTCGCACCTCAGGGAACGTGGCTACACGAAGGAGTGAGACCCATGGACGGAGCCCGTCCCGTCCGCGCCCCGCGCGGCACCGAGATCACCGCCAAGAGCTGGCAGACCGAGGCACCCCTGCGCATGCTGCAGAACAACCTCGACCCCGAGGTGGCCGAGCGCCCCGACGACCTCGTCGTCTATGGCGGCACCGGCCGTGCGGCCCGGTCCTGGGAGGCCTTCGACGCGATCGTGCGCGTGCTCGAGGACCTCGAGGCCGACGAGACCCTGCTGGTGCAGTCCGGCAAGCCGGTCGGCGTGCTGCGCACCCACGAGTGGGCACCGCGCGTGCTCATCGCCAACTCCAACCTCGTCGGTGACTGGGCGACCTGGCCGCACTTCCGCAAGCTCGAGGCCGAGGGCCTGATGATGTACGGCCAGATGACGGCCGGGTCGTGGATCTACATCGCCACGCAGGGCATCCTCCAGGGCACCTTCGAGACCTTCGCCGCCGTCGCCGCCAAGCGCTTCGGCGGCAGCCTCGCCGGGACCATCACCCTCACCGGGGGTTGCGGTGGCATGGGCGGCGCGCAGCCGCTCGCCGTCACCCTCAACGGCGGTGCCTGCCTCGTCGTCGACGTCGACGAGACCCGTCTGCAGCGGCGGCGGTCCAAGCGATACCTCGACGAGGTCACCACGGACCTGGACGACGCCCTGGCCCAGGTCACGGCGGCGAAGGGGGAGGAGCGTGCCCTGTCCGTCGGGCTCGTCGGCAACGCCGCCGAGGTCTTCCCCGAAATCCTGCGCCGGCACCGCGCCGGGGAGGTCGAGATCGACGTCGTCACCGACCAGACCAGCGCCCACGACCCGCTGAGCTACCTGCCGGCCGAGGTCGCGCTGGACGAGTGGCAGCGCGAGGCCGAGGCCGACCCGGAGGGCTTCACCAAGAAGGCCCGCGAGGCGATGGCCGCGCAGGTCCGGGCGATGGTGGAGTTCCAGGACGAGGGCGCCGAGGTCTTCGACTACGGCAACAGCATCCGCGACGAGGCACGCCACGCCGGCTACACCCGGGCCTTCGAGTTCCCCGGCTTCGTCCCGGCCTACATCCGCCCGCTCTTCTGCGAGGGCCTGGGCCCCTTCCGTTGGGTGGCCCTGTCCGGTGACCCCGAGGACATCAGGGTCACCGACGAGGCGCTCAAGGAGCTCTTCCCGGACAACACGCACCTGCACTCGTGGCTGGACGCCGCCGCCGAGCACGTCGAGTTCGAGGGTCTGCCGGCGCGCATCTGCTGGCTCGGCTACGGCGAACGGCACCGGGCCGGGATGCTCTTCAACGAGCTCGTCCGCGACGGGAAGGTCAAGGCACCGATCGTCATCGGCCGCGACCACCTCGACTCCGGATCCGTCGCCTCGCCCTACCGGGAGACCGAGGGCATGCTCGACGGCACCGACGCGGTCGCCGACTGGCCGCTGCTCAACGCCCTGACGGCGACCTCCTCGGGCGCGACGTGGGTCTCGATCCACCACGGTGGCGGCGTCGGCATGGGCCGCTCCATCCACGCCGGCCAGGTCGGTGTCGCCGATGGCACGGACCTCGCCGCGCAGAAGCTCGAGCGGCTCCTCACCAACGACCCCGGACTGGGCGTGCTGCGGCACGTCGACGCCGGCTACTCGCGGGCGGTCGAGGTGGCCGACGAGCGCGGTGTCCGGGTGCCGATGACCCCGACGGTGCGCGACGGGGGTGATCCGGCGTGAGCGGCTTCGAGTGGACCGGCCGTGACGACGGCCCCGGTCCCGAGCACCGTCGCTTCTTCCACACCGTGACCCGGCCCGGCGAGGGGTCGCCGTCGGGTGACGGGCCACCGGCCGACGCCGCACTCATCGGCTTCGCCAGCGACGAGGGGGTGCGGCGCAACGGCGGTCGCATCGGTGCGGCCGACGGGCCCACCGCACTGCGGACCGCGCTGGCCTCGCTCGCCGTGCACGAGGACCTCACCGTCGTCGACCACGGGGACGTGCGGGTCGACGACGGTGATCTCGAGGGCGGCCAGGAGCGCCTCGGCGAGGCCGTCGCGGCGGCGCGTCGCGGAGCGCCGTTGACCGTCGTCCTCGGCGGCGGCCACGAGACCGCGTACGGCAGCCACCTCGGCCTGGAGCAGGGCCCGCGCCTCGGTGTGCTCAACCTCGACGCGCACTTCGACCTGCGTGACGCCGAGCGGCCGACGTCGGGGACGCCGTTCCTGCAGATGGCGCTCGCTCGCCGGGGGCGGGGGCTCGACGTGAACTACGCGGTCCTGGGCATCAGCCGCACGAGCAACACGGGCCGGCTCTTCGCCCGGGCGGAGGAGCTCGGTGCGCCGTGGCTGCTCGACGACCACTGCCAGGAGCTGGGGGCGCCGCTCGAGTTCGTGCGGCGATTCCTCGACGGCGTCGACGAGGTGCACCTGTCGATCGACCTCGACGTGCTGCCCGCGGCTGCGGCGCCCGGGGTGAGCGCACCTGCGGCACTGGGGGTACCCCCCTTCGTCATCCAGTCGGTGTGCGACGCCGTCGTCGACAGCGGACGACTCCTCCACCTGGACGTCACCGAGCTCAACCCGCGGTACGACGTCGACCAGCGGACGGCGAAGCTCGCCGCCCGCCTGATCCACCGCGTCATCACCCGAGCCGCCAGGAGGGCATCGTGAGCACGCTCATCACCAACATCGGCGAGCTCGTCACCTGCGACGGGACGGGCGAAGGGGGCGTCGGCGCCCGGACGGAGCACGCGCTCGTCGTCGTCGGCGACCGGATCGCATGGGTCGGCCCGGCTGCGGCCGCGCCCGCCGCCGACGAGGTCGTCGACGTCGGGGGCCGGTGTGTCCTGCCGGGATTCGTCGACAGCCACTCGCATCTCGTCTTCGACGGGGACCGGTCCGCAGAGTTCGCCGCCCGGATGGCCGGGGAGCGTTACGACGGCGGCGGTATCGGGGTGACCGTCGAGGCGACCCGCGCGGCCGGTGACGAGCGTCTGCGGGCCGCACTGGCCGCCCGGGTTGCGGAGATGCGCGCGCAGGGGACGACCACCGTCGAGGTGAAGTCCGGGTACGGGCTCGCCGTCGAGCACGAGGTGCGCGCCCTGCGGCTCGCCGCCGAGGTCACCGACGAGGTGACCTACCTCGGGGCGCACTTCGTGCCTGCGGAGATGCGCGAGGACCGCGACGGCTACCTCGATCTCGTGACCGGCGAGATGCTGCGTGCGTGCGCGCCGCACGCACGCTGGATCGACGTCTTCTGCGAGCCGGCCTCGCCGCACGCCTTCACCGGTGAGGAGTCGCGCCGGGTCCTCACCGCCGGGCGCGAGGCCGGGCTGGGGCTGCGGGTCCACGGCAACCAGATCGACCACGGGCCGGGGGTCCAGCTCGCCTGCGAGCTCGGTGCCGCGAGCGTCGACCACTGCACGTACCTCTCGAGCGACGACGTCGATGCGCTGGTCGGCAGCGCCGCGACGACGACGGCGACGCTGTTGCCGGGCGTTGAGTTCTCCACGCGCTCGCCCTACCCGGACGCGCGGGCGCTACTCGACGCGGGGGTGTCGGTGGCGATCGCCAGCGACTGCAACCCGGGCACGTGCTTCAGCAGCTCGATGCCCTTCATGATCGCGCTCGCGGTTCGCGAGATGGGGATGACGCCGAGCGAGGCGGTCGTCGCCGCGACCCGGGGTGGGGCACGCGCGCTGCGGCGCGAGGACATCGGTCGGATCGAGGTCGGTGCCCGCGCGGACCTCGCCGTCCTCGAGGCGCCGAATCACCTGCACCTCAGCTACCGCGCTGGGGTGCCGATCGCGCGGGCGCTGGAGATCTGACGTCAGACCCCGATGAGGCCGACCCCGCGCATGAGGTCGAACGCGGGGACCTGCATGATTTCGGGACACTCGTGCCCTACCTCATGTCATGGGATGTCCCACCACATGGGGTAGGGCAGTAGCCGCCTGAACCACCCCATCGGGGCCAGCCGCGGACAGCTGGACCACGCCCGACGGTCGCGAACGGGTGAGCGGGGTGGCAGCTCGTACCCGGCTCGGGCTGTGGGGCGTGACAGTGCCGGTCTCAGTACCAGGCCGGCACCCAATCGTCGTCCGGGTCCTCACCGACCCGGCCGTCGACGGCCTCGCGGATGAGATCTGCGTGGCCGGTGTGGCGTCCGTACTCCTCGAGGAGGTCGAGCAGGAGCCGCCGGAGGTTCGCGTGACCGACGTCGGGCACGCCCATGCTCACCGGCTGGTCGAGGCCGCCGTCGACCAGCGCTTCGGCGTAGCGCCTCCGTGCTGTGGCGACCGACTCGTCGTAGAGGGCGTACAGCTCCTCGGGGGACTTCGTCGGGGCGAAGTCGGCGTCCTCGTCCGCCACGACCTCGTTCCACCGAGGATCGAGCTCGACGCCGGACAACCGCATCGACGAGTAGTGGTCCTCGACGAGGGCGAGGTGCATGAGGAGGCCACCGAGCGTGAGGGACGAGGCGCCGGACCGGGCATGCAGACCGTTGGCGTCGAGACCATCGGCCTTCCACCGGAAGGTGGCCCGCTGCCGGTCCAGGGCCGCCACCAGCTGCTCCGCGTCGGTGCCGGTCAGCGGCGGCTCCCAGGGTGGTGCGCCCAACTCCGTCATGACGCCTCCTCGCGATGGCTGGGCACTCCATCCTCGCGCTGCTGCGCCGGGTGCACCAGACCCTCGACGTCGAGATCGGGGCGGCTCTCCTCGGCGGCGACGGCGTCGATGAGCTCGGGCGCGGTGAGAGGACGGGGGGTCGTGGTCACCGCCTGCACCTCGTCGATCGCGTCGGTGCTCAGCCCGATCTCACCCATCCGCCGGGCGCTCACGAGCACCCGCGACTCCAGCGAGCCGACGAGCCGGTTGTAGTCCTCGACGGAGCGCTGCAGGGAGCGGCCCATCCGGGTCGCGTGGTCACCGAGCGTCCCCAGCCGGGCGTACAGCTCGCGGCCGACTGCCAACAGCTCGCGCGCGTCCTGGGTCACCGCGTCCTGCTGCCAAGTGAACGCGACCGTGCGCAGCAGCGCCAGCAACGTGCCGGGGGAGGCGAGCACGACCTTGCTCGCCATCGCCTCCTCGTGCAGGCCGGGAGCCTGCGAGAGGGCAGCCGCGAGCGTCGCGTCCGAGGGGACGAAACACACGACCATCTCGGGCGAGGGGTCGAAGGCACTCCAGTAGGACTTGCCCGCCAGGGTCGCGACGTGGCTGCGCAGCGCCGCGGCGTGCCCCGCAAGGAGGCGAGCACGCTCGTCCGGGTCCATGTCCTCGGCCTGCGCCTGCAACCAGTGGCTCATCGGGGCCTTCGCGTCGACGACGAGGTGCTTCTCGCCCGGCAGGTGGACCACCACGTCCGGGCGCACGTCGCGGCCCCCGGGGGTCACCCCCTTCGCCTGCTCCTCGAAGTCGCACCGCGAGATGAGGCCGGACACCTCGAGGACGCGCCGCAGCTGTACCTCGCCCCACGCTCCCCGCACCGACGAGACGCGCAGGGAGGAGGCCAGGGACGCGGCCTCGTGGCCCACACGCGTGGTGGTCTGCTCCACCCGGCCGAGGGCCTCCCGGACGACGGCGAACTGGTCGACCCGGTCGCGCTCGAGCTGCTCGACCTTGCGCGAGACGCGGCGCAGGGCCTCGCCCATGGGGGCCAGCGCGGCCGCCGTCTCGGCGTCCTCGCCGAGACTCGCCTCGAGATCGGTCACCCGCTCGCGCAGGCCGTCGCGCTCGACACCCAGCCCCACGACGCGGGCGCGCACCGTCAACCAGGCCAGGAGGGCGCCGATGAGCACCCCGAGGAGAAGTCCGGTCAGGAGGGTCGCGATGTCCATGGCTCCAGCCAACCAGTGACGGCCGACAGCGTCGGGGACGTGGTCACGACGCGCTGCGGTCGGTGGGTCGCGATGGGCACGCGAGTACGCTGGTCGGAATTTCCGCGTCCGTCGGTCGGGCGTCACGACCTCGCCACGGTCGGTTCCTCCAGTCGGTCCCGACAGGTCGTGACCGTCCAGTACGAGGGACAGCCGTCGATCACGGGAGATACGCGTCATGTCCGAGAAGCACCCGCCGGGCCGGGAGAAGAAGACCACCGCCGCAGAGCGACGGAAGGGCGACTCGCTGGCCACCCTCGACTACCAACGGCCCCGCTACCCGCACAACATCCATCCGGCCCTGGTGCCGGGCATCGGCATCGACGAGCAACGACGCCACTACAGCGTGGACAAGTTCGTCTTCGGCATCGCCGGCGCCCTGACGGTCGGCTTCGTCATCTGGGGCATGGTCTCCCCGGCGAGCGTGGGCGAGGTCTCCGGGGTGGCCTACGACTGGACGATGACCCACCTGGGGTGGCTCTTCAACGCCGTCGCGACCGTGGTGCTCGTCGCCCTGATCTGGCTGAGTCTCTCGCGCTACGGCCGCATCCCGCTCGGCAAGGACGGCGAGACCCCGGAGTTCAGCACCTTCGCATGGGTGGCGATGCTCTTCGCCGCGGGGCTCGGCATCGGGGTGATGTTCTGGGGCCCGTCCGAGCCGCTGACCTATTTCGTCAACCCCCCGCCGATGACCAACGAGGCAGAGTCCACGGAGGCCCTGCACCACGCCATGGCCCAGACGTACTACCACTGGGGCATCCACGCCTGGGCGATGTACGCGCTCATCGGCGGCGCGGTCGCCTACGCCGCGTACCGGCGGGGTCGCTCGCTGCTGATGTCCTCGATCTTCGAGCGGCTCTTCGGCAAGAAGCACACCGACGGCTGGGCCGGTCGACTCGTCGACATCTTCGCGATCATCGCGACCCTGTTCGGCACGGCCGCGGCCCTGGGGATCGCCGCGCTGCAGATCGGCGAGGGCGCGGTCATCGTCTCCGGTGCCTCGGACCTGACGAACACGATGCTGCTGGTCATCATCGCGGTGCTGTCGGTCGGCTTCGTCGTCTCTGCCGTGTCCGGGATCTCCCGAGGCATCCGCTACCTGTCGAACATCAACATCGTCCTCACGATCGGTTTCGCCGGGCTCGTCTTCCTGCTGGGACCGAGCCTCTTCCTGCTCAATCTCCTGCCCTCGGCGACCATCCAGTACGTCGGCTCGCTCTTCGACCTCATGGCGCGCTCCGCGTCCTGGGGGCCGGAGACGCTGGAGTTCCAGTCCGCGTGGACCGTCTACTACTGGGCCTGGTGGATCTCCTGGTCCCCCTTCGTCGGCACCTTCATCGCGCGGATCTCCCGTGGTCGGACCATCCGCCAGTTCCTGCTCGGGGTCATATTCATCCCGTCGTCGCTGCTCTTCGTCGCCTACGGGATCATGGGCGGCACGGCCATCTCGATGTACCGCGACGGCAAGCCCGGGTTCAGCTCGGAGATCAACCCGCCCGAGGTGCTCTTCTCCATCGTCGAGAACCTCCCCTTCGCCGGGTGGCTGCCGGTGCTGATCATGGTCATCCTGGCGATCTTCTTCATCACGGCCGCCGACTCCGCATCGGTGGTCATGGGCATCCTCACCACGCGGGGGAGCCAGGACCCGCCCAAGCCGATCGTGGTCTTCTGGGGCCTCGTCATGGCCGGGATCGCCGTGGTCATGCTCCTGCTCGGTGACGAGTCCGCGCTCACCGGACTGCAGTCCCTTGTGATCATCACGGCGGTGCCCTTCGCCTTCGTGATGCTCCTGATCATCGTCGCGTGGGTCCGGGAGCTGCGCACCGACCCGCACACCCTGCGGCAGCAGTACGCCGAGACGGCCGTGAGCAACGCCGTGGTCGACGGCATCGACAGGTTCGACGACGACTTCCGCATCCACGTCGTCAGGACCGACCCGGGCGAGGGTGCCGGCGCCGGGGTGGACTCGATGCACGAGGACTACACCGGCTGGTACCAGCGCACCGACGAGCACGGCGAGCCGGTCGGGTACGACTTCGAGACCGGGGAGTGGGCCGACGGCTGGGAGCCCGGGACGGACGAGACCGGGGAGAACGGCACGTCACACCGGTCGCAGACGGATGAGCCGACACCCGCGGGAGAGGACGACCCGAAGGGCGACGGAGGACGCTAGTGGCCGGCGACCGCCAGACGGAACCCGGTGTGTCCCAGGGACGTGTCCGCGGTGGCGGCGGTGCGGGCCGACGTGCGGTACCGCCGGCAGTAGGAGGCGTGGCACAGGTACGACCCACCGCGGAGCACGGGCGGGTCGTCCGCGGCGGCGCCCGGAGCGGCCGTCCACTCCCACACGTTCCCGGTCATGTTGTGCAGGCCGAAGGCATTGGGCGGGAACGCGTCCGCCGGGACCGTCCCCACGGGAGCCGTGGGCTCGTGGGGGAAGGTGCCGTGGAAGGTCTGCATCCGGGGCGCACCCTCGGGTTCCATCAGCTCCCCCCAGGGGAAGGGCTGCTGGTCGAGGCCACCCCGCGCGGCGTACTCCCACTCGGTCTCGGTCGGGAGCCGGCCGCCCACCCAGCCGGCGTAGGCCAGCGCGTCGCGGTGCGACACGTGGGTGACCGGATGGTCATCGCGGTCCTCGGCGGACGAGGTGGGCCCCTCGGGGCGGCACCACGTGGCGCCCTCGACCTGCCGCCACCAGGGCGTCTCCACGACGGCGGGGCAGCGAGCGCGCACGTTCGGGGGGAGCAGACCGGCGAAGACCAGCGAGCTGCCGTGCAGCTCGGCGTCGGTGCGGTAACCGGTCTCGAGCACGAACGCGGCGAACTCGGCCACGGTCACCGTCGTCGCACCGATGGCGAAGGGGGAGACCCCCACCGCCCTGACGGGCCCCTCGCCGTCCTCGGGGTAGGCCTCGGGATCGTCGCTGCCCATGCGGAACTCCCCGCCGGGAAGGCCGATGAACGGCAGCTGTCCGGGGGCGCGGGCGGCAAGCCGCTCCACCAGTGCCGTCGACGCAGCGCCCTGCCGGCCGGTGCGGTCCGGGCCACCGGTGCTCTCGCCGCCCCCGGCGTCGACGGCCCGCGACGGTCCGCAGCAGGAACCCATCGCACTCCTCCTCAGCCGACATCACGTGGAAGGAATCGTAGATCGTGAGACCCAACATCATCGTCGTCCAGGCCGACCAGATGGCCCCGCAGGCACTGGGAGCCTATGGGGACGAGGCGGCCAGGACCCCGCACATCGACGCCCTGGCGCAGGAGTCCGCCGTCTTCGACCGCGCCTACTGCAACACCCCGCTGTGCGCACCCTCGCGGGCGTCGATGATGACCGGCCAGATGCCCTCGGAGGTCGGCTGCTACGACAACGGCGACGACTTCCCGGCGTCCACCCCGACCTTCGCCCATCACCTGCGCGTCGCCGGCTACCACACGGCCCTCATCGGGCGGATGCATTTCATCGGTCCGGACCAGCACCACGGGTTCGAGGAGCGGTTGACGACCGACGTGTACCCGGCCGACATGGACATGGTGCCGGACTGGGAGCGGGCCCTGGACGACCGGTTGCAGTGGTACCACGACGCCGATGCGGTCTACACCGCCGGCGTCTCGAAGGCGACCGTCCAGCAGGACTTCGACGACGAGGTGGGCTTCCACGCGCTGCGCCACCTCAACGACCGGGTCCGGGCCAACCAGAGCGCGGAGGAGGCCGTCCCCTTCCTCATGGTCACCAGCTTCATCCACCCCCACGACCCGTATGAGCCCCCGCTCGAGCACTGGGACCGGTTCGCCGACGTCGAGATCCCGGACCCGAAACACCCGCGGGTGCCGAGCCCGAGCGAGGACCCGCACAGCCACCGCCTGCGCGCCATGAGCGGCTTCGACCGTCGGGAGCCGACCCTGGAGGAGACCCGCAGGGCGCGGCGGTCGTACTACGCCGCGGTGAGCTACATCGATGACCACGTGGGACGCATCCTCGACCGCCTGGAGAGCCTCGGCCTGCGGGAGAACACGGTCGTCATCGTCACCAGCGACCACGGCGACATGCTCGGGGAGAAGGGCCTGTGGTTCAAGATGTCGCCGTACGAGCAGTCCTCCCGGGTGCCGCTCATCGTCCACGGGCCCGAGCACCTCGTCCCCAGGGGTCGCTACGCCAACCCGGTCTCCCTGCTGGACCTCATGCCCACCCTGCTCGAGCTGGCCGGTGCACCACCACGGGCCGACGAGCCGCCCCGCGGACTGTCGCTGCTCGAGTCCGCCCGACGGGAAGCTGCCGGGGAGGCGGGTCCGAAGGACCGCGACGTCGTCATCGAGTACCTCGCGGAGGGCACGATGCGACCCCAGCTGACCCTCGTCCGCGGTCGGTACAAGTACGTCCTCTGCCCCGGGGACCCCGACCAGCTCTTCGACCTGGGCACCGATCCCGACGAGCAGCACAACATCGCCCCGGAGCGTGCCGACCTCGTGCAGTCGTTGCGACGAGCCCTGGACGCTCGCTACGACCTGGCGCTCCTCGAGGCGGAGGTGCTGGCCAGCCAGTCGCGGCGACGGTTCGTGGCGGGGGCGCTCGAGCGGGGGCGACGCCGGCCGTGGGACTTCACCCCGGACCCGCAGGAGCGCTACGTCCGCGGTGACTTCTGGGGAGCGCTGGCGCACGGCCAGATCAGGGACGTGTGAGGTCGACGGCGCCCCGCGGCCCCGGCCGTTCCCGCGCCGGACGGGCTCGCTCGCACGTGGCCGGTAGCCTCGTTGACATGGCGTCAGACGAGCTCAACGAGAACGAGGTCATGGAGACCACCCGGCGTCCCGATCTCGAGTCGGAGCAGGGTCGACGGGCGTTCATCCGGGTGCTCAACGCCCGGATGCCGAAGAAGCGCCTCATCGCCCAGGGCGTCCTGCGCACCGACGACGGGCGGATCGCCCTGTGCGAGCTGGTCTACAAGAAGGACTGGGACCTGCCCGGCGGCATCGTCGACCCGAACGAGTCACCGGCCGACTGCGTCGAACGGGAGGTGCGCGAGGAGCTCGGTCTCGACGTGAGCGTCCGGGGCCTGCTCGCGGTCAACTGGCTGCCTCCCTACCGCGGGTGGGACGACGCGCTGCTCTGCCTGTTCGACCTCGGCCGCGTCGCCGAGGACACGCTCGAGCGGGTGGTCCTCCAGCGCCGCGAGATCAAGGCGGTGCACTGGGCCGACGCGGAGATGATCGAGGAGCGCACCGCCGGGTACACGGCCGAGATGCTCGCCGGGGTCGCCCTCGACGGCCGCGAGGACACCGCCTTCCTCGAGAACTCCGTGCACCGGGACGGCATGTGAGCGGCGACCCCTCCGGCGTGCCTCGTGCTCATCCCCTGCATCGCGGCGGTCAGCGTCTCGCGCTGGGCCGGTGGGTGGCCGCGGGGACGGACCGGGGTGAGCGCCCCCCTTCGCACCGGTAGACTCTCGTCCCCGTGGCACTCTCCATCGGAATCGTCGGTCTCCCCAACGTCGGCAAGTCGACGATGTTCAACGCACTGACCAAGAACAGCGTCCTCGCCGCGAACTACCCGTTCGCGACCATCGAGCCGAACGTCGGCGTCGTCCCGTTGCCGGACTCCCGGCTCGGTCGACTCGCCGAGATCTTCGGCAGCGAGAAGATCCTCCCGGCGACGGTCTCCTTCGTCGACATCGCCGGCATCGTGCGCGGCGCGAGCGAAGGGGAGGGGCTGGGGAACAAGTTCCTCGCCAACATCCGCGAGTCGGACGCGATCTGCCAGGTGGTGCGCGCCTTCGTCGACGACGACGTCACCCACGTCGACGGCAAGATCGACCCCTCCTCCGACATGGAGACGATCAACACCGAGCTCGTCCTCGCCGACCTGCAGACCCTCGAGTCCGCCGTCCCGCGCCTCGAGAAGGAGGTCAAGGGGAAGAAGACCGACAAGGAGGTCCTCGACACCGCGCTCGCCGCGCGCGAGGTCCTCGAGGCCGGCGACACGCTCTTCGCGAAGGGGGAGGCGGCCGGCGTCGACCTCGGCATCGCCCGCCAGCTCGGCCTGCTGACGACCAAGCCCTTCCTCTACGTCTTCAACGTCGACGAGGACCAGTTGACCGACACGGACTTCCAGGACCGCATGCAGGCCCTCGTCGAGCCGGCCGAGGCGATCTTCCTCAACGCCAAGCTCGAGTCCGAGGTCGCCGAGCTCGACGACGAGGACGCCCGCGAGCTCCTCGAGGCCGTCGGCATCGACGAGCCGGGTCTGGACCAGCTCGCGCGCAAGGGCTTCAACACCCTCGGCCTGCAGACCTACCTCACCGCCGGCCCCAAGGAGGCCCGCGCGTGGACGATCCACCGCGGGGACAAGGCGCCGCAGGCCGCCGGTGTCATCCACACCGACTTCGAGCGCGGGTTCATCAAGGCCGAGGTCGTCTCCTACGAGGACCTCGACACGCTCGGCTCGATGGCCGAGGCGAAGGCGGCCGGCAAGGTGCGCATGGAGGGCAAGGAGTACGTCATGTCCGACGGCGACGTGGTGGAGTTCCGCTTCAACGTGTGAGCCCCCGGGCCCACCCTCGCGCTCGTGACGGGTGCCGAGGGTGAGCCGTCAGGGGCGGTACTCCTCGAAGCCGGAGCCGACGTCCGGGTCGGCGGCGTCAGAGGCCCTCCCCGCCTCCTGGGCCGACAGCAGCGAGTTGCGGATCTCCTGGAAGAGGTCGCCCACCGACCCCGGGTTCGACGGGAGGAAGAGCACGTTCGACTTACCGTTGCGGGCCACGTCCCCCAGCGTGTCGAAGTACTGGTTCATCAGCAGCAGCTGCTCGGCGGTGTCCTCGATGCCGGCTCGCTTGAGCATCTCGTACTGCTCGGCGATGCCGGTGGCGATCGCCTTCCGCTGAGCGGCGACGCCCTCACCCTGCAGCCGCCGGGCATCGGCGTCGGCCTCGGCCTGGGTCACCCGCTTGATCTTGTCCGCCTCGGCCAGCGACTGGGCGGCGTCGCGGTCCCGCTGGGCGGCGTTGATGGAGTTCATCGAGTCCCGCACCCTCTGGTCGGGCGAGATGTCGGTGACCAGGGTGTTGACGATCTGGAAGCCGTAACGGGCCATGGACTCCGACAGCCGGTTCTCCACGGCCGAGGCGATGTCGTCCTTGGACTCGAAGGAGGTGTCCAAGGTCATCGACGACAGCGACGAGCGGACGGTGTCGAAGACGTAGGAGCGGATCTGCTCCTCCGGGTTGTCCAGCTTGTAGTAGGCGTCGACGACGTTCTCCTCGCCGATGACGAACTGCACCGCCACGGGGATGGTGACGAAGACGTTGTCCTTGGTCTTGGTCTCGATGTTGACCTCGAGCTGGCGGACGCGCAGCGAGATCGGTCGCGTCGTGGTCTCGATGAAGGGCGTCTTGACGTTCAGGCCCGGCTTGGCGACCTTCTTGTACTTGCCGAAGCGCTCCACGATCACGTTCTCCTGCGTCTTGACCGTGAAGAAGATGCTGGTGCGCAGGCCACCGAAAACGAGGGTCGCCACCCCCGCCACGACGACGGCGACGACGGCAAGGGTGATCAGCAGATCCATGGCGGACTCCGTTGTCAGGGGACGTGGTCCTCCACCGTATCGGTCCACGCCGAGGCCGCCACGGCCCGACGCGACCGTGCAACGTGGAGGCCGGAATAGTCCCAGGCATCCAGGGGCTTCATCCGATGAGGACCGAGAGCCATCGAGCCCCCGGTCGTTCCGTCGACCAAGGAGTTCCACCCGCCGTGCGCGTTCCCCTGAGCATCCTCGATCTCGTCTCCATCTCGGAGGGCTCGTCGGCCCGAGAGGCCATCGCCGACGCCATGTCGGCGGCACGGCTCGCTGACCGGCTCGGTTATGCGCGGATCTGGTACGCCGAGCACCACAACACGGAGAGCATCGCCTCCAGCGCCACGTCACTGGTCATCGCCGAAGCGGCGCACGCCACCGAGCGGATTCGCCTCGGAGCCGGCGGGGTCATGCTGCCCAACCACGCCCCGCTCATGGTGGCCGAGCAGTACGGGACCCTCGCCAACGTCCACGGCGACCGCATCGACCTCGGCCTCGGCCGCGCCCCCGGCACCGACATGATGACGGCCCAGGCGCTGAGCCGCTCCTCGGCGGAGCCCCAGGCCTTCGCGCAGAACATCTACGACCTGCAGGGGTGGTTCGGCCCGGAGGGCACCGGCCACAGCACGCCGATCGCCTCGGTCGTGTCCGCCGGGACGGACGTGCCCATCTGGGTGCTCGGGTCGACCGTCAACGGAGCCTCGATCGCCGGACAGCTGGGCCTGCCCTTCTCCCTGGCCTCGCACTTCGCCCCGGACCAGATCGATGATGCGATCAGGGTCTACCGGGAGAGCTTCACCGCTGATGCGCCGACCGCGCAGATCGAGCAGCCATACGTCATGGCCGGGATCAACGTGATGGTGGCCGACAGCGATGCCGAGGCCGAGCGGCAGTTCACCACCGTCGGCCAGATGTTCGCCGGCATGGCGCGTGGGGAGCGCGGCAGGCTGCGGCCTCCGGTTGACGCCGGCACCCCGGGCCTCGACAGCCCGATGCTTGCCGTCAAGGCCGTCGGCTCACCCGCGCGTGCCGTGCGGCAGCTGGAGGAGTTCGTCGAGCGCACGGGCGCCGACGAACTCATCACCGTGACCTATGCCTTCGAGCCATCCGTCCGGGAGCGCTCGATCGAGCTGCTGGCGCAGGCCTGGGACTGACCCAGACCCCTCGGCCCCGCTCGGAGTCAGGACGCGGCCTGCACGATCAGCCGCCGCCACTCGTTCTCGTCCTTGCCCGTCGCGACGAGGGTGTCGGGGGAGTGGTCGTCCCGGACGAAGGCATGGCAGTCGCCTCCCTCCTGCGCGAGGACGAGGTCCGTGCTCGTGTGCCCACCGGACTCGTCCCACCGGTTGACCGTGACGAGAGCGGTGCGCGGGCTGCTGCCCAGGAGGGCGTCCGCATCGGCGTCCTCGGGTCCACGACCGCCGGAGGGAAGGCGCTTCCACAACCGCTCCAGCGCCTCCTCGTGGCCGCGCAGGGAGTATGTGTGGATACCCAGCGCATCGATGAGCACCTCGAGGGTGATGCCCTCCGGCTGCGGCATGAGCACGAACCGCCACGGCTGGTCCGGCTCCGCACCCGTGACGCGAGCGTCGATGGCGATCCGTGAGCGGTGCTGGACGGCGGTCGCGATGCCGAGGTCGCCCCGCACCTGCAGCGTGTCCGAGCCCCTGTCGGTCGAGATGAGGCCCCGGGCTGCGAGGGAGCGCACGGCCTCGGCGATGAGCTCGGGGGCGGGCTTCTCCTCGAAGAGGTGGTCGATCGCGCCGACGGCGTCGATCTCGGCCAGGGTGTAGGCGCCGAGGAGGACCGGGCCGGTCCCCACGAGGTCCACGAGGTTCTCGAGGGTCTCGGCCGGGATGTCGGCCGAGCTCGTCGTGCTGGTCATGGTTCCTCCTATGTCGGCGACCGGCGGCAGGGTCCATCGGGGCGGCGCGGCCCCACGAGCCCGGTCGAGCGCCCGTCGCGCGTCCTGGACCTGCCCGGTGTGCACGTGGATGTTGACGGCGCCGAACATGCCGCGCCCGTTGCGGGTCCCCGGATCGAAGACGAGCTCGGCCGTGGTGCTCGCCCGGTCCGGCGGCGGGAAGTGCCGCGCGAGGTCAGGTGAGGCGGACGTGGTGTCGTCCGCGTCCTCGATCCTTTCCAGGGCGGCGGTCAGCTCGCCGAGAGCCGCCGGGGACACCGGGAGCGACGAGGAGATGGCCGGGGAGAGGTACATCGGCCACCGCTCGGTCTGCTTCGACAGTCCCCACGGGCCGACGTTGCTCTTGGTGATGCGGTAGACGACGAAGTCGCACAGGTGCAGGAAGTCGGTCCACGTCGGCAGGCGGAAGCCGTGCCCCATCGCCGCCGGGGTCTTCTCGAACTGCAGCCACGTCCCCGTCCTCGTGCGACCGTGCAGCTTCTCCCGCACGAGCGGGCCCTTCATGCCCAGGTCCGGGTACTGCGACTTGTCCATCGTCTTGTGGTGGCTGGACAGGCGCTCCCGGGACGTGGGGAAGCGCCACCTCTCGTAGAGGTCGGGATCGTCGACG
The DNA here is from genome assembly GCF_029395675.1 of Janibacter cremeus. Classification (NCBI taxonomy): domain Bacteria; kingdom Bacillati; phylum Actinomycetota; class Actinomycetes; order Micrococcales; family Intrasporangiaceae; genus Janibacter; species Janibacter cremeus. The sequence continues at coordinate 3,299,910 of NZ_CP115184.1, forward strand.
AGCACGTGCCCGCCCCAGAGGACCTCGCGCAGCTGTGGCACGTCGAGCCCGTGCCGCTCGAGGTCCTGGATGATCGTCGCCTCGTGGTCGG